>NZ_DASPMG010000001.1:0-9089 GCF_035627195.1 Azospirillum sp.
ACAGATCAATAAAAAATATTAGATCTTCTTCATCTGTGTCCATCTGTGTCCATCTGTGTCAAAAAACTGCGTTCGGTAGGTGGCGCGTCATTCGAAACCCGACGGTCGTCCGACATGGTCCTCGGTCTTCCCGGGATTTGACAATATTCCTAGATTGAGGCATGGTGGATGCGACCATGGGGCCGGCGTCTGCGCGCGGGCGGCCCGTGCGAAAAACGGGGCCGGTGGGCGAATGCAACACATGCCCGAATGCGTTGCATCGTGTTGCATCCGGTTGCATCCGCCGGGCAACCCCTCGCCGAAGGGCGGGATTGTTCATGCTTGGCGGTTGCAGTATAGTGCATTCCAAGACAAAAAATGCGGTGGGGGAGGGGATGCACGAACCGGATTGGCCGCAGTCGGTCCTGCGGTATGGCGGCCGGCTGCAGGCCGGGCGGCTGGCCGCCAACGGGTCCTCTCCCGATGCGCCGTCCGACATGGCCCTCTCCGACACGGCCCTCCGGCGCGCCTCCCAGGCGCGCGGCCCGGATGCGCCGCCGCCCGGCGACCTGCACGCGCTGGCCGTGCGGCTCTACATGCTGTGGAATTACGAGTAGGGCCGGGCGTTGCCGCGCCGGCGGCGCTTCCATTCGCGCCAGCGGCGCTCGCCCCACACCAGGACGCGGCCGATGGGCGCCTTCAGCGGTGGGATGTCGTAGGCCAGCAGGACGAGGCCCAGCGGCAGCATCCACACGCCCAGCACGGGCAGGAAGCTGAAGATCCCGCCCAGCACCAGAAGGATGCCGGCCGGCACGCGGATCCACGTGGCCGACGGGGTGCGGATCCGGCCCAGCGCCCTGGCCATCGGGTCGGGCAGCCTGCCCTGGATGCGGTCGACCCGGCGGTCGAGCCGCCGGTGATGATTATCGCTCACGAACACCTGCTCGGGTGGTTGCTCCTGCCGCCCCATATGGCCCCTGGGACAACCGTTCCAAGGCGTTTTGATCGCGCGGGAGCCCCCCTTGACAGGATGCGCGGCAGAGTCTACGTGAAAGGCCTGCTCGGATCCGGGCCCCTCTGGCAGGTGGGTCGCCACCTGTGATGTCGGATCCCTTCACCTGCTCTTGCGCCGACGGGCGTAACCGCATTTGGAGGGCTCGATGGAGACATCGCCCTGGCTCTGGATAGGCTTCAACGCCTTCGTCGTCGTTCTTCTCGCCCTCGATCTGGGCGTCTTCCACCGCCGTCCCCATCAGGTGTCCGTCCGCGAGGCGCTGATCACCAGCAGCGGCTACGTGGCGCTGGCGCTGGCGTTCAACGCGGGCGTCTACTGGTTCATGGGCGCCCAGAAGGGCCTGGAGTTCACGACCGGCTACCTCATCGAATGGAGCCTGTCGCTCGACAACATCTTCGTCATCGCGATGATCTTCGGGCACTTCGCGGTGCCCCCCGCCTACCAGCACCGCGTGCTGTTCTGGGGCATCCTGGGTGCGCTGGTGATGCGCGCGACGCTGATCTTCGCCGGCACGGCGCTGATCCAGCAGTTCCACTGGACCATCTACCTGTTCGGCGCGTTCCTGCTGTTCACCGGCTTCAAGATGCTGATGGCCGCGGACGCCGAGCCGGACCTGGCCAACAACCGCCTGCTGAACTTCGTGCGCCGCCACGTGCGGATGACCGACACCTACGAAGGCGCGCACTTCTTCGTGCGCCGCAACGGGGTGCTGCTGGCCACGCCGATGCTGCTGGTCCTGGTGATGGTCGAGGCGACCGACCTGATGTTCGCGCTGGACAGCGTGCCGGCCATCTTCGCGGTGACCAGCGACCCGTTCATCGTCTACACCTCCAACGTCTTCGCCATCCTGGGCCTGCGCTCGCTGTACTTCGCGCTGGCCGGCATCATCCACCGCTTCGCCTACCTGAAGTACGGCCTGTCGCTGGTCCTGGTCTTCATCGGCACGAAGATGGTGCTGATCGACGTCTGGAAGGTGCCGACCGCGCTGGCGCTGGGCGTCACCGCCACGCTGATCGCCGGCTCGGTCGTGCTGTCCCTGATCAAGACCCGTTCGGACAACCAGGCCGCCGCCAGCCGCGCGCCGCAGCCCGACCGGATCGCAGTGCAGGAGGGCTCGGCCGACTGACCCGCGACCGCCGCTTTCCCCATATCAAGAAACGATCGGCGCCCGCTCGTCAGCGGGCGCCGTTGACGGATTGAACCCGCAGGAGGACTTGCATGTTCGACCAGTACCCGAACCAGAACCGATGGGGCACGGCCGCCCCCACCATCGATCGTGCGGCCTTCGACCTGGGCCTGCGGCAGCACATGCTGCGGGTCTACAACTTCATGATGCTGGGCCTCGCCATCACCGGCGTGGTCGCCTTCCTGGTCGCCAGCACCCCGGCGCTGTACGTACCGATCTTCACCACGCCGCTGAAGTGGGTGGTCATGCTGGCCCCGCTGGGCTTCATCATGGTGCTGTCCTGGCGTTTCCAGAGCATGTCCGTGGGCGCCCTCCAGGCGACCTTCTGGGCGTTCTGCGCCGTCATGGGCGTGTCCATGGCGTCGATCTTCCTGGTCTTCACCGGCGCCAGCATCGCGCGGGTCTTCTTCATCACCGCCGCCATGTTCGCGGGCATGAGCCTGTGGGGCTACACCACCAAGGCCGACCTGTCGAAGATGGGCGCCTTCCTGATGATGGGTCTGATCGGCATCGTCATCGCCAGCCTGGTGAACATCTTCGTCGGCTCCTCGGCGATCCAGTTCGCCATCTCGGTCATCGGCGTGCTGGTCTTCACCGGCCTCACCGCCTACGACACGCAGCGCATCAAGGAAGAGTACGCCGAGGGCTACGGCCATGAGGCGAACATGAAGCTGGCGGTCATGGGTGCGCTCGGCCTGTACCTGAACTTCATCAACCTGTTCCAGATGCTGCTCCAGCTGATGGGCCAGCGCGAGGAGTAATCCTGCGCGGGGGACCGGCCGCCGCCGGCCTTCGGCCGGTCCCCCACCGCTTCCTTCCCGGTTACGGCTCCCTTGTTCTTTTCGCTGCGCGCGCGAGCGTGTACGGTGTGGCCCGTGCCCCGCCGGGCACGCGGTGAGACGCGTCAGCCAAAGCGAAAAAAGCAAGAACCGCCGAGTATCGACCCAGGAAGGAATCAGCAGTCATGGTCACCGAACGCATCAAGGCCGGCGAGTTGCAGGTTGCCGCCGAGCTTCACCGCTTCATCGAGGACGAGGCCCTGCCGGGCACCGGCGTGTCCTCGCAGCAGTTCTGGTCGGCGCTGGACGCCATCCTGCACGACCTGGCCCCGCGCAACCGCGAGCTTCTGGCCAAGCGCGACGCGCTGCAGGCCAAGATCGACGAGTATTACCGCGCGCGCCGCGGCCAGCCGGCCGACCTCGCCGGCTACAAGGCATTCCTGCAGGAGATCGGCTACCTGCTGCCGGAGGGTCCGGACTTCACCGTGACCACCTCCAACGTCGACCCCGAGATCTCCACCACCGCCGGCCCGCAGCTGGTCGTCCCGGTGATGAACGCGCGCTACGCCCTGAACGCCGCCAACGCGCGCTGGGGCAGCCTCTACGACGCGCTGTACGGCACCGATGCCATCCCCGACGCCGACGGCGCGGAGCGCGGTGCGGGCTACAACCCGAAGCGCGGCGAGAAGGTCATCGCCTACGCCCGCGGCGTGCTGGACCGCGCCGCCCCGCTGGCCGAGGGCAGCCACGCCGAGTCGACCGGCTACGCCATCGAAGGCGGGGCGCTACGCGTCACGCTGAAGGACGGCCGCACCGTGGCGCTCGCGCAGCCGGAGAAGTTCGCCGGCTTCACCGGCGCGGTGACGGCGCCCGCGTCCATCCTGCTGGCCAACAACGGCCTGCACCTGGAAATCCGCATCGACCGCAGCCACGCCATCGGCAAGACCGACCCGGCGGGCGTGGCCGACCTGATCGTCGAATCGGCGCTGACCACCATCATGGACTGCGAGGATTCTGTGGCCGCCGTGGACGCCGCCGACAAGGTGGTGGTCTACCGCAACTGGCTGGGCCTGATGCGCGGCGACCTGACCGCGACCTTCCCCAAGGGCACCGGCACGGTCGAGCGTCACCTGAACCCCGACCGCACCTACACCACGCCGGACGGCAAGGGCACGCTGACGCTGCACGGCCGCGCGCTGATGCTGGTGCGCAACGTCGGCCACCTGATGACCAACGACGCCGTTCTGCTGAAGGACGGGTCGGAGGCGCCGGAAGGCATCCTGGACGCCATGGTCACCGGCCTCATCGCGCTCTATGACCTGAAGGGCCTGGGCAAGCATCGCAACAGCCGCGCCGGCTCCATGTACATCGTGAAGCCGAAGATGCACGGGCCGGAGGAAGTCGCCTTCGCCTCCCAGCTGTTCGGCCGGGTCGAGGATGCGCTGGGCATGGCCCGCAACACCATGAAGATGGGCATCATGGACGAGGAACGCCGCACCACGGTGAACCTCAAGGAGGCGATCCGCGCGGCGGCCGAGCGCGTGGTGTTCATCAACACTGGCTTCCTCGACCGCACCGGCGACGAGATCCACACCGCCATGGAGGCCGGCCCGGTCATCCGCAAGGCCGACATCAAGAACGCCGCCTGGATCAAGGCGTACGAGGACTGGAACGTCGACGTGGGCCTGCTGTGCGGCCTGAAGGGCCGGGCGCAGATCGGCAAGGGCATGTGGGCCATGCCCGACCTGATGGCCGAGATGCTGAAGCAGAAAATCGCCCACCCACGCGCCGGCGCCAACACCGCCTGGGTCCCGTCGCCCACCGCCGCGACGCTGCACGCGCTGCACTACCACGAGGTGGACGTGGCCGCCCGTCAGGCCGAGTTGGCCAGCCGCAAGCGCGCCAGCCTGGACGACATCCTCACCATCCCGATGGCCGACCGCGTCAACTGGTCGGAAGCCGAGATCCAGCAGGAGCTGGACAACAACGCGCAGGGCATCCTGGGCTACGTCGTGCGCTGGATCGACCAGGGTGTCGGCTGCTCCAAGGTGCCGGACATCAACAACGTCGGCCTGATGGAAGACCGCGCCACGCTGCGCATTTCCAGCCAGCACATGGCCAACTGGCTGCACCACGGCATCTGCACCGAGGCGCAGGTCATGGAGACCATGAAGCGCATGGCGGTGGTGGTGGACACCCAGAACGCCGGTGACCCGCTGTACCGCCCGATGGCTCCGAACTACGAGCAGAGCGTCGCCTTCCAGGCCGCGTGCGACCTCGTGTTCAAGGGCCGCGAGCAGCCGAACGGCTACACCGAGCCCGTCCTGCACCGCCGCCGCATCGAAGCGAAGGCGCAGGGCTGATCGTACGGCCCGCCCCCGCACAGGCGCGGGCGGGCCGTTACGCTCCGAACAGCGCGTCCCGCACGGCGACGAGGTGCATCTTCACCGCGTCGCGTGCGGCCGCCGGGTCGCGCGCCTTCATGGCGGCGACGATGGCGCGGTGGTGCGCCTCGTAGGACTGCCGGCGCTCCGGCGTCAGGCTGCGCTCCTTCAGGCGGCCCCATTCCGCCCGGTCGCGGATGCGGTTCAGCACCGTGTAGAAGGCGTCCAGCAGGTCGTTGCGGCAGGCGGCGACGATCGCCCGGTGCAGGGCGCCATCCCAATGCTCGAATTCAGCGATGCCGCGGGCGGCCTCGGACTCCCGCAGGCAGCGGTCCATCTCCGCGAAGTCGGACAGCGTGGCGCGGCCGACGGCCAGTTCGGCCACCGGCGGCTCCAGCAGGATGCGCACCTCCATCACCTGCGCCGGGCTGGCGTTGAGGAAGCCTGCCGGCAACATGTGTGGCACGCCGTCGGCCAGGGTGACGGCGATGCCGTTGCCTGAACCGCCGTCCACGAGGAACGTCCCGCGCCCGACGCCGCGGGCGATGCGCCCTTCCGCCTCCAGCATGTCCAGCGCGCGGCGCACGGTGTTGCGCGCCAGCCCCAGCGACTGCGCCAAGTCGCGCTCGGTCGGCAACTGCTCGCCCGGGCGCCAGAGGCCGCAGGCGATGGAGCGCTGCAGGTGGTCGTAGGCGACCTGGGCCCGGCCCAGCGTGTCGAGCGGCTTCGCGTCGGCCCTGATGAGCGGCTTGGTGATCAGCGGCTTGGTCATGGACGCCGGCCCCGGTTGCGCGCCTGGGGCGCACCAATGTGAACCATACGGCGACGCGCGGCACCGCGCCAATCTGCTCGATTGGTATACGAATAATCAGCCGTACGGCTAATTGACCTAGCAAACCAATCGGGATCACGATGGACCAGCGATGAGGCGATTTTAGACCGATAAGGTTCATCCAACAAAGAAGGCGCAGCCGATGAAGCTGGCGACGGTTCAGGGGGAGGGAGGCGCGCAGGTCGCGCAGGTCGACGATGCCGAGGGGCGGGCGTGGCTGGTGGACCCGCCGGCCTGGGCGCCGAAGCCGTTCGGCATGGCCGACGTGATCCGCGGCTGGCGCGATCTGCGGGGCGCGCTGGTGCGCACGGGGCCGGGCATTCCGCTGTCGCAGGTGCGGCTGCTGGCGCCGATCCCGCAGCCGCGGCGCAACCTGATGTGCGTCGGCAAGAACTACCACGACCACGCGCACGAGTTCGCCCGCTCCGGCTTCGACAGCAGCGCCAAGGGCGCGGCGGACGCCATTCCCGAGCATCCGATCGTCTTCACCAAGCTGCCGGAAACCGTCGTCGGCCCCGGCGCCGCGATCCGCTACCCGCACGGGGTCAGCGACCAGATCGACTACGAGGTGGAACTGGTGGTGGTGATCGGCCGCGCTGGCCGCGACATCCCGAAGAATGCCGCCATGGACCACGTCTTCGGCTACACCATCGCCAACGACGTGACGGCCCGCGACATCCAGGCCAAGCACAAGCAGTGGTTCCTGGGCAAGTCGATCGACAGTTTCTGCCCGCTCGGCCCGTGGATCGTCACCGCCGACGAGGTGGACCTCGCCGACACGCCGGTGCGCTGCTGGGTGAACGGGGAACTGCGCCAGAACTCCAACACCCGCGACCTGATCTTCGACGTGCCGACGCTGATCGAGACCATCTCGCGCGGCATCACATTGCAGCCCGGCGACCTGATCCTGACCGGCACGCCGGCCGGCGTCGGCCTGGGCTTCACGCCGCCGAAGTTCCTGAAGCCCGGCGACCGCGTGAAGCTGGAGATTGGCGGCATCGGCATCCTGGAAAACCCGGTGGAGGGCTGACGCCATGGCGACCGTGACGGTCGACCGCATGGCGGTCGAGGTGGACGGGCAGGGCGACGCGGTGCTGATGATCCACGGCCTGGGCGGTACCTCCAACACCTGGGCGCCGCAGGCCATGGCGCTGGGCAGCCGCTACCGCCTGATCCGGCCGGACCTGCCGGGATCGGGGCGGTCGAAGACGCCGGAAAGCCCGCTCTCCATCGGCCTGTTCGTTGCCGGCATGGCGAAGGTCTGCCAGGTTCTGGGCATCGAACGGGCGCATGTCGCCGGCCACTCCCTGGGCACCATTGTGGCGCAGCATCTGGCGGTGGAGCACCCGAACCTCGTCCGCTCGCTCACCCTCTACGGCCCGCTGATGGCGCCGGCCGACGCCGGGCGGCAGGGCTTGCGCGACCGCGCCGCCAAGGCCCGGGACGAGGGCATGCAGCCGATCGCCGACGCCATCGTGCAGGGATCGCTGTCCAGCGACACGCGCACGAACCAGCCGGCGGTCGCCGCCTTCGTGCGGGAATCGGTGATGCGCCAGTGCCCGGAAGGCTACGCCAGGACCTGCGAGGCGCTGGCCGGGGCGGAAGCCGCCGATCCCGCCCGCATCCGGGCGCGCACCGTGCTGGTCGCCGGGGATGAGGACGCGGTGGCGCCGGCCTCGGTGGCGCGGACGATCGCCGACCGCATGAACGGGGCGGCGGCCGTGCGCGTGCTCAACCGCTGCGGCCACTGGATCCCGCTGGAGCGGGCCACCGACAGCACCGCGATCCTGAGCGAGGCCCTGATGGCCCGCGGCTAGACACCACCGCCACACCCAAGGTCGCGATAGATGGCCGGGCGGAGAGAGGGAGGATACCGATGGCGAACGTTCTCGTGACGAACGTGCGCATTCTCGACGGCACGGGCGAGTACCCCTACACCGGCGAGGTGCTGATCCAGGGCAACCGCATCCGCCGCGTCGCGCGCAGCCTGCGCAGCCTGCCCACCGTGGGCGCCACGGTGATCGACGGCGCCGGCGCCACGCTGATGCCCGGAATGACCGAGGCGCACACCCACTTCTCCTGGAACGATCAGCCGGACCTGGAATCCATCCAGCGCATGCCGCCGGAGGAGCACACGCTGTGGGCCGCCAAGGTGGCGAAGACCTACATCGACAGCGGCTTCACCTCCTGCGTCGGCGCCGCCGCGGCCAAGCCGCGCCTGGACGTGGTGATCCGCAACGCCATCAACAGCGGCCTGATTCCCGGCCCGCGCTACCTCGCCAACGGGCAGGAGATCGCCACGACCGGCGGCCTCGGCGACACCTCGCCGCCGCACATCCCGGCGCCGGAGCTGAGCTTCGGCTGGATCGTCACGGGGCCGGAGGAGATCCGCCGCGCCGTGCGCATGTTCATCAAGTACGGCGTGGACCTCCTGAAGCTGAACATCTCCGGCGAGGAGATCGCCGGCGTGGCGGCCGAGGAGACGCCCATGTGCGACGACGAGGTCGCCATGGCCGTCAGCGAGGCGCACCGCCGGGGCAAGCGGGTGTGCGCCCACGCGCGCTCGGCGGAATCGGTGAAGATGTGCGTCCGCCACGGGGTGGACATCATCTATCACGCCTCCTACGCCGACGAAGAGGCCCTGGACATGCTGGAGGCCGCCAAGCACAAGCACATCGTGGCGCCGGCCCTGGCGTGGCTGATCCGCACCGGCCGCGACGCCGCCGACTGGGGCATCAAACCGGACAGCCCGCTCGCCATCAAGTACCAGCGTGAAACCGAGATCGCCTGCGAGACCATGCGCAAGATGCTGAAGCGCGGCATCCGCGTGCTGCCCGGCGGCGACTACGGCTTCGCCTGGATCCCGCACGGCACCAACGCCCGGGACCTGGAGTATTTCGTCGACTACTGCGGC
>NZ_DASPMG010000002.1:0-2184 GCF_035627195.1 Azospirillum sp.
TAGTCGGCGATCTCCGCGTCGGACGCGTTGGCCGCGAAATCGTCGTAGTCGACGTAGCGGCCCTTCGGGATGACCAGGATGTGCGTGGGCGACTGCGGGTTGATGTCGTGGAAGGCCAGCGCGTGTTCGCTCTCATAGGCCTTCTTGCAGGGGATCTCACCGCGCAGGATGCGGGCGAACACGTTGTTGTCGTCGTAGGCCTGGGTCATCTCGTCTTCCTTCTCCCGTCGTCTTTTTGCGGTCAAACCGCCTTGTGCAGCAGGCGCGCCATGTTGCCGGCCATGATCGGCACGATCAAACGGTGAAAGGGTTTGACCACGGCCAGATAGCACCGCCCCAGCCCGTTGTGCACGGTCACGACCGTGGACAGGGCGAGGCTCTGCCCCTGTTCGGTGCGCCGGATCAGGATGGAGGCGCGGAAGTCCAGGTGCCGGTCGTCCTCGCCGAACACGGCCTCGTCCGGCGCCAGCGCCACGAGGCGGAACACGCCGATGCTCTGCCCGACACGGAACGGCGGCGTCAGCACCGGGGCCGGACCGCCGCCCGTCTTCAGGCCGAACGGCTTGACCAGCGTGTTGCGCAGCCCCATCAGGGCGTCGAACCACGGCGGTGCGGAATGGAAGAAGGCCGGGATCGCCTCGTCCAGCGTGACGGGCGCCGGGCCGAGGGGGACCGTGAAGCAGTCCTGGTAGGTGCTGCCGCCGGCGCCGAGCAGGGAGGCCGGAGGAAGGTGATCCCACATGTGCCCCTCGCCCTGCCTTGCTTACCCCGCCGTCTTGCGGGACTTCTTCTCGTCGATGCCGCTGGTGCCCTCGCGCGCCGCCAGCCGGGCATAGACCTCGCCCGGCTCCAGCCCGGCGTCGGCCCACAGCACCAGCAGGTGGTAGAGCAGGTCGGCCGATTCCGCCGCCAGCTTGTCCTTGTCGCCGCGCATCGCCTCGATGATCGCCTCGACCGCCTCCTCGCCCAGCTTCTGGGCGATCTTCGGCGTGCCGCGGGCGTACAGCTTGGCGGTGTATGAGCTTTCCGGGTCGGCGCCCTTGCGCGACAGGACGGTCTGGTACAGACGGTCCAGGACTTCGGCGCCCGGTTTGGGATCAGCCATGGATGGGGATCTCCTGGCGGGCCGGGCGCACGGGGATGCCGGCCTGCGCCAGCGCCGCCTTGGCCTGACCGATGGTGTAGGTGCCGAAATGGAAGATCGACGCGGCCAGCACGGCGGTCGCGTGCCCCTCGCGGATGCCCTCCACGAGGTGATCGAGCGTGCCGACGCCGCCCGACGCGATGACCGGCACCCGCACGGCATCGGCCACGGCGCGGGTGAGCGCCAGGTCGAAGCCGCTCTTGGTGCCGTCGCGGTCCATGGAGGTCAGCAGGATCTCGCCGGCCCCGTACTCGGCCATGCGGCGCGCCCAGTCGATGGCGTCCAGGCCGGTCTCGCGGCGGCCGCCGTGGGTGAACACCTCCCACTTGTTCTCGCCCGTGCGCTTGGCGTCGATGGCGACGACGATGCACTGGCTGCCGAACTTCTCGGCCCCCTCGCGCACGAACTCCGGCCGGTGCACGGCGGCGGTGTTGATCGACACCTTGTCGGCGCCGGCCAGCAGCAGCTTGCGGATGTCCTCCACCGTGCGGACGCCGCCGCCGACGGTCAGCGGCATGAACACCTGCTCGGCGGTGCGGCGCACCACGTCGAAGATGGTGTCGCGGTTCTCGTGGCTGGCGGTGATGTCCAGGAACGTCAGCTCGTCCGCGCCCTCGCGGTCGTAGACGCGCGCCTGCTCCACCGGATCGCCGGCGTCCACCAGGTCGACGAAGTTGACCCCCTTGACCACCCGGCCGTCCTTGACGTCCAGGCAGGGGATGACGCGCATCTTCAGCACCAGTCGGTCTCCTCGCGGGCCGGGGCGGACAGCAGCGCCAGCGCCGCCTGCGGGTCGATGCGGCCGTCGTACAGCGCCCGGCCGCAGATCACGCCGGCGATGCCCGTGCGCTCCTCGGCCTTCAGCGCCACCAGGTCGTCGATGGAGGAGACGCCGCCCGACGCGATCACCGGCGTCGTCAGGTGGAAGGCGAGGTCGGCCGTGGCCTCGACGTTGACGCCGCCCATGGCGCCGTCGCGGTTGATGTCGGTGTAGATGATGGCCGCGACGCCCGAATCCTCGAACTTCAGCGCGAGGTCGA
>NZ_DASPMG010000003.1:0-68711 GCF_035627195.1 Azospirillum sp.
CGTGGTGCCGGCGACGGCGACCCGGTCGAGCAGCGCCTGCATGCCCGCCGCGTCGAACTGCCAGTAGCGGGCGAAGGTGTTGATGTCGACGGCGCGGATGGCGGCCAGCCGTTGGGGCGCCGCGTCATCGGCCAGCGTCAGCACACTGTCCGAACCCAGGCTCTCGCTGGCGAAATTGGCGAACAGGGCGTAAGGGTCGCGCATCAGCGGGTAGCCGGGATGCGCCACCTCCGGCGCCTTGGCGCGCACGGTGGCGAGGTCGGCCCACAGCGCGCGGTACTGCCGCGCGATCACCGGCCAGTCGAACACCTGGAGCGCGCGGGTCCGCGCCGCCTCGCCGAATCGACGGCGCAGTTCCGCATCGTCGGCCAGGGTGGCGAAGGCCTGGGCGGCCGCCTCGATGTCCACCGCGGTGCTCTGCGCCACCGCGCCCACGTAGTTCTGGTAGCTCATATGATGCGACGTGTGCGTGCGGGTCAGTTCGAAGCCGCAGCCGGCGGCGGGCATGATGGTGCGGATGCGGAAGCCCACCTCGCCTTCGGTGACGGTATCGCGGTAGCCGTCCCAGTCGCTGACCACCGAGGGCAGGCCGGCGGCCATGGCCTCCACCGGCGCCAGTCCGAAGGTTTCCTGAACATTGTCCACCAGTGACGTGAAGACGTCGGCCGCGTACCAGATTCCGTTCTGCACGTCCGGGTTGTTGCCGTCCACGAAGTGAACGGTCACCGACGGGGCGAAGGCGGTGGCCAGCTGGCGGTACTGTGCTTCGTGCGCCTCGTGCGGGAACCAGCCGGCGAAGATCAGGTGCAGCTTGCGTGACGTCCGCTTCGCCGCCATCTCGGCCGCGGCCAGCGTAGCGAAGGGGTGCATCTTCTCGAAGAAGGAAAGACGGCCCATCCACAGGATGGCGACCTCGCCGTCCTGGATGCGCAGCCGCTTGCGCCATTCCTGTCCCTTTGCGAGGCGGGCCGGCGTGCGCTCGAACCGCGCGCAGTCGACGCCCAGCGGGATGATGGGCAACTGGATCTGCGGCACGCGGCTGCCGCCGAAGCGCGCCTTGTGGAACTCACCCCAACCGTCCAGCAGGTCGCGCACGGTGTGCAGCACGGCGCGCGACGTGCACACCAGGGCGTCCCAGGGCTGCACGGGCGTGGTCAGCACCTTGCCGATGACGTCCTGCGTGGCCGGCGGGGCCAGCGTGTGGATCAGGCCGCACAGGCTGAAGGCGCGCGCGTGCTCCGGCCGGCGCTGCCAGGCGAAGTGGTAGATGTTCGGCTGCCCGTGCATCAGCACGTCGACGCCCGGTGCCTGCGTGATCTGGTCGAAGGCGATCGGCCGTACACGCGCCGCCGTTGGCTTGTCGAAGCCGAACTGCGCGGCGATGGCGTCCGGCGTGCGCCGGTCGGCCACGCAGAAGTGCAGCGGCCGCTCGGCCTGTGCGCCGACCAGGGCGCGGATCAGGCCGGCGTTGGCAACGTCCTTGCCGAACAGGCGCGGGCCGGTGTTGCTGGTGCCCTCGGTCAGGAAAATGGCGGCGTCGTGCATGCGTCAGCCCGGTTCCAGTCAAGCGTGACCGGCCGTTTTCACTTGGCCGGTGCGGCGGGAGCCGCTAAGCGTACCAACGTACCCCCGGCGCCGGCGATTCCGGCCGGCGACTCTGGTACGATCCGATTCGAACCGTCGAACTAGCAGGAAGGCGTCGTCTTGAGCAATCCCGTGCGTATCGGCGTGCTCGGCTGCGGCCGTGTGGCGCAACGCTATCTCGAAGTGTTCCGCGACGAATTGGCGGGCGAGGCCCAGGTGGTGGCCTGCGCCGATCTGGTGCCGGAGAAGGCGGAGCGCTTCGCCGCCGCATTAGGGGCTCGCGTCGTCAACGGCCTGGACGGCCTCGCCGCGGCGGAGCCGGACCTGGTCTGCGTGCTCACCGAATCCGGCAACCATGCCAAGCACGTGCTGGCGCTGATCGAGCGCGGCGTGAACGTGGTCGTCGAAAAGCCGGTCGCCCTGCGGCCCGAGGACGCGCTGGCCATGCGCGACGCCGCCGCGACGCGCGGCCTGATCTGCGCCGTAGTGAAGCAGAACCGCTACAACCCGGCAATGCGCTTCGTGCGCGGCGCCGTGGAGGAGGGGCGGTTCGGCCGCATCGTGCTGGCCGGCGTGCGTGTGCACTGGTGCCGCACCCAGGCCTACTACGATGACCCCTGGCACGGCCGCTGGTCGATGGACGGCGGCGTCCTGGCGCAGCAGGCCATCCACCACCTGGACGCGCTGCAGTGGGTGGCCGGCCCGGTCGAGGCCGTATGCGCCGCCGGCCAAGCCGTGCTGAACAGCCTGGAGGCCGAGGACACGGCGGTGGCCGCGGTGCGCTTCGCATCTGGCGCCATGGGCACCATCGAGGCGACGACCTCGGCCCGCCCGCGCGACTTCGAAGCGTCGCTGCATCTGGTCGGCGAGAAAGCGCTGGCCAAGATCGGCGGCATCGCGCTGAACCGCATCGAGACGTGGGAACCGGTCGACGCGCACCCTGGCGACGCCGACGTGCCGGCGCTGCATTCGCAGGAGGTGCCGACCGGCTACGGCCTGGGCCACGGCCCCTACCTGCGCGGCGTCCTGGAGACGCTGCGGCAGGGACGCACCGATGTGCCCGTCGGCGTGGACGAGGGCATGAAGTCGCTGCGGCTGCTGCACGCGCTGTACACCAGCATGGAGCGGGGCGGCTGGGTGTCGCTGGCCGACGCCCCCGTCTCGGCGCGCCTTGGCCTTTGATCCCCTTCAAACGGCGAGACTGATTTCGAAGGCCGGACAGGCGCTCGCCACGGGGCAACTGGCGCAGGCGCTGGGCACGCTGACCTTGCTGTTGGAGCATGCTCCCGACAACGCCGAAGCTCGCATGTTGGCGGGTCGGGTGCTGCTGCGCACCGGCCGGATCGAGGCGGCCATTGCCGCCTACCGCCGGCTGATTGCCTGCGTTCCGCATCAGGCCACTGCCTTCGCCAATCTCGCCCAGGCGCTGCGCCGTGACGGGGCGGCGGCCGAGGCCGAGGTGATGATGGACCGGGCGCTGCGGCTGGAGCCCGAGCGCGCCGAACTGCACTTCAACTTCGGCAATTTGCTGCGGGCCGGCGCACGGCACGAGGCGGCCGTGCACGCCTTCCAACGCGCTGTCGCCCTCAAGCCGGAGTTCGCCGAAGCGTGGTGCAATCTCGGCCTTTGCCGGAAGGACCTCGGACGATCCGGCCACGCGATGGCGGCCTTGCGTCACGCCGTCGCAGTGCAGCCCGACTTCGCGGATGCCCACACCAACGTCGCCGCGCTTCTCGTCAGCACCGAACGCTTTGCCGAAGCCCTGGCCGCCTATGGCGACGCCCTTCGCCTCGCGCCCGCGCAGCCGGCGGTGTGGCGCAACTGCGGCGCCGTACTGCTCATACTCGACCGTCCTGAGGAGGCAGCTGACACGCTGTGCAAGGCCCTCACCCTGGCCCCCGGCGACGGAGGCGCCTGGGAGCAGTTGGCCAAGGCGCGGCGGAAGACGGGGGACGCAGGCGGCAGCATCGCTGCTTGGAACCGGGCGCTCCGTCTCGCCCCCGACGCGCGGGAGCCCCGTCTGGCGCTGTGCAGACTGTATCTGGACCGGAACCGTCCGGAGGAAGCCGCAGCAGTCGCCCGCGACGCTCTCGTCCGGACGCCCGACGACGCGCCGGTGCTGACGCGCCTCGCCGAAGCCCTGTGCCGCCAGAGCCGATTCGTCGAGGGCGAACGCTGGGCGCGGCGGGCGCTGGCGCTGGACACCCGCGACCGTGCGGCGATGAATTGCATCACCTCGGCCCTAACCGGGCAGTTGCGCTTCGACGCCGCCGTCGCCTGGACGCGGCGGACGCTGGCCCGTTATCCGGACGATCCGTGGCTGTATGCCAACGCTCAGGCGCCTCTGGTCGAGGTGCGCCGCTGGCGTGAGGCGGAACGGCTGGCGCGGCGCGCGCTGCGCGTTGCCCCGAATCAGGGGGCATTCCACTATGGCTTGGCGATGGTGCTGAAGAATCGGGGGCGGATCGACGAGGCGATGCCGCACTATGATGAAGGTGCGCGGCTGACGCCCGACGCCCCGCGCGGCCGGTTCAACCGGGCCGTCGCCCTGCTGGCCGTCGGGCGTGCCGAAGAGGGCCTGCCCGAGTATGAATGGCGGTGGAAGTTGCCGGACTTCCCCTCCGCCCGTCAGCTCTGGCCGCTGCAATCCTTTCCGCAACCGGTGTGGAACGGCGAACCGCTGAACGGCCGCACGCTGCTGGTCTGGGCCGAACAGGGCATCGGTGACGAGATCTGGGATTCGGGATACCTGGAGCCGCTTCTGCGTGGCGGCACCCGGTGCGTTGTGGAGTGCGATCACCGGCTCGTCGGGCTTATGCAGCGCTCGTTCCCCAGCGCGCGCGTCGTCGAGCGCACCGCGCCGCCCGACCGCGCCGCCGGGACGACCGATGTGCAGTGCGCGATGGGCGGCCTCGCGTGGCGGCTGGGCGCCGCCGGCCGGCCCGTTCCGTCGGGCTATTTCAAGGCTGACCCCGACCTTGTCCGGCGCCTGTGCCGCCGGTACCGCCGCACCGGGGGGCCCGTCGTCGGCATCGCGTGGCGCAGTTTGAAACCAATCGCGCACCGGTCGTTTGCCTTCCCGTTGGAGCATTGGGGACCGGTGTTTTCGCTGCCGGGGATCACTTTCGTCAGCCTGCAATATGGCGACGTCGCAGCAGATCTTGCCGCCGTGCGGGCCATGCACGGTGTCGACGTCCTGTCCGATCCCGACCTCGACGCGCTGAGGAGCCTGGATGCGCTCGCTGCGCAGGTTGCGGCCTGCGACGCCGTCGTTTCAATCGCCAACTCCACCATACCGATGGCCCACGCCATTGGTCGCCCAGCCTTCGCGCTCCTTCGCCGCGACCAGAACGACTGGCGCTATGATTTCAAAGGGAGGTGCTCGCGCTGGCTCCCCACCGTTCGTGGCTTCTGGCAGGAAGAACAGGACGATTGGGACACCGTGGTTGAGCGATTGGCCTCTGAACTGGGGACTTGGCTGTCGAATCACCCTTCTGGTGCGGTTTCGCCCGCCTGAGTCGGCTACGGCGAGGGCTCTCGGCACAGGTTCCGGGGCGTTTCAGGCGCAAACGGACGGTCGGAGGGGCTCGGAAGCGGCTTGGGACGGGATTTGCCGCGTGCGAGTGTTGCGCGCCCGCCACACTCGAAAGCTACAAAACTCAAAGGCCGTCTGCATATTATCAGGAGTTGCGTGCCGCGCTTGCGTGCGCCGCTAGGTCACTGTACAAGAAGCTTGCTTCGTCCCCCTTGGCCGGCAAGGGCGCGGGGTTCGTGATTGATGGGGGGTACATGTGAATTGTAAGGTAATAGATCCTCGTCAGGAGCTGACCTTAATTCAGCCTCCCCAACAATTCTCGCAATAGCTTCGAAGCTTACGGGAGTTATAAATATGGCGAACATCACTGGTACCACTTCGAGCGATTCGCTCACCGGAACGTCGGGCGCCGACTCGATCAGCGGCCTGGCGGGTTCCGACACCATCGTCGCTCTGGACGGCAACGACATCGTTTACGGCAACCAGGGCAGCGACCTGATCTCCAGCGGCGCTGGTGTCGACACCGTGTTCGGCGGTCAGGACGGCGACATCATCGACGGTGGCAGCAGCGGCGACGTGCTGTACGGCAACCTTGGCGCCGACAGCATCGCCGGTGGCGAAGACGCTGACACGCTGTACGGCGGTCAGGATAACGACACGTTGCTGGGCGACGCTGGCGACGACGTCCTCGAGGGCAATCTCGGTGCCGACCTGCTGAGCGGTGGCGACGGCGCCGATTCGCTGTTCGGCGGCCAGGGCAACGACGTGGCTCGCGGCGCGACCGGTGCCGACTTGCTGTATGGCAACCTGGGCGACGACGTGCTCGATGGCGGTGATGGCAACGACTCGCTGTTCGGTGGCCAGGGCAACGATGTCCTGACGGGCGCCGCCGGCACCGACCTGCTGTACGGCAACCTGGGCGACGACGCCCTGTCGGGTGGTTCGGATGCCGACAGCCTGTTCGGCGGCGACGGCAACGACAACCTCGACGGCGGCGTGGGCAACGACCTGCTGTACGGTGATGCCGGCAACGACACCGTCGACGGCACGGACGGCAACGACTCGCTGTTCGGCGGCGACGGCAACGACAGCCTGATCGCCGGCGCTGGCGACGACCTCGTGTCGGGCGGCGCGGGCAACGACGTCATCAACGCCATTGCCGGCACCGACACGCTGTACGGCGGTGAGGGTGCGGATACCGTCACGGGTGGCACGGGCGCGACCCTGCGCATCTTCGGCGAGGCCGGCAACGACTTCCTCGGCCTGTCGGACGCTGCGGCCGCCACCATCTTCGGCGGCGACGGCGATGACACCATCGACGGTCTGAACGGCACGGGCACCGCCCTGCTGTACGGCGGCACGGGCAATGACCTGATCATCACCTCGACCGCTTCGCAGACCGTGTATGGTGACGACGGCAACGACACCATCACCGGCACCTCGACCGGTGGTCTCGGCGCCAACGCCGGCACCACCGCTGGTGACACGCTGTTCGGTGGCGCCGGCAACGACCTGATGTACGGCAACGTCAGCGTTGCCGACATCCTGTCGGGCGGTGACGGCAACGACACCCTGTGGGCTGGTGACAGCAGCATTGCCAACGACACCCTGTACGGTGGCGACGGTGCCGATCGCTTCGTCTTCTCGCAGGTCGGCGTGTCGTTCGCGGCTGCCGGCACGCACCAGGTGTACGGCTTCCAGGACGGTTCGGACAAGATCCGCCTCGTCGGCTTCGGTTCGTACGCTGGTGGCGCTCCGGGCTTCACCGCGGTGGCCAGCGCTGGCGCGGTGGGCACCCCGGCCGTCAGCACCGTCACCTTCTACTCGTCGGGTGACAACCAGGTGACCGTGCTCATCCACGGCACGGGTTCGCAGTACCTGACGCTGCAGATCCAGGGCGTCAGCACCGTTGACGCCAACGATTTCGAGTTCTAATCGAAATCACGGGTCTAGGGCGGGGGCGCTTCGGCGCCCCCGTTTTTTTTGTGCCTATGCCTGCCGTACCGCGAAACGTGCTATGGTCCCGCGGCACGATTCCGCCCGACACACGGCCTTAGAGAACGACAGCTTCACCCATGGACGCACGTATCAGCGAAGCGCGATCCGCCCTGGCGCACGGTCACGTGGACCATGCCTCCACCCTCGTCCGGGCTGCCCTAGAGCACGATCCGAAATCGGTGGATGGCCTGAACCTCCTTGCCAACATCGCCATCCAGTGCGGAAACCCGCGCGAGGCGGCGGAGCTGCTTGCCCAGGCCGCGCCGCTCGACAGCACGCCGCGCTCCGCGATGAACCATGCCTTGGCGCTGGAGATGATCGGCGACCGGGAGCAGGCCATCGCAGTCTACGAAGCCATTCTGGCGGCGCAGCCCGAACACCGGAAAGCGCGCGAACGCCTGATCCGCACCTGCACCGCTGTAGGCGCCACGGAGCGCGCCGTCGCCGTGGCTGATTTTTGGGCCGAGCCCACCGATTTGGCGCCCGAAACCCGGTACGCCCTTGCCCTGTGTTACCTGAAGCTGGGCAGGCCAGCGGCAGGCGAGGCGCTGCTGGACCAGCTCCTGCACACAGCTCCGGACCACCTTCCGGCGCAGCTGGCGAAGGCCGGGCTGCTCGCCGCACGCTCGCAGAACGCGCCGACGCTGTCCATGCTTCGCCGCGTCCTCGCCCAGGACCCCGCCAGCGCCGACGCGATCCTGCTCCTCGGGCAGACGTTCGTGCGCACCCACGAGGCGCCGCAGGCCGAATCCTGGCTGCTTCGCGCCACCCTGTTCCCGACGCAGCGCGTACCGGCGAGCCGTGAACTTGGCCTGTTCCTGCGCTCGCGCAACCGCCACCAGGACGCGGTCGCTTTTCTGAAGATCGGCCACGACGCCGACCCCGAGAGCGCGACGCTCACTGACGCCCTGGTCCAGAGCCTTCTCCAGCTCAAGCGCAACGCTGAGGTGACGGAACTCATCCGCTCCGTCCTCGACAAGGTGCCGGACGACCCCACGTGCTGGAACGCGCTGAGCATCGAGCTGAAGACGGCCGGGCAGCCGGAACTGGCGACGCAGTACATGCGCCGGTCCGTCGCCCTCTTTCCGAGCGAGCCGGTTCTTCTGTACAACCTCGGCAACACGCTCAACGAGCTGACCCGCGCCGAGGAGGCGGAGCAGGCGCTGAAGCGGGCGGTCATCCTGGCCCCGAAGTATGCCAAGGCGTGGAACTCCCTGTGCGTTGCCCTCAGCTTCCAGTTCCGCAACGAGGAGGCGGCCGCCGCGGCTCAGGCCGCCCTGAAGCTCAACCCGAAGCTCAAGTCCGCCTACCTCAACCTGTCCGCGGTGATGCGCGGCCGCGGCGATTTCGGTGCCTCCATCCGATGTTTGCGCAAGGCGCTGGAACTCGATCCGAAGTACGTTGAGGCCGAACATGGGCTGGCCTACGCGCTGCTGACCGTCGGCGAGATCGAGCAGGGCTTCAAGGCCTACGATTCCCGCTGGGCCATTCCGGGTTTCACCTCCGCGCGGCGCCCCTACCGCAAGCCCATCTGGGACGGCCAGGATCTCACCGAAGACGGCATCCTCGTCTACATGGAACAGGGAATGGGCGACGAGATCATGTTCTCGTGGTATTTGCACCTCCTACGGCGCGATGCAAAGCGCGTCATGCTGGAGTGCGACCACCGGCTGATCCCGCTGTTCAAGCGCACCTTCCCGGAGTTCGAGTACGTCCAGCGCCGGGTCAAGGTGGATCCGCGCGCGGCCGACCCCGGCCTGCGTTACAAGGCGCCGGTCGGCCACCTGCCCAAGCACTATTGGTATGAAACGCGCGAGCACATCCGCACGGTCTGGAGCCTTGCCAACCGGCATATGGTCCGCACCGATCCGTACCTTGTCGCCGATGCCACCCGCGTCGAGTATTGGCGCGCGTACCTGCGCGACCGCTTCGGCGGGCGTCCGCTGATCGGCGTATCGTGGCGCAGCGCAATCCACAACCGTATGCGCGACCTTCAGTACACGGCCCCCGAAGACATCGCGCAGATCTTTGGCTACGACATCGCCCTTATCAATCTTCAGTATGCGACGGAGCCCGAGGAAGTCGAGATCTTTACGAAGGCCGGGCAGCGGTTTGGCTTCCATTTCCTGCATCCGGAGGGCGTCGACCTCAAGGATGACCTGGACGACGTGATGGCGCTGATATCGGCCCTGGATCTGGTGGTGACGCCGCTGATCTCGGTGGCTTGGATGGCGGGCGCCCTCGGCGTGCCCACCTGGGTTCTGCGGACCTCGGAGACCCCGCTGATCTGGCAGCAGCTGGGCACTCCCATGATCCCCTGGTGTCCGAGCATGCGCCTGTTCTTCCGCCACCCGCTGGCGTCGTGGGAAACGTCGTTCAACACTGTGCGCAGCGAGCTGAAGGCATGGTTGGCCGGGGAATGGAAGATAGGCGACCCGATCACCGGCCCATAAGGACCCGGAGTTCCTGGGCGACGCGGGCGAGCACACCGTCCCAGTCGCCCAGCCGGTCCTGACGGAAGAGGCGGGCCGTGGGATACCAGGGCGTATCGTCGCGGTCCACCAGCCAGCGCCAGTCGGCGTTGCGCGCCAGCAGGATCCACACCGGCTTGCCTAGCGCCCCCGCCAAGTGCGCCACGGACGTGTCGACGGAGATGACCAGATCGAGCTGTTCGATAACGGCCGCGGTGTCGGCGAAATCGTCCAGCAGGGGCCCGAGATTCCGCATCCCCGACGTTTCAACGGCGCCCGCCTTCTGAAGGGCATAGAAGTCGACCCCCGCTACGTCCAGCAGCCTTGCGAAGCGGGCAAAGGGGATCGATCGCCAGCGGTCGCGCACGTGGGCCGGGTTACCTGCCCACACCAGCCCGACGCGCAGCCGGCCAGTACTTTCCAGCCGGATCGGCGCCTGCGCTGGTGCCGAAATGTAGGGGATGTTCGCAGGCACCGTGTCCGGTCGCGTGGCTAGGCGATGGGGCAGGCTCATCAGCAGTTCGATGAAGTCGCACGAGCCGATGCGCCCTTCGACGATCCCAGCGACGCCCGGCACAGTTGGGATCAGACGGCGCAGCCCGGGCTGAGCGTGGATCCGCACCTCAGCTCCTTGGGCGGCGAGCAGGGATGCGTAACGCAAGAAATGTATGGTGTCGCCCACCCCCTGCTCGGCGACCAGCACGATGGTCCGGCCGTCCAAGGGGCTGCCATCCCACATTGGCACTTCGGCGGCGCGAGCTGCCTGGATCACCTGCTGCCGGGCGGAGCGACGCTCATACTCGTCAAAGCCCTCTTCCCATTCCCCAATCTGGAGAAGCGTCAGCGCAAGCCCGACACGGATCTTCTCGACGTGGGGCGCTACACGTGCGGCACGGCGGTAGATGGCGAGGGCACCCCGCATGTCGCCGGAATTGCGCAGGGCGTTGCCCAGGTTGAAGAGGAGCTTGGCCAAGCGCGGCTCGCTGGCCACCACCCGCCGCAGCAACACCACCGCTTCGTCGAACCGTTCTAGGCGTTGCAGGGCCTTGGCCCGCAGATCCGCTGCACGAATGTGGCCGGGTTTTGCCTGTTCGACCTGCCGGCAAATCCCGATCGCCCGGTCGAATCGCCCGCGGGCCAACTCCCGCCGCGCTTCCTCTAGCGCGGCATCGATGGTTACTAGCCGTTCGGTCATCACAAACGGATCTCTTCGCGCCAGAAGGCTAGAAGTTCGGCGGCCATGCGATCCAGGGTGTAACCGTTCACCGTCTGCCTCATGGCGGCCCGCCGCCGACGGGTCTCCTCGTTGGGCTGCTCGCACAGCGACATGGCGCGGGCGAGCTGGTCGGCGCACGACACGAGGTCCTCGGCATCACACCAAAAGCCGTTATCGTCGGTGGCGAACTCACGGCCACCGTCGCCCTTGAAGCCGACGACGAAGCAACCCGCCGCCATCGCCTCCAACGGCGGCAGCCCAACGCCCTCCAGCTTGCCTAGAGAAAGGAACACGGCCGACTCGCCAAGGATACGGGCAACCTCCGACTGTGGCAGGTCATGGATGCCGATCCAGGGGACGTTCTTGTACTGCGGGTGGCGGCAACGGAAGGTGCCGCGGATGAAAGTCGACTCCACGGTCATCTTGCGCGGCATATAGGCGATTACGCGGCGCTTCACGCGGGGCTTGAAGAGATCTAGGTCGATGCCGTTGTGAACCACTGGCACGCGCTGGTAGCCCAGACTATTCCGCAAGTATTCTGCGATGACGTCGCCACAACAGAACACCGTCGAGACGCCGTAGGACTTCTCGTAGCTCTCGCCGCGGCCGATTCCATAAAAGATGTAATGGTGATTCTGGCAGAAAACAACCTTGCGGCAGTCCCGGTCCTTGAACGCCAACAGTTGGTCGTTCCACGGTTCGGGAATGACATAGATATCCGTCGACCGGGTGACGAAATCCTCTGTCCACGGTACGGACGGCACGTCGATGTCGAAAAACGTCGGCCCCATATCGCGCCGCAGCAGCAGCATCGCGTCGAAGCCGTTGTCCACCAGGATCTTGACATGCCGGCGCGCGATCAGGCCACCGCCCGTTGGCGTCGAGGTGTTGTCGGTGATGTAGAATATCCGGGGGTTATCCATGAGTGAGTGCTTGATCCAGGTGGCGAGTCACCGCGATACGCGCTTAGGGTTCACGCAGCGCCAGTTCGAAGCTTTGCAGCAACGGCGTCAGCCAGTAGGCGAGCAGCGTCCGCTCGCCCACCGAAATCAGGCACATCACCGGCATGCCCGACGCCAGTTCGATGCCCGGCAGCACGCGTTCACGTGCTTCCTTGTCCAGCCGGATCAGGGCGCGGTAGTACGGGCCGATTGGGTTTCCCTGCTCGGTAATGGCGTCGGCGGAAATCGACACGAGGGTGGCGTCGATGGGGTGGGTGTAGCGCTGGCTGAAGGACGTCAGCCGGACCTGCACGCTGGCACCGACCGAGACGTTGTCAATGTCGCGGGGTAGGACCCGTGCTTCGACGATCAGTTCGTCGTCTTGCGGCACGATGTCAAACAGCGGCTGGCCAGCCTGGACGAGGCCGCCCACGGTGTGAATCTTCAGGTCCACCACCCGGCCGCTGCGCGGGGCTGCGATGTCCAGGTGGCGCAGGTTGTCCTGGGCGATGCGGGTGCGTTCGCGCAGATCGTTGAGCTGGACGTCGGCGGTGCGCAACTCATCGCTGATGCCCTTGTCGAACTGAGTCGTCAGGTCGATGATCTGCAGTTCCATCTCGCCGACACGCTGGTAAGCGCGGGCGACCGAGGCGTCCAGATTGTTGATATCTCCCTGCATGGAGACTTCCGCCCGTTCCTGCGCGAGCAGGCGGGGCAGGCGCTCCATCCCCTTGTTGTACAGTTCGCGTACGCCCTCGGTTTCCCGGTGGATCAGTTCGAGCTGCTTGACGAGAGACTTACGGCGGTCGGTGAAGGCGTTGATCTCGGTGCGGGTCTGCGCGATGCGCTCATTCAGGATCTTCGCTTGGCCCTCAAGCGACAGCCGGCGCTTGGCAAAGACATTCTGCTGGGTCTCGATCAGCCGATCGACCAGGGGCGTGCCGCGCAGCGCCTCGATCTCCGCGGGGTAGACGATGGCCGGCAGCTGGTCGCGCTCGGCCAGCAGGCGCGCCTCCTGGACGCGCACGGCGTAGTATTGGTTGCGGACCAGATCAAGCTGCGCCTCGGTCTGCAGACGGTTGAGGCGCACCAGCACCTGCCCCTCGCGCACCATCTGGCCTTCCTGCACCAGCAACTCGTCGACGACGCCGCTGATGATGGGCTGCACGGTCTTGCGCGCCGTGTCGACGCGAAGCGAGCCCTGGGCGATCACCGCGCTGCCAAGGGGAACGGTTGCGGCCCAAGTGCCGAAGCCGCCGAAGAAGACCAAGATCATCAGGTAGCCGGCGAGACTCGCCTTGCGCCAGGGCGGCGAGGGCGGCCGCCGGTCGATAGACGGCGGGAGGCCGGTGGTCTGCGGCAGGCCGGCGTGGCTCACGGCCGGCACGGTCCCTGTGTCTTGGGTCAGGGCGTTCTGACTCACGGCGGTCATCCGTTGACCTGCTTGCTGATCATCGTGACGTTCTGAGCGGGTGCGGCGATGGGACGGCCGCCTGTGATGAGCGGCAGGATCTGGTCGCGCTCACCCAGGCGCTGCACGGTGCCGTTCTGCAGCACCAGGATGCGGTCGGCGACGCTCAGGATGCTCGGCCGGTGGGCGATGATGATGATCGCCGCCCCGCGTTTCTTGGCTGCGGCGACCGCCTTCAGCAGCGCCTGCTCGCCGCTGGCATCGAGGCTGGCGTTCGGTTCATCGAGGATGAGCAGGCGCGGGTTACCGTACAGCGCGCGCGCCAAGCCGACGCGCTGGCGCTGGCCGCCCGACAGCAACGCCGCCTGATCGCCCACCTCGGTGTCGTATCCGCGCGGCAGGTGCATGATCATCTCGTGCAGGCCGGCCAATTCAGCCGCTTCGATGATGTCTTCCGGCGAAGCGTTGGGGGCGAGGCGGCAGATGTTGTCCTTCAAGGGGCCGCCGAACAGCTCGACGTCCTGCGGAAGGTAGCCGATGTAGCGGCCAAGGTCTTCCGACGGCCAGGCGTACACATCGGCGTTGTCAAGGCGGACATGCCCCTGCGTCGGCGCCTGAAGACCGACGAGCAGATGCGCCAGCGTCGACTTGCCGGCGGCCGAGGGGCCGACGATGCCCAGCACCTCGCCCGGCTCGACGGCGAAGGTGATGCGCGACAGCACCGGCCGCTCTGCGCCGCGCGGATGGAACCACACGTTCTCCACCGACAGCCGGCCCTTGGGTGTCGGCGGCACCACGCTGGCCCGCGGCCGTGCCGCGACGCGCCGCAGGATCTCCTTGAGTTCGTGGTAGCTCTGCCGTGCGTCCGCCAACTGGCGCCAGTTGGTGATGATCTGCTCCAAAGGCATCAGGGCACGGCCAGACAGGATCGTGCAGGCCATCATGGCGCCGCCCGTCAATGTGCTGTTGGGGGCGATGATCTCCATCGCCGCCACCGACATGATGCTCATCTGAATGAGCATGCGGGCGTACTTCGACGTGGCGGCGATGATCGCTGCCTTCTGGCTCGCCGCCCCCTGCTCGTCCAGCACGCGCTCGTTGTTCTGGCTCCAGCGCGCCAACACGTGCGGCGTCATGCCCATGGCTTCAACCACGTTGGCGTTGCGCACCGCCGCTGTCACCGACTTAGTCGCCTTGCTGTGGGCGGCGTTGGCCCGCTTCAGGGCGGGCCGCGTCACGAACTCGTTGGCCAGCGTCAGCACCACCAACAGCACGGCGCCGCCCAGGGCCACCATGCCGATCCAGAAGTTCAGCAGGAAGAGCACGCCCAGGAACACCGGGATCCAGGGCGCGTCCATGATGACGTAGATGGTTTGGCCGGACAGGAATTGGCGCAGGGACTGCAGCTTGTTCAGGGCAGCCATGTCGCGCGGCGCGCCGCGCACCAGCGCCCCCGCGATGCAGGCGTTCAGGACCGGCGTGCTCAGGCCGCGGTCCAGCCACGCGCTGAGGTGCACCAGGACGAAGGAGCGGGCGACGTCGACCGCGAGTTGCACCAGGAGCGCGAAGTTGGCGATCAGGAACAGAAAGAGCAGTGTCGGCAGACTGTGGCTGTTCAGCACGCGGTCGAAGACCGAGAACATGTACAGCGGCAGCACCAGCACGAACAGGTTGACCACCAGGCTGAACACGCCGACGGCGGCCAGGGCGCTCCTGCAAGACGTGAACACCTGACGCATCAGATCGTCGGGATCACCGTTGGTCGCCACGGCAGCCGCTTTGCCGGTCACGCTCATGCTCGTCCATTCCCGAATGTGAATCCAACTGGGGTAACACTGGGTCCCAGCATCATACAAAATTGGCGGACCGAAGTGGCAGGGCCTTTCGCGGTGCCAAAAAAGAATGCGCTGGCGGCAGCGGCCATGATGGGCCGGCCGAAGAGCCTGCCGCTGTGATCCCCGCCACGATCGCGCATTGATCGTTGCGCGGTCGTGAGTGTATAGCCCTGTGCCGGCTGCCCGGACAACGGAATTCTCCCGCATGCCAGGGCAGCGACGACGCCAACCGATCACCGTACGGGCCTGTCATACCCATGAAGATCCTGTTCATACACCAGAACATGCCTGGCCAGTACAAGCATCTGGCCAGGATCATGGCCGCAGATCCGGGCAATCAGGTGGCGTTCATCACCAAGGGCGAGAAGCCCGACATTCCCGGCGTGGCGCGGGTTTCGTACAAGCCGGCGCGGGAGCCGCACCCGTCGACCCACCATTACCTGCGCTTCGTGGAGGGGCACGTGCTGTACGGTCAGGCGACGGTGCGGGCCGCCCTGCAGTTGCGCCAGCGCGGCTTCGTCCCCGACATCGTCTGCGCCCACACCGGCTGGGGTGAGGCGATGTTCATCAAGGACGTGTTTCCGGAAAGCGCGCTGCTGGCGTACTGCGAATTCTACTACCGTGCCAAGGGCGCCGACATCGGCTTCGAGCCGGGCACAGATCCGGACGTCGACAAGATGGCCCGCACGCGCTGCCGCAATTCCCACATGCTGATCAGCATGGAAGCGATGGACTGGGGCGTGACTCCCACCCGCTGGCAGTGGCAGCAGCATCCGGAGGCGTTTCGCGACCGCATCTCGGTCATCCACGAAGGCGTTGACACCGGCTTGTGCAAGCCGAACCCGGCGGCGGCTCTGGTGCTGCCCAACGGCCGCGTGCTGACCCGCGATGACGAGGTGATCACCTACGTCGCCCGCAACCTGGAGCCGTACCGCGGGTTCCACATCTTCATGCGGGCGCTGGAAGAGGTGTGCCGGCGGCGGCCGAACGCGCAGGTGGTGATCGTCGGCGGCGACGACGTCAGCTACGGTTCGGCGCCCGAGGGGTCGCCGAACTGGCGCGAGAAGATGCTGGCCGAGGTGCGAATCGATCCCAACCGCGTGCACTTCCTGGGCAAGGTTCCCTACCAGCAGTTCCTGACCGTCCTGCAGGTATCGCGCGCCCACGTTTATCTCACCTTTCCGTTCGTCCTGTCGTGGTCGATGCTGGAGGCGATGTCGACGGGTTGCCTGATCGTCGGCTCCAGCACCGCGCCGGTGATGGAAGCCATCGAGGATGGCCGCAACGGCCTGCTGACCGACTTCTTCGATCCCCGGGGGGTCGCCGACCGGCTCGACGCCGTCCTCGACCATTCCGACCACATGGCGGCGCTGCGCGAGGCCGCGCGGCGAACCGTCGTCGAACGCTACGACCTGCACAGCGTGTGCATCCCGGCCCAGCTCAAGCTGATAGAGGACGTGGCTGCGCGCCGCCGGCCGGCCGGTCTCGGCGCGCCGTGAGCCGAAGCCTGGCCGATACCGCTGTATCCGCCGAGGAGCGGGCGGCGGTGGCGGCGGTCAACGCCGCGCCCGCCGACGCGGCGGCCCGCCTGCGTCTGGCCGCGCTGCTGGCACGGCGCGGCGCCTTCGCCGAAGCGATCAGGCAAATGGAGCAGGCCGAGCGCCTGGGTGAGCGTTCGGCGAAGCTGTACCACAACCTCGGTGTGGCATACGGCCGCCTGGGCGACACCGGGCGTGCCGCAGACCGCTACCAGCAGGCGCTGTCCGCCGACCCGTTCCACGCGGGGGCGCGCACCAACCTGGGGCAGGTGCTCGTGGCCGCAGGCGACCTTCCCCGGGCCGAAGCACTCTACCGTGAGGGAGTCGCGGCTGCGGTGGACGATCCGCGCGCCCACAACAACCTTGGCCTCGTGCTCATGCTGCGCGACGACGTCGCCGGTGCCGACCAGCACTTGCGCGCCGCCGTCGCACTGGATCCGGGTTACGGCCACGCCCATTACAACCTTGCCCTGCTGCACGACCGACGCCATGCGCCCGATGCGGCCGCCGCGGCCTATCGCCGCGCCCTGGAGTGCGGCAACGCGCCAGCGCGGGCGGCTTACGGCCTTGCGGTGATCGAGCAGATGCGTGGCCGGGCCGATCTGGCTATCCCGCTCTATGAACACGCCCTGGCGCACGACCCGTCGGACCTAGACCCGCGCGCCAACCTCGCCATCGCGCTGCAGGAGGTGGGCCGTCTGGACGAGGCGCTGGCCCAGGCCGACGCGCTGCTGGCGCGCTGCCCGGACCATCCGAGCGCCGTCTACGTGCGCGGCTGGGTGCGGCTGCTGCGCGGCGACCTCGGGGGATACGCGGACTACGACATCCGCTGGCGCCGGCCGGGCCCTGACTTGCGCCAGCACCGTTTCCCGGCGCCCTTGTGGAACGGCGAGCCGCTCTGCCCGGGACAGCGGCTTCTGCTGTGGGGGGAGTTCGGCGTCGGCGACGAGTTGGTAATGGCCGGGCTTCTGGGCGACGTGCTGGCGCGCGGCATCCCGGTGGTGCTGGAGTGCGACCCGCGCTTCGTGCCGCTGTTCCGACGCTCCTGGCCTGCCGTCACGGTGGTGCCGCGCAGCGATCCGCCGGACGGGCGGACGTGCGCGCCGGACATCGCGGCGCAAAGCTCGCTGATGCGCCTGCCGATGCTGTTCCGCCACGGCATGGACGATTTCCCCCGGCACGGCGGCTACCTGCAGCCCGATCCCGAGCGGGTGCGGGCGCACCGCGCAGCGTTCATGGCGCTCGGGCCGGGCGCCAAGATCGGGCTGGCGTGGTCCAGCGACAACCCGCGCACCGGCGGGCGCAAGTCGATCCCGCTGGAGCAGTGGGCCGCGGTCCTGGCGGTGCCCGGCGTCCACTTCGTCAGCCTGCAGTACGCGGGTGCCGACGACGACATCGTGCAGGCCCGCGCGCGGGGGGTGACCAACCTGACGGCAAATCCCAACCCGCGGCTGCGCGACGACCTGGAGGATCTGGCGGCACAGGTCGCCGCGCTGGACGCCGTCGTCACCATCGCCGGCATAAACGCCCACATGGCCGGTGCGCTGGGCAGGCCGGGACTGGTGCTGGTGCCGCGTACTCCGTTGTGGTTTTGGTTCGATCAAGGCGAGGAGTCGCCCTGGTACCCCAGCCTCCGGCTCATCCGCCAGGCGCGGGAGGGTAATTGGGGCGAGCCCATCGCGCGGCTGGCGGCGCTGCTTGAAGAAGCCCTGCCATGGCATGGCTGATTTGCGGGAAAGATATTGGATCGGCCCGGTCTTTCAGCAGTACCGCGCCCCGTGGGTGTCGACGCGCGTGATGGCCTGCTCTGGCGCGGGTTCCCGGGCGATGCGGTAATGCACGGCGTGCCGCGTGCGGTAGGCCACGGTCGGCTGGTCAAGGAAACCGAAACGCACGCCTTGCCGCAGCATGTACTTCCACAAGAATTGATCGCCGGTCGCTGCCGTCTCCTGCGGTGCTAGAGCCCATCCGATCAGGTGTGGGAAAGCCGCCTTGCGCACCAACAGGCAGTTCGTATCGATATGCCGCCGGCCGTCCACGTGCGGGCACTTCACCATGGGAGTGCCGTCCAGGCGATGCAGCATCCGGGCCGACGCACACACGTCCAGCCCGTTGGCGTCGGCGAAGCCGAGCAGGCCGGCGATGTGGTCGGGCTGGAGCCAGTTATCGGCGTCCAGGAAGGCGATGGCGTCCGCGCCCCGGCTTACAGCAGAATAACAGCCGATCAGGCGTGGGGTGTTTCCATAGTCACTGTGATTGCGGGGGAGGACGATGTGTTCGCCGGTGAATCCATCCAGGTTGATTTGCTCCGAGCCGTCGCAGACAAGTATGTGATGCACCGGTACGGTCTGCGCCTTTACGCTTTCGTGTGCTTGGCGGAGCCAGGCAGGGTCGGCGCGGTAATAGGGCGTGACGACGAATACTTTCATGTCTCGTCTCCGGTGTGCACGTCGGGCGGCGCGCATCCTTGTAGAAACAAGGGGGTAGGGAGACAAGCGGATTCGGCCGTGCCTGGGCCGGGCTCCTCATGATTTTTCCTCTGTATCCGGGCCGTCCACATCGTAAGATCCGCCGAGTTTTCGGGGGTGAGGCTGCTATGGCGAAGAATGATCCGTTGCACACGCTGCTGGCCTTCATGGCCGCCGACCGCTACCAGCCGCAGACGCCGCCCTCGGCCGAACGGCCGCCGGTCATCACCGTGGCGCGCAGCCATGGTTCGGGTGGGGAGGCGATCGCCGCACGTGTCGCGGCCACACTCGGCATAACCTGCTTCGATAAGGAGCTGATGGACGGCGTGGTGGGCGCGGCGCAGACCGACAAGGCGGCTATGCGCACGTTGGACGAGAAGCTGCCAGTACGGGAAGGGACTTTCCTGTTCGCCAGCCTGCTGGGCCTCAACGACCCCCTGCCGGAATACCAGCGCACGCTGGCCCGCGTGGTGAAGGGCATCGCCTGGGGCGGTGGCGTCATCGTCGGCCGCGGCGCCCACCTGATCCTGCGCGGCACGCCGTGCTTTCGCGTACGCGTCGTCGGCTCCGAGGAGGTCTGCGCCCGCCGCCTCGCCGGCGGCGATGCCACGCGGGTGCCGGCGCTGGTGGAGGAGGTCCGCACGGTGAACCGGCAGCGCACGGAGTTCCTGACCGAGACGTTCAGGGTGCCGCCTGACGACCCGCTGCAGTACGACCTGGTGGTCAACACCGACACGCTGGGCGACGTCGAGGCCGTCGCGACGCTGGTGGTGCAGGCGTTCCGCGCCGGCTCCGGGATGACGATGGCGGACGGAGCTACGCCCCGTAAAGGCTGAAGGGCGGCCTGCGGCGCGCAGCCTCCCATGGCTCGCGAGCCGGCCGAAAGTGCAGGGGCAGGGACCAGCGGTCGAGCATGGCCAGGGGCAATTCGCGCTGACGGGCAAGTTCCAGGCAGGCGCATAGCCCCACCTGATCGATGTACCACCGGGCCGAGCCGTCGGTGAGGTAATGGCTGAGGTAGGCGCAGAGACGATCCAGCAGGGTCGCGGTTGCCGCGGTGGGGCGCAGGACCATGAGCCCCGCGAGATAGCGGATGTGCGGCTCGAAGATCCAGTTCTTGCCAATGACGGCGACGTCCGCGTGGACGCTGCCAAGAAAGTCACCGATGTCGACTTCGAGCACGGCGTCGACATCCGCGATCACTAGGGGTTGACTGTACAGCGCCAGGAGGCGCGGCGCGATCAGGAAGCGCATACACGAATAGATTACCCGGGGCTCGGCCCGGAACCCGTCCGGGAGCGGGCCCCGCGTCAGCCGGTAGAGAATGCCCAGTTGATCGAGCAGGGCGGCCGAAGCGGCGATCCGTTCCGCCGGAGCGTCGCACACGTGGACGTGCAGCAGCGTTCCGGAGTCCTGCGTGGCGGCGAACGAGCGGGCGAACATGCCGCCGAAGGCCTCCAGGTAGCTCCCATCGCACGCTACCAAGACGACGCGCCGCACGTCGCCGCCGCGCTCCGCGACCGCTTCCATGGCAACGTCGGGTGGTGGTGGCAAGGCGTCGATGAAGGCCGGGTCGCAGCGGAATGTCGCGAGGATCTGCGCCGCGCGGGGGTCGCGAGCAGCCGGGTCGGACCGGAAGCGCCGGTCCGCCTCGACAAGGTCGCCGTCGTGCAGGGCGAATTCCGCTTCGCAATCGCCGACGCGCGCTTGGATCGCGGGATCCACTACCCGTCGGGCGTGCTGGAGGTGGGCTTGTGCGGCGGCACGGTCCTTTGTCAGGAGCGTGCGGGCGAGGCGAAGGTGGATATCGCCGACAATCGTGTCCGGTCCGTGGTGTTCCACCAGATGCAGTGCGCGGACGTAGTCGTCCGCCGCCCTGTCAAGCAGCCCGCGCATGTACCGGTTCGCGCCGGCGGTGAGCCATGCCGATGGTGCGTCCGGTTGCAACCGGCATGCCCGGTCGGCCCACGCGATGTCCAGCAGGGAGCCGGCCATTCCGAGCGCCGCCAAACCGAGATCGGGCTCACACACCAGCGCGCGTTCGAACAGTGCTACGGCGCGGCCGTGCTCGTCGCGCCCGGCCGCCGTCAGGCCCAGAAGGCAGGCAGCTTCCGCGAGCCGTGCCGGTTCCGTCTGGGCCATCGCCAGAACCTTGAGCAGAGCGGCCTCAGCCTCGGCCAGCCGCCCTTCGGCCAGCGCTCGCCGGCCGAAGGCGCACTGGACCCGGCTCAGGCGGGCCTTCGCCGGTTCGTGATCCGGAAAGCGGGCGAGCAGGGCCTCGTAGGCGACGGCCGCGGCTGGCGCGTCGTCCGTGGTTTCCACGGCCATGGCGTGGTTCATGGCCGATTGCGGGGCATCGTCGAGCAGGGTCGCGCGGCTAAAATGGCGGATGGCATCGCCTGTACACCCCATGCGCATGGCGATTACGCCCAACGCGTTCAGGACGCCCACGCCGGCCGGGTCTGAAGGAAGCGCCGTCCGTACGGCGGCAAGGGCGCCGGGAAGATCGCCCGCCTTCAGGCAAGCGCGCGCCGTTGACAGCAGCCGATGTGAAACATCCATGTGCAGATCCAGGTGGGGGAGAGTGGATTTTTTAGGGCGCGGCGCGCGCCACGTCGATGACGATGCGGTGGCCGCGCGCCCCTTCCGGCGGGAAGGCGGCGGCCTGCTTGATGCGGATGTCGTCGCGGCCGGTCAGCGTCAGGCGGGTGCCGCCGGGCATGGGGTCGGCGTGGAAGGCGATGGGCGGGGCCGTGCGGACCACGCTGCCCTCCGGCGTCGTCTCCCAGCGGGCGCCGGGCAGCTCGACGATGATGGTCCGCGGGTCCGTCTGCACCATCGACCGGAAGGGCGTGACCGTCGAGACGTCGAGCACCACGCGCGTGGAATCCGGGTGCATGCCGAAGCGGATGCCGGTCACCGACCCGGCGGGCTTCTCGTCGGACGCGGCGGCCGGCGACGGAGGCGCTGGCGGCAGCGCCGCCAGGGTCACGCGGGGTTCCGGCGGCGCGGCGGCGACCGCGGGAGCCGGGGCGGGTGCGGCCGGCAGCGCCAGCACCGTGCCGGGACCGAGCCAGGTGTTGGGCACGCCGGGGTTGGCCTTCTGGATGTCGGCCAGCGGGATCCCCGTCACCTCGGCGACCTTTGCCATGGTGCCGCCGTTGCGGATCACGTAGCGGTCGGCGGTGGGCGGCGCCTTGGGCGCCTCCTGCCGCTGCGCCGCCAGGACAGAGGGCAGGGCCGGCGGCAGCGGGGCGGGCGAGGCGCCGCCGGGTGCCGGGGCCGGTGCCGGTTCGGGGGGCTCCGGCGGGGGCGCCGGGCGACGGCCGGGCAGCGGGGCGGCAACCGGTGGGGCAGGCGGGGCCGCGGCGACCGTGGGGGCGGGCGGCGGCACCGGTGGCCGGGCGGCGGCCGGCGGCGGCGATGGTGTTGGCGAGGGTGCTGGCGAGGGCGGCGATGGCGGTTCGGCCGACGGCGGGTCGATGGCCACGGCCATGGCCGGGCCGGGTCCTTGCGGCAGGCCGGCGGTGCGGCCCTCGTTGCGGCCGTTCAGGCGGAAGTGCTCGTAGCCGGTGGCGAAGTGGCCCTTCCTCACGGCGTCGGCCACGTCCGGGTAGGCGGCGAGGTAGGCGTCCTCCCGCCAGCCGGGCATGGGCTTCAGGTCGTCCCAGATGTCTTCCGCGGTGGGCTTGCCGAAGATCCGCTCCGCGAAGTCGGCGCGCACCCCCATCCAGTGGGCGACGGTGGACGCCCACCAGGGCAGCAGCGCCACCAGGGCCAGGATGACGACGCTCCTCGTCATTGCGGCGCCAACCCCTTGCACGCGTTCCGCAGGATCACGGGAGACCCGCCCCAGATAACACCGCGCGCGGTAAACAAAGCCTCAACGCACCCTCGTGGCCGGTGCTCAGCGCCCGCCGTGCTCCTGAAGGTAGCGGTAGGCCTGGTCGGCCAGCCACAGGTCGAAGGCGTCGTGGATGTCGATGCCGGACTCGGTGCTGCTCACCTCGATGATCTCGACGCGGTCGCCGATGCGGCGCCCCTGCTTGATCAGGGACGCGCGGCTGGCGCAGGCCAGCCCGGTGTCCTCGCGGTAGATCGGCGTGCGGGTCTGGCGCGGCCCGTACACGGCCATCCAGTCGAAGACGCGCTTCAGCTCGCCTTCGGGCGTGCGGAACCAGAAGTTCTTGTGCGTCTTGTAGGCGGCGAAGGCGCTGTCCAGCTCCGGCTTCTCCTTCAGGAGCGTGACGGCGCGGGTGATCCACTCCGGCTTGCGGAAGATGTCGGTGGGCTGGAGGAAGACGACGATGTCGAAGGGACCGTCGATCGCCTCGGCGCGCTCCAGCGCGTCCTTCAGCACCGGCTCGGTCGGGGTCAGGTCCTCGGCCAGGGTCGGCTCGCGCATGAAGGGCGCCCAGGCGCCGGCGGCCACGGCGGCGTCGCGGATCGCCTCGCTGTCGGTGGTGATCAGCACGCGGTCGCACACGCCGGACTGCACGGCGTGCTCCACCGAATGCGCGATCAGCGGCTTGCCGCCGACGGGCAGGACGTTCTTGTTGGGCAGCCCCTTGGAGCCGCCGCGGGCGGGAATGATGGCGAGGACGCGGCTCATGATATCGTGTCTTCCAGGGTTTCGAGTTTGTCGGCGATGACCTGCGCCACCGCGAGGCTGACCGCGTCGCGGATGTCGACGAGGCCCCAGAACTGGTCCACCACCTCGAAGCCGACGGCGTCGCCCAGGCGCCGGCCCTGGCGCAGCAGGTGCGGCCGGGTGGCGAGGCCCAGGCCCACCAGCTCCTGGTAGTAGGTCTGGTCGCGGCGGTCGCCGCCGGGGCCGAGCGCCGTGATCGTGCTGTCCTCGTCCAGGTGCCAGAGGTTGGCCTTGAACTGGCGCACGCAGACGACGCTGTCCAGGTGCGGCCGGGCGCGCAGGTTCGCCGCCGTGCGGCCGACCAGCCCGCGCGGGCGGAAGGGGTGGGTGGGCTCCAGCACCACGACGATCTCGGCGTCGCCGCGCACCTCCTGGAGGGCGGCGAGGAGTGCCGGGACGTAGTCGTGGATGGTGCGGTCGTGCACCACCACGCCGGGCACCGCCGCCGCCGCGGCCTTGGCCGCGTCGCTGTCGGTGGTGACGACGACGGTGGCGTCCGGCATCTCCTCCACCGCGGCGGCCAGCGTGCGCTCCAGGCTGGAGCGGCCGGCGAGCGGGGTCAGCAGCCGGTCGATGGAACCGCCGGCGAGGACGGGGACGAGAACCAGAGGCGCGGCCATCACTTGGAACTCCGGATGATCTCGATGACCTCGGCGACCCGCTTGGCGCGGCCCTCGTCGCGGCCCTGGTGGATGCCGTGGTGGTGGTAGACGCGCATGTGCGGCTCGTAGACGATCTCGTGGCCGGCGTTGATCATGCGCCGGCCCCACTCGCGGTCCTCGACGCCGCGGATCAACTCGTCGAACGGCTCCTTGCGCCAGATCGACTTGCGGATGCCGGAGTTGGCGTTGTGGAAGAAGTAGTCCTTGCGCTGGCGCACCCGCTCCTCGCGGAAGGTCGTCCACAGGTCGCGGCGGTCCATGAACGAGGTCTCGGGCAGCGGCTCCTGCCGGCCGTAGACGCCGCACACGGCGGGGTCGCCGTCCGGCCCCAGGTGGGCCAGCAGGTAGTCGGCCCACAGCTCGTCCACCGGCACGCAGTGGGCGGAGACCAGCGCCACCACCTCGTGGCTGGCCGCCTCGATGCCGACGTTGAGCGCGCGGCCGTAGGTGAAGTCCTCGCGCGTGATGTTCAGCACCGTGACGCCGAACCGCCTGGCGATGGCGACCGTGTCGTCGGTGGATTCATTGTCCACCAGGATGATCTCGATGTCGCGGACGCGCTGGTTCTGCAGGGCGGTGCAGCACCGGCCGATCCAGGTGGCTTCGTTCTTGGAGCGGAGGACGACGCTGATCATGACATACCGAGGGGAAACGGATGCCGATCAACTACCGCATCCGCCCCACCGGTGACAACGGATTCGGAAGGCGCGCCGCCCCGCGGAACCGGGCGGATGCAACGGGATGCAACCGGATGCAACGGATCGGGCAGGGTGTTGCATCGGGGCACCGGCGTCGTTTTCGGGCAAATGTAACCGGATGATACGGGATGATACAGGTTTGATGGGGGTGTCACATTCGGGGACCCGCGTCGTTTTCGGTCAGGCGCTCCACGCCGTCGCCACGGGCGGTGCCGGGCGCGGGCGTCATGGGTACGGGAATTGCCAGATTATCGTCCGTATTCTGGCATGAGATAGGACCATTGTCAATTCTCTATCCCTTCATCTGTGTCCATCTGTGTCCATCTGTGGCAAAATCACAGCCCGCTGGAAAAGAAGCGCAACGGAGAACGGGGGTTTGGCCACAGATGAACACAGATTAACACAGATAAAGATGATATGGATTTATCTTCTATCCATGTGAGTCCGTGTCTCAAATTCTCTTTCTCCGAAGCAGAGCTTCGTCGCAGGCCGGAGTTGGGAGGCCCGCGTCAGGCGGTCACCAGCCAGCCGGGCGGCAGGCGGGTGGGGTCGATGCCGAGCAGGGTGATGCCGGAGCCGTCGGCGAAGTCCAGGCGCGCGCCCTCCGCCACGGCGGCGAGGACCGGGGAGGCGTCGGGCCAGAGCAGCAGGCGGTCGCCGGACAACGGGTCGAAGTCGAGGATGGTGTCGTGGCCGCCCTGCGGGCCGAACAGGAAGGTGTCGGCGCCCAGGCCGCCCGCCAGCACGTCGCCGCCGTGGCCGCCGGCCAGCAGGTCGGCCCCCTGGCCGCCGAACAGCGTGTCGGAATCCCGCCCGCCGAACAGCGCGTCGTCGCCCGGACGGCCGTACAGCGCGTCCGGATCCTCGTTGCCGTACAGCACGTCGGCGAAGGCGCTGCCCTCCAGCACGTCGTAGCCGGGACCGCCGCTGACCGGCAGGCCGTCGCCGGGCGCCGCCATCGCGTGGTCCGGGCCGTACAGCCGCTGCACGGCGGCGACGTCCAACGGCATGGGCCGGTCGGGCAGGGCGCCGCCGTCGGGGGTGTTGTAGGACATGACGGTCAGCGACTGGTCGCCCGCGTCGCCCAGCCGGTGTCCGTGCGGGTGCGACAGGCCCAGCGCGTGCCCGGCCTCGTGCAGGGCCGTCCACAGCGCCTCGCCCGGCGGCATGGCGTTGGGATCCGAGGCGGGGTCGAGGCCGATGAAGCCGTGCACGATCGCCGTGCCTTCCTCGGCCGTCCAGAAGCCGCTCCAGGCCACGGCGTCGGCGGGGGCGTCGACGGCCTTCAGCGTGGTCACTAGGATGTCGGGCTTCGCGCCGGGATCGGCGGGGGCGAAGGACAACCCGCTGGCGAGGTCCCAGCGCTCCAGCGCCGCCTTCACCCACGGGGTCCACTGCGCCACGGCGGGGTCAATACCAAAAGTCAGTGCCGTTTTTTCCCAGGTCCAGCCGTCCGGATAAAGAATATCGGTTTCGTCCATCGGCACCCCATAAGACGACGCCCGCTGCATGCGTGATGCAGCGCTGGTGGCAACCTGCTTTTGTCGGCGTCTTGACTTTCGCTGCGGCGTTTTGGCCGGAGCTGATGGGTGTATTGAACGACAAGAGGGGCGATCCGGTCGCCGTCTCATAAGACGATAATTCGTGTATTTATGTTTGCTACGGGCGAGGGGATGTACAGCGACGGGATAGACCCTTGAGACGCTGCGGCTATCGATGGTAGATCTCGCACGCCTCGCCTTCGGCGCGGAGGAAAGAGCCAGACAGCCAGAGGATTGCGACGGATGCACAGCAAGTTCATCATCACGAACGACAAGGGTGGCGTCGGGAAGAGCACCCTGGCGCAGTTCGTCATCCTGCATCTGTCGCGTCAGGTGCGGCCCATCCGCGCCGTGGAGTACGACCGCCAGCCGAAGTTGCGCCGCTTCTTCGGCGACGGCGTCGTCAGCCATTCGATCGGCCCGGAGTGGGAGAGGCAGTTCGCCGACAGCGCCTCGCTCGCCACCTTCTGGGACCCGCTGGTGAAGTGGTTCCAGGTGGAACGGCCGCTGGTCGTCGACTTCGGCGCGCAGGTCTGGGACTATTTCCGCGCGTGGGGCGAGGCGGCGATGTTCAGCGAGATCGTCGACAGCCGGCGCGTGTGCCTGCTGATCCCGGTGACGGCGGACGCCGAGGCGGTGGTCGCCGCCCAGCGCATCGTCGAATCCTCGGCGGCGATCCTGCCGCACGCGCGGCGCGTCGTGCTGTTCTGCGACAAGGACGGCGAGGTCGACATGCTGAAGGGCCTGCCGGAGTACGAGGCGTTCCGCGCCACGCTGGCCCGCCACGGCGTGGAGGTGCGCCGCATCCCCGTGCTGTCGCGCGAGGGGTACCCGATGCTGGCCGGGCGCGGCTGGCGCTTCGACAAGATCTACACGGCCAAGCCGATCGACGTGGTGCGCGCCACCGGCGCCTCGCTGATGGTGGGCGGGCGCACGATCACCGCCGTGCGCGGTTGGGTGGACGCCATGACCGGGGCGCTGGGGGACGTGCTGGCGCAGCCGCGGGTGGAGGCGGCGGCCGCGGGATCACCGGCGGTGGTGGGTTGAGCAGGGGGAAATCCCTATAGCCCCTCTCCCCTTGCGGGAGAGGGGTTGGGGAGAGGGGGAATTTTAGCCACAGATGCACACAGATAGACACAGATGAAGGCTGATCCGCTGCCGTTCAGCGGCGTAGCGTCGGCATCGGAGAAAATCTGTGTTCATCTGTGTTCATCTGTGGCCCCCAATCGCCGGCCGATGAGTGGCTCGCCGGGAAAGGTGCCGTCCCCCTCTCCCCAAACCCCTCTCCCGCCAGGGGAGAGGGGCTTTCCAGCCCGATCGCCGGGCCGGGGGAGGGGTAAACAGGGGCGCGTCAGCCCACCACGCCGAAATCCAGCGGGGCGCCTTCGGGCAGGTCGTAGAGGGCGGAGCGGCCGATGACGTGGGCCGCGCAGTCGGCCCCGGCGCCTTGCCCGCCCACCTCGTAGGCCACGTCGGCGGCGGACAGGACGACGCCGCGCGGCAGGTCGCGGGCCGCCTTCAGCGTGCGGCGGGTGCGCACCAGCACGTCCAGCCGCGCCAGCGGCGAGGGCATGAACACCAGATCGCCCGGCGGCGGGTTGCGCAGGGCCACTTCGAACGCCGTCAGGTCGGTGCACAGGAAGGCCACCCGCGCGCCGGCGCCCAGCAGGGGCGGGCGGTGCGGCTGGTCATAGGGCACCAGCACGTCGTAGCGGCCGGAGAGCGCCGCGGCGGTGCCCTCGACGGCCTCGTCGAAGCGGTCGGCCCAGCCGGGGACGGCGCGGATGCGCGCGAGGTCGGCGGCGTCCGGGCAGAGCAGGATGGTCCTGGCGGCGGTCTTTGCGGCAGCCTTGGCGGCGGCCTCGGCGGCCGGGGTGCGCATCATGTTCATTTCCCGGCCTCCGCCATCACGCGGCGCAGCGCGTCGCGGCCGGGGGAGCCGGGATAGGCGCCGGGATTGGACTTGTCGAAGGCGATCACCGCCTGGTCCAGGTTCATGCCCAGGCCGTTGGCGGTCTTCAGGCCGCGGGCACGGGCGCGGGCCAGCAGATCCGTCTCCGCCGGCTGGTAGATGATGTCGTAGACCAGGGCGCCGGCCGGCAGCGCGGCCAGCAGCGCGTCGGTGTCGGGGCCCAGCGGGCTGCCGGCCGGGCCGCTGGCGAAGCCGACGGAGGAGCCGTTGACCAGGATATCGATGCCGGCGAGGTCGGCCGCGGTGACCGGGCCGGGCAGCGCCACGACGCCCTTGCCCAGGCGGGCGGCGAGGTCGGCGGCCGTCCGTGGCGTGCGGTTGGCGAGCGCCAGCGCGGCGACCCGGCCGGCGAGGTAGGCGGCCACGGCGCAGCCGGCGCCGCCGGTGCCGACCAGCAGGACGCGCTTGCCCGCCAGCGCGCCGCCGGTGAGGTCCTCCAGCTGCGAAAGCGCGCCGGCCCCGTCGGTGTTGGCGCCGACCAGCGCGTCGCCGTCGCGGTACAACGCGTTGACGGCGCCGATGGCCGCCGCCTCCGGCTCCACGCGGTCGAGGTGGGGGAGGATGGCCTGCTTGTGCGGCATGGTCACCGCGCCGCCGAGGAAGCGGGCGTCGGCCTTCAGCGCCGCCACCAGCGCCGGCAGCCGGTCGAGCGGCACGTCCATCGGCACCATGCGGGCGTCGATCCCGGCGGCGGCGAAGGCGGCGTTCCACAACAGCGGCGAGCGCGCCCCCTTGGACGGGGCCAAACCGAGGATGGCGGCGTAGCGGCCCGTTTCCAGGACGACCGGATTGTCGATCAGGCCGGGGAAGAGCGCGGCGTTCGGCGTCACGGGGCTGTCCATCCGATAGAAAAGGGCACCATCGGGCCGGAAATACCGCGCCCCGGTGGGCGGATCAAGCATACTCTGTGGGCGCATGGCGGCCCTTCCAACGCCGTCGGGCAGCGGAAACGGCCCTGAAACGGCCCCGAAACAGATGAAATTCATCACTTGTTCACCATGCGAAGCCACAATGCGCGGCATCGATTCGGCAGGCGGTGCAATGGGTCCAGAGCAGGAAGCCAAGATCAGGAGCGTCCCCGAACTGGCGGCCGCGGCAGAGAGCCTGCGCGTGGCCGGCCGGCGCGTCGTGCTGGCGCACGGCACCTTCGACCTGCTGCACCTGGGGCACGTCCGCCACCTGGAGGCGGCGCGCAAGGAAGGCGACGCGCTGGTGGTGACCATCACCGCCGACGCCTTCGTCAACAAGGGTCCCGGCCGGCCGGTGTTCAACCAGTTCATCCGGGCGGAGATGCTGGCCTCGCTGGGCTGCGTCGACTTCGTGGGCATCGTCGACGGCGCCACGGCCGAGCCGGCGCTGGAGGCCATCCGGCCGGACGTCTACGTGAAGGGCAGCGACTACGCCAACGCCGAGGACGACGTCACCGGCAAGATCACCTGCGAGCGCAACCTCGTGGAAAGCCATGGCGGGCGGATCGTCTTCACCGACGAGGTGACGTTCAGCTCGTCCGCGCTGATCAACCGGCACCTAGACGTCTACGACCCGCCGCTGCGCGCCTTCCTGAACGAGCACCGCCAGCGCAACGCGCTGGAGCGGCTGAGCGGCGTGATCGAGCGGGCGAGCGGGCTGAAGGTCCTGATGGTGGGCGACACCATCGTGGACGAGTACCAGTACGTCCAGCCCCAGGGCAAATCGCCCAAGGAGAACATGATCGCCACCCGCTTCCACAACGCCGAGCTGTTCGCCGGCGGCGTGGTGGCGGCGGCCAACCACACGGCCAGCTTCTGCCGGGAGGTGGAGGTGCTGTCGCTGCTGGGCGGCGGCGAGGACAGCCACGAGGAGCTGGTGCGGCGCAGCCTGAAGCCCAACGTGCGCTTCTGGAACCTGACGCGGCCCAACGTGCCGACGACGCGCAAGTGCCGCTTCATCGACCAGAGCTACCTGCGCAAGCTGTTCGAGGTCTACCACATGGACGACACGCCGCTGGACGCGGCGGAGGAGGCGGAGTTCATCGCCACGCTGCGCGAGCGGGCGAAGGCGGCCGACCTCGTCATCGTCACCGACTTCGGGCACGGGCTGGTCACGCCGAACGTCATCCGCGCGCTGAGCGAGTGCGCCCCGTTCCTGGCGGTGAACGCGCAGACCAACAGCGCCAACACCGGCTTCAACCTGATCACCCGGTACCCGCGCGCCGACTTCATCTGCATCGACGCGCCGGAGGCCCGCCTCGCCGTCGCCGACAAGCACATCGAGGTGGAACGGCTGGTCAGCGAGCTGCTGCCGGCGCGCATCGACTGCAAGCACCTGATCATCACGAACGGCCGGCACGGCTGCGTCACTTATGGCCCGGACGAGCTGGTGGTGCACATCCCCGCCTTCACCAAGACGGTGGTCGACACGGTGGGAGCGGGCGACGCCTTCTTCGCCGTGACCGCCCCGCTGGTGGCGGCCGGCGCCACCATGGCGGAGGCCGGCTTCGTCGGCAACGTGGCCGGCGCCTTGAAGGTGGGCATCGTCGGCCACCGGCAGTCGGTGGAGAAGGGTGCGGTTCTCAAATACTTGCAGACGCTGCTGAAGTAGCGATGGCTGACGGAGGGCGGACCATGGACGGCGGCAGCCGGCTGCGCGAGGCGGCCGGGCATTTCGAGGCGTACGTCGAGACGCTGGCGCGCCTGTGCCGCACCACCGAGGCGACGGACGGGACCGGTGCCCGCCTGCCGCTGGGGCAGGCCATCGCCTGGGTGCAGCACGCCGCGCGCACCACGCACGCCTGCGGCAACACGGTGATGTTCGTCGGCAACGGCGGCAGTGCCGCCATCGCCAGCCACTGCGCCACCGACTGGGCGCGCACCGCGGGACTGCGCACGCGGACGTTCAGCGACGCGGCGGCGCTCACCTGCTTCGGCAACGACTTCGGGTACGAGGAGGTGTTCGCCCGCCAGGTCGCGCTGCACGCCCGGCCGGGCGACCTGCTGGTGGCGATCAGCAGCTCCGGCCGGTCGATGAACATCCGCAACGCGGCCGAGGCGGCGCGGGCGCAGGGCTGCGCCGTGGCGACGCTGAGCGGCTTCGCGGCGGACAACCCGCTGCGCGGCATGGGCGACCTGAACCTGTACGTGGCGAGCGCGGAGTATGGCTTCGTCGAGCTGGCGCACCAGACGATCTGCCACGCGGTGCTCGACCTGGGCATGGGGTGGCAGCCGGCGGCGGCCACCGCGTCGGCCGTGACGGCGTGAGCGTTCGAACCGGAGTTGCGTCGATGAAGGTCCGCTATTCCTACCTGCCGCAGCAGTTCGCCGAGATCGACGACCTGATGGCGGAGATCCGGCGCTTCGTCGCCACCGGCGACTTCACGCTGGGCAAGCCGGTGGCGGAGTTCGAGGCGCGGTTCGCCGGCCTGATCGGCACGCGGCACGCCATCGGCGTCGGGTCGGGGACGGACGCCATCAAGCTGTCGCTGAAGGCGCTGGGCGTGGGGCACGGGGACGAGGTGATCACCGCCGCCAACACCTTCATCGCCACCGTGGGCGCCATCGCCGAGTTGGGCGCGCGGCCGGTGTTCGTCGACTGCGACGATACCTTCTGCATGGACGTGGGACAGGTGGAGGCGGCGATCACGCCGCGCACCAGGGCCATCGTGCCCGTGCACTTCACCGGCTACATGACCGACATGACGCGGCTGGCGCCCATCGCCGAGGCGCACGGCCTGCCCATCGTCGAGGACGCCTGCCAGGCCATCCTGGCCAGCCAGCAGGGGCGCAACGCCGGCACCTGGGGGCGGGCGGGCGCCTTCTCGCTGCACCCGCTGAAGAACCTGAACGTCTGGGGCGACGCCGGGATCATCGTCACCGACGACGACGAACTGGCGCACCGGCTGCGCCTGCTGCGCAACCACGGCATGCGCAACCGGGACGAGATCGAGATCCTCGGCTGCAACAGCCGGCTGGACAGCTTGCAGGCGGTGGTCGGCAACTGGCTGATCGGGTCGGCGCGCGCCATCTCCGACCAGCGCATCGCGAACGCCGAGTACTTCGACCGGGAGCTGTCGGCGATCCCGCAGATCCGCATCCCGCCGCGGGTGCCGGGCATGCGGCTGGTCTATCACCTGTACATCGTCTTCGCCGAGGACCGCGACGGGCTGCTGCGGCACCTGCTGGACCAGGGCATCGAGGCCAAGGTGCACTACCCGATCCCGCTGTACCGGCAGGACGCGCTCAAGCACCTGGGCTATCCGGACGGCGCCTTCCCGGTGACCGACCGCCACACGCGGGAGATCATCACCTTCCCCACCGACCAGCACATCAGCCGGGCGGAGCAGGACTTCGTCGTCGAGCAGGTCAGGGCGTACTATGAGCGGCGCTGAAGACATCGCCTTGGGGCCCATTCCCTACGTCGACCTCTCCCGCCAGTTCGACGAGGAGCGGGACGAGCTGCTGGCCGTGGTCACCGAGGCGCTGGCGCGCGGCGACTGGGTGGGCGGGGCGGCCGTGGGCGAGCTGGAACGGGCGCTGAGCGAGTTTCACGGCGGGCTGGAGGCGGTGGCGCTCAATTCCGGCACCGACGCGCTGGCGCTGGCGCTCAAGGGGCTGGGCGTCGGGCCGGGGGACGAGGTGATCACGCCGGCCAACTCCTTCTTCGCCTCGACGGCGGCGGTGGTGCAGGCCGGCGCCACGCCGGTGCTGGTGGACGTGCTGCCCGACCAGAACATGGACCCGAAGGCGGCGGAGCGCGCGATCACGCCGCGCACCAGGGCAATCATGCCCGTGCACCTGACCGGGCGCATGGGCGACATGGACGCGCTGATGGCGGTGGCCGAGGCGCACGGGCTGAAGGTGGTGGAGGACGCGGCGCAGTCCATCGGATCGGCCCATCGGGGGCGGCTGGCCGGGACGATCGGCGACGCCGGGTGCTTCTCGGCGCATCCGCTGAAGAACCTGAACGCCTGCGGCGACGCCGGATTCCTGGTGACGCGCGACGCGGAGATGGCGGCGCGGCTGCGCCGGCTGCGCAACCACGGCATGGTGGACCGCAACACGGTGGCGGAGTTCGGCATCGTCTCCCGCCTGGACACGCTGCAGGCGGCGATCCTGCTGATGCGGCTGAAGCGCCTGCCCGGCGTGATCGAGCGGCGGCGGCGCAACGCGCGCCTCTACCGCGATCTGCTGGACCCCGCGCACGTCTTCATGCCGGCGGAGCGGGAGGAGGCGTTCGACACCCACCACACCTTCGTCATCCAGGTGGACCGGCGGGACGAATTGCAGGCGCATCTGGCGGCGCAGGGCATCGGCACCGGCATCCACTACCCCATCCCCATCCACTTGCAGCCGGCGGCGGCGCGCCTGGGCTATCGCGAGGGCGACTTCCCGGCGGTGGAGGCGCAGGCGCGGCGCATCCTGACGCTGCCGGTCAACCAGTTCATGACGCCCGACGACATCGCCCGCGTGGCGCGCGCGGTGAACCGCTTCTTCGGGAGTGCCCGATGACCGAGCCCATCCTCTACGAGGCCGCCGTCGCGGAGTTCGAGGCCGGGCTGCTCGACGCCGTGCGCGGCCATGCGACGTCGCATGGCGCCCTGGAGATGTGGGTGCCCGACGAGGACCCGGTGCGCAGCCTGCTGAACATGGCGGAATCGGCGGAGAGCTGTGGTGCTTCGGAGATCGCCGTGGATGTGCGCCGCGCAACCCTGCCGGCGGACCGCGACGCCGAACTGCTGGCGCTGCTGGCGGAGCTGGGCACGGCGGCGATCGAGCCGGAGGGGGATGGGGTCGTCGTGCGCGTCACCGGCCTGGGGGCCGCGGCGGCGGTGCACGGTGTGCACCCGTCGCTGCGCGAGGGCATCCAGCGGCGCCTGTCGGCGCCGACGCACGAAGGCCCCTTGCCGGAGGCCGCCGGGTGCCTCCGCCTGGGTGCCGTGGAGGGGGACATCGCGCTCTCGATCCTCGTCGATCCGACGGGGCGCACGGTGACGGCGGCGCGGCACGGCGGGGCCGCGAACCCGGTGGAGCGCGCCATCCTCGACGCGCTGTGCGCGGAGATCGAGGGCACGCCGGTGGCCGACGCGGCCGAGCATGGGCTGGTCCGCGTGCTGGGCGCGCTGCACGACCCGGACAAGGGCCGCCCGGTGCCCGGCATCCTGCACCCCGGCAACGCCGACCCGGCCTTCGCCTCGGCGCTGCGCCTGATCCGCGCGCTGCGCGACCGGTACGAGGAGAAGGCGGGCGCGCCGCAAAGCTACAACGAGTTCGACCGGCCGCCCACGGACGCGTGGCGGGCACTGGGCGACGCGGAGCGGCTGGGGCGCGTCACGGCGGCGGTGGCGGCGTTCCCGCCCGGCGCGATGCGCGTGCTGGGCCTGGAGCCGGACCTGCACGGCCACCCCGTGCGCGCCGTCGTCGGCTTCGCCGACGGTATCGCGGCAGCGGAGAAGCCGGGGCTGATGCGCGCGCTGGAACGGCACCTGAAGCGCACCGTGGAGCGCAGCCTGCAAACCCACCACGCCGCGCTGAAGGACCAGAACGCCATCCGGCGGCTGTGAGGATCGACCCACGATGACGAACGCCGCGATGACGAACGCCTTGCCGGAGCACACGCAGCTCATCCTCGACGGCACCAAGATCGCCTGGCACCTGGACCGCGTGCGCGCGTGGGAGCGGGGGGAGCGCGTGGCCCCCATCACCATCGACATGGCGCTGACGCGGGCCTGCAACTATGGCTGCCACTTCTGCTACGCCATGCTGCAGGAGAACGACCGGGGCGTGATCAACCAGCGGGTCATCTACGACTTCCTGGAGGACTGCGCGGACATCGGCGTCAAGGGCATCTCCCTGGTGTCGGACGGCGAGAGCACCATCTCCCCCGTCTTCGTCGACACCGTCGTGCGCGGATCGCAGCTCGGCCTGTCCATGGCGGCGGGGACCAACGGCTTCGTGCTGAACCGGCGCAAGCTGGAGGAGATCCTGCCGCACATGACCTACCTGCGGGTCAACATCTCGGCCGGCGAGCGGCACCGCTATGCCGAGATCATGGGCGTGAAGGAGCACTGGTTCGACCGCGTGGTGGAGAACATCCGCGAGATGGTCGCCATCAAGAAGCGCCTGAACCTCTCCGTCACCATCGGGCTGCAGATGGTGCTGATGCCGCAGTACGCCGACCAGATCCTGCCGCTGGCGCGCCTGGGCAAGGAGCTGCGGCCGGACTATCTGGTGATCAAGCACTGTTCGGACGACGAGGACGGCTCGCTCGGCGTCGATTACAGCGGCTACGAGGCGCTGTACGACCGCCTGCGCGAGGCGGAGGCGCTGTCGGACGAGGGGTACCAGGTCTCCGTCAAGTGGTCGAAGATCCAGGACGGGCACCGCCGCTCCTACCAGCGCTGCTACGGCCCGCCGTTCATCATCCAGCTGTCGGGATCGGGGCTGGTGGCGCCGTGCGGCATGCTGTTCAACGAGCGCTACAAGAAGTTCCACATCGGCAACATCTGCGACACCCGCTTCAAGGACCTGTGGGCATCCGAGCGCTATTGGGAGGTGATGAACCTCCTGGCCGGGCCGGACTTCAACGCGCAGACCATGTGCGGCACGCTGTGCCTGCAGCACAAGGTGAACGAGGTTCTGGACGCCCACCGCAAGGGCCGCCTCGTGCTGGAAACCCCCGCCGGCGCGCCGCCGCAGCATCTGGATTTCATTTGAGGGGTTAGGAAGCCCCTCTCCCGCTCTCAGCGGGTCCAAAGGACCCGCCTGTCGCGTCAGCCGGATCGAAGATCCGGCGAGAGCCAGGGGAGAGGGGCTTTTGACGTCACGCGCGCATCAGGCGGTCCTGCTGCACGTGCAGCCACAGGGCGAAGGCGTCGTAGGGGGTGACGGGGGCCAGCGCCAGGGCCTCGCGGCCGGTGAAGGCCTCCATGCGGCGGCCCTCGTTCAGGCGCAGGGTGGCGAAGGCGGCGTCGCTCACCGTCACCTCGAAGAAGGTGCGGAACAGCCGGCCGTGGCCGGCGAAGGTGCAGTCGAAGTCGATGCGCGTGAAATAGCGCGCGGCGGCGGCGTCCACGCGCAGGTTCAGCTCCTCCTCCAACTCGCGCAGCAGGGCCTGCAGCTCGTCCTCGCCGGGCTCGATGCCGCCGCCGAACAGGCCCCAGTGGGCGGGGAAGAAGATCTCCGGCTTCGGGTCGCGCAGCTGCATCAGGTAGCGGCCATCGGCGCGCCGCAGGATGGCGGCGACCGCGTCGCCGGGCACCAGCCGGCTCGTGCCGTCGAGATAGGGATCGTCCATCGGCGTCACCTGTGCGGTTTGCGTGAACGAGAGTAGCCGTGGCCGGGGCGGCGTTTCCAGAGTTGGCGTTTCCAGAGTTGGCGCTTCCGGAGTTGCCGCTTCCGGAGTCAGGGCGCTGTTCAGGGCCGGGGCGCTTCTGCTATACGGCCGGATCCACGGACGGCGGACGCCGGGTTCGGTCCCGCCGCGGAACCGATGCAGACATTCCGAGGACCAGCATGACCATCAGCAACGCCGCGCCCGGCAAGGACGTCTCCGCCGAGGACCTCGTCAGCAAGTTCCCGCTGGCCGCCAAGAAGTCGCCCGACCACGTCACCCGCTTCAGCGTGCGCGGCGTGGAGTTCGGCGGCCCGCTGATCCCGGTCATGGCCGGGCCGAACACGGTCGAGAACGAGCCGATGATCGTCGAGACCGCCAAGGCGGTGCGCGACGCCGGCGGCCACATCCTGCGCGGCGGCGCCTTCAAGCCGCTGACCTTCCCCTACCGCTCGGAAAAGTACTTCGAGCCGCGCGAGCAGGGGCTGGAGTGGATGGCCAAGGCCCGCGACGCCAGCGGCCTGCCGATCATCACCGAGGTGATGTCGACCGAGACCATCCCGGCGGTCGCCGCGGTGGCCGACATCCTGCAGATCGGCACCCGCAACATGCAGAACTACCCGCTGCTGACCGCGGTGGCGAAGACCGGCAAGCCGATCATGCTGAAGCGCGGCTTCGGCGCGTCGTTGCGCGACTGGCTGGGGGCGGCCGAATACATCCTGCTGGAGGGCAACACGCAGGTCATCCTGTGCGAGCGCGGCGTCGTCGCCCCGCACACGCACCGCGGCTCGTCGCGCTTCCTCCTGGACCTGCAGGTGGTGCCGGCGGCCAAGGAGGTGACGCACCTGCCGGTGGTCACCGACCCGTCGCACGCCACCTTCTGGCGCCCGTGGGTGCAGCCGATGGCGCTGGCCTCCATCGGCGCCGGGGCCGACGGCATCATGATCGAGGTGCACCCGGATCCGTCGAACGCGGCGGTCGACCCGCTGCAGCCGGTGGACTACGCGGAGTTCGCCTCCATGATGAAGGCGATGGACGCCGTGGCGCGGGCGGTGGGCCGCAAGGTTCTGGTGTGAGATTGAAGCCTTAGGTTGGGTTGAGGCGTCAGCCGAAAACCCGAAGTGGTGGCATGGCGAGGATCGTTGGGTTTTCGCTGGCGCTAGAAAGAAACAAGAGGCAGGTGCTCCTCATAGCCCCTCCCCCTTGACGGGGGAGGGGTTGGGGAGAGGGTGGTTACGCCTCTCACGCTGGCCGAAGGCCAGCGCTGCCGGCGTCAGGCGGATGCCTTTGGCATCCGCTGAGAGCCCGGCAGGGCGGAAGAGAGTCTTGTCCCGGCTGCCGCCGGTAATCCCCCTCTCCCCAACCCCTCTCCCGCGAGGGGAGAGGGACTTTGCCCTCGTTTCATCCCGCTGCGGGTCGGCGCGCTCGCCGGTGAGAACTCAACCCAACCTACGGCTCTACGGCTCTACGGCTTCGCGTAGCCGAAGGCTTCCAGCAGCGCCGGATCGACGAGGGCGCGCAGGCGTGCGTCCCCGGCCGATGTGGCGTCGATGCCGGCGGCGAGCTGCGCAACGGTGGCGGACACCGGGTCGCTGAACAGCTCGGGCGCGCGGCGCTGGCGGGCGAGGAAGGCGGTTGTGCCGTCGTCGCGGCGCAGGCCGATGAACGCCAGGATCCGGTCGGCGTTCTCCTCGGGGGCGGCCAGCAGCGCGTCGTAGCGCACCTCCAGGTACCGGCCCTCGGCGAGGCCGGCGCCGAAGCGCCGCGCGGTGGCGGTGACGCGCGACCACAGGGCGGCGGCCCCGGCCGCGTCCGCCCAGCCCTTGGCGACCAGGGACCGGACGACGGCGGCGGGGTCGCGGTGGATGTGCAGGAAACGGGCGTCCGGCAGCACCGCGCCGATGAAATCCAGGCAGCCGGGACTGTGCACCGGATCGGCGTAGAAGGGGTTCTTGTCGCCCCACACCGCCGGCACCGCTGGATAGGCGCGCAGGCGAAAATAGCGCTCCACCGCCCGCAGGCCGTCCTCGCGCAGCACGTCCAGGAAATGGTCCTTCTGCGGCTGGCCGTGCAGGAGGAACTCCGCCGTGTCCGCGGGCGCGTGGGGCGCCACCTCCAGCACGTGGCGCAGGAAGGCGAAGAGGCGCAGCTCCTCCGTCAGGTACACGGCGCCATGCGCGTTCAGGAGGCGCGTGAGGTAGGTGGTGCCGGAGCGCGGGGCGCCGAGGATGAACAGCGGCGTGCCCAGGGCGGCGAGGCCGGGCAGGGGGATGGCGACCTCGCGCGGGCTGCCGGCCAGCGGCGCGCCGGCCTCCTCCACGACGGCCTCCAGCCGGTGCGGGCGGCCGTCGGCCAGGGCCGGGGGTGCGGGGACCTGGAAGCTGTGGGCGCCGTCGCCCACCCCGGCAGCGGCGATGTCGGCGCGGAAGCGGTCGGCGGCCACGGTGGCGAACGGAACGCCGTCGATGGACAGCGTGACGAACAGGCGCCGGCCGGGTTGCGCGGGATCGGCCACCCAGCCGTGGATCAGGCCGTCGGCCAGCCCGTCGAACCAGCCGGCGATGCCGTGGCCGTTCTCCATGGCCGTTCCCCCGCGCCTCAGCCGCCGAGCAGGCCGAGGGCGGCGAGCCGGCGGCGGTAGCGGGCGCCAACCACCGCCGGGGCGTGGTGCGCCTCGACGTATGCGCGCGCGGCGCGGCCGAGGGCGCGGGCGCGCGCCGGATCGGCGGCAAGCGCCGCCATGTGGGCCGCCGCCTCGTCCACGTCGGGGTCGGCCCAGCTCTGCCCCTCGCCGCAGGGGTAGTCGCCGGGCTCCAACGGCACGGTCCGGTAGCCGACGAGGCAGGCGGTGTGCGGGTGGCAGAACTCCAGGTTGCCGGAAAAGGCGGTGGCGACGACCGGCTTTTCCAGCAGCATCGCCTCCGCCAGCCCGCGGCCGAAGCCCTCGGCGCGGTGCAGCGAGACGAAGGCGTCGCAGGCGGCGTACAGGCCCAGCACGCCGGCGCGGTCCAGGGTGCGGGGGATCAGCACGATGCGCGGGTCGCGCTCGGCCTCGGCGCACAGGTACTCCCACTCCGGGCGGCCGGCGACGTTCATCGCCTTGATCACCAGCCCGACGGGCTCGCTGCCGCGCGGGAAGGCGCGGCGGAAAGCGTGCACGGCGGCCAGCGGGTTCTTGCGGGCCAGATACGACAGCCCGTCGAAGGCGAAGACGAACAGGAACCGGTCCTCCGGCAGGCCGAAGGCGGAACGCGGCGGGCGCCGGGGCAGGTCCACGGTGACGGCCATCGGCATGTGCACCACCGGCACCGGCGACACCAATTCGTAGGCCGCCTGGGTGTAGCGGCTGGACACCCACACCTCGTCCACCACGTCGAAGGCGACGCGCCACGCGTCGGGCCATTCCGGCAGCTCCCACGGCCAGTAGCCGATGGTGTAGCGGCCGGCGAAGGGCGCCGTGCCCAGCTGGGCGAAGGCGCGCACCGTCTCGAACCCGGTCATGCACAGCACGTTGGCGGCGTGGTCGAACCCCGGACGGACGTGGGCGGACAGGCTGGTGTCCTGCTGGCGCACCTCGGCGCCGGGGGCGAAGTTGACGACGCCGAAGGGCAGGGCGGCGGCCTCGCACGCCCGCGCGGCCATGCGCACGTCCTCGCCGATGCCCAGCTCGCCGAAGGCGTAGCCGAGCAGGTTGACGCCCGGCCGGTGGCCGTCCGCCCGCGCGGCGGCCGGGGCCGGCCGCGGCGGGGCGGGGGAGAACAGCAGGGCGGTGTCGTAGCCGTACTGCCCCGGCCCCTCCACCGCCAGCCACGCGGCGAAGGCGCGGCGCCCGTCCGGCGTGGCGAGGGAGAAGGCGTGCTGCAGGTCCTCCCGCGCCTTCCAGATCCAGCAGCCGAGCAGGCTGATGGCGGCGTCGGCGCCCGGCTCGGCGCCGCCGATCACCGGGCGGGCGAGCACCGCCGCGTCGGCCTCGCCCGGCAGGCCGGGCAGGCGGAGGTCCGGCTGGCCGTCCAGGTAGAACCAGCGCACGTACGCCTCCCGCCCCTCCGGCGTGGCGAGGTCGAAGGCGGCGATCAGGTCGGGCCGCGCGGCCCGCAGCAGGACCATGCCCCAGCTGATCGGCACGACCTGGTCCTGCGCCACCTCGGTGCAGGGTCTGCGGATCAGGTCGGCCTGCCAGGGGGGCAGCGGGCCTTCGTCGCCCACCTCGGCGCGGCCGCTCATCAGGAACCAGCCGAGATAGCGCATGCGCCCGTCGGGCGTGGCGAGGTCGAAGACGCGCTGCAGGTCCGGCCGGCTGCGGTGCAGGTGGTGCATCAGCTCCGACACCAGCGGGCCGCAGCGGTCGGCCGGCACGCCCGCCGCCGGGCGGGACAGGCCGCTGGTCTCGGCGTTGTAGCTCTCCTCCAGGATGCGGTATTCGCGCCGCCCGCTGAGCGAGCACCAGAGGACGAAGGCGCGGCGGCCGTCCTCCGTGTCGAGCGGGTAGAGGGCCTGCAGGTCCGGCCGTGCAAGCCAGATGGCCAGCATGGCCCCCGTGAGCGGGGCCGGGAGCCCTTCCGAGAAGGCCGGGACGGCGCCGAGCAGACGCCGCCACGCCTCGCGCGGTGTGGCGGCGGGGCCGGTGGCGGCCAGGATATCGGCGACTTTTCCGTGCACAAGCACCTCCGGTGAAACCGTGCGTCCAGGACGGCTGCTGGTGTACCGCAACTCGGCGGGCTTGTTGAGCGCGCTCTGCTCGCCCGCAGGCCCGCGCTCACCGGACGGTGCGGTGCCGCACGGTTGCGCCACCACAAGCATTATATTTCCGCAATGCGCAAACATCTTTCTGAATCCGGAAGGCAAGCACGCCGCGCGCGCATGAACAAACAAATCACAGCCATCAACGCGGTTGACAAACACAGAGTATCCTCATATTATGACGAGAATAACTAATCATGGTATTAAACCTTACCTAGGCGCTGTCCTTCGGAAGGATGGCTAAGTCATTCCTTTCTTTTTCTCGTCTTCATTCAAGGTGTTTTGAGATATTTTTATCGAATATGTAGCGCATACGTTAGTAAATTTGTTATGTTGGTAAAGTGAATGCGGCCTGTTCCCCCCGATCGAGGGACGGACAGGCGCAGAAACGTGCGTGGCCGGGGCTGCGCGACGTACGGCCATGTGCGGCGGACCTGGGATTGCGGTGGGCCTGGATGATGGTGCGGTCGAGTGATGCGTGGCGAGTACACACCGGGTCCGTCGAGACAATTTGCCGCACCCTTCCGCCCTTGTCTCGACCCGGACCGGAAGCCGCCCGCCGCCGCCGGAAATAATTAAGTGTCAGACCGATCCTTTTGACAAACTCCACACCGGGCTCTGGGAAGCAGAGGTTAGCGTATGCGCAAGTTCAACATCGCCATCCTCGTCACCACGCGGGGCCGCCCCGAGAGATTCCTGAGGCTCGTCGATTCGTTTCACCGCAACGCTCTGTTCACCGACAGGATCAAGGTCTGGTGCTACGTCGATGACGACGACGAAGCGTCGTTGGCGACCTTGCCGGCCGCGTCCCGCGAAGGCGGATCCGTCAAGTTCGACATCGTCGTCGGTCCCCGCCCCCTGACCCTCGGCATCGCCGTCAACCAGCTTTACGAGAAGGCCAAGGAAGACAGCGACCTCTTCTTCTTCATCGGCGACGAATACGTCATGGAGACGAAGGCCTGGGACCTTGAGTTCGATCGGGTGTTCTCGGCCTATCCGGATGGAATCGTCCTCGGCTACGTCCCCGACACCACGATCATCGACAACGGCGGAAACGAGGACCAGCAGGTTACGCTGCCCATCATGACGCGCGCGTGGGGCGAGCGCGTGGGTTACTTCTGGCCTGACGACTTTCCCTTCTGGTGGTCGGACACCTGGCTGGACGAGATCGCGCTGATGGTCGGGCGCAAGGCGCCGGTCCGGGTGAGGGTGCGGTCGGCCGGCAAGGGGAAGACGTACCGGTTCTGGAACGCCCCCTTCTGGGCGCGCGTGTTCGAGCGCGGCTTCCCGGACCGTCTGGCCGCCGCGTCGAAGCTCTGGCAGGCCATACCGGGGCACGAGGGCGACGAGGAAGGCTTCTTCCGGGCCGTCTCCGTCCAGCCTCTCGCCGACCGGTTCGCGGCGTACCGGCTCTCGGAGGGGATCGAGGGGATCCTCGGCGAACTGACGCATTCCGGGGAGTCCGGCCCGCCCAGCGCGATCTACCTGGAGGCCGAGCGCCGCGCGTACGAACGCTATTTCGCCGATCGGTCCGACGAACGGCAGCCGGCGATGCCGATCCGGGCGTGGCCGTGGCAGTTCCTGGAACGGCTGGCCGGGTCCTCGCGCGCGATGATCGGCGACCAACTGCGCGGAGAGCCGCTGTTCCTGCTGGCGGAACGGTACGGCTGCACGCCCGGTGACCTGCTGGCGGCGCGCAACGCGTTCATCCTTGGCGTCGTCAACAATTCGGGCTGGCGGCTGACGCCGTGATCCGGTCGGCGCAGCCCGACAGACCAGAAGCAGGAACGGGGTCCATGGCCGAGTATGTCTGTAACGTGCCGGTTGCCGTCATCATCTTCCGCAGGCCGGAGCAGACGGCGCGGGTGATGGACGCGGTGCGCGCCGTTCGCCCGCGGCAGCTGTTCATCGTCGCCGACGGCCCGCGCGCCGACCGCCCGGGCGAGGCGGAGGCGTGCGAGGAGGCGCGGCGCATCGCGACGCTGGTCGATTGGGACTGCGAGTGCAAGACCAACTTCGCCCCGGCGAACATGGGCCTGCGCCGCCGCATGTCCAGCGGCATCTCCTGGGTGTACGAGAACGTCGACCGCGCCATCCTGCTGGAGGATGACTGCCTTCCGCACCCCACGTTCTTCCGGTACTGCGAGGAGCTGCTGGAGCGGTATCTCCATGACGAACGCGTCATGATGATTTCGGGCGACAACGCCCACGGATACACGGATTCCTACAGCTATTACTTCAACCGCTACGCGCTGATCTGGGGATGGGCGACGTGGCGCCGGGCCTGGGCGCATTTCGACCTGGAGATGAGCCAGTGGCCGGTTCTCGCCGACACGGACTGGCTGAAGGACGTGCTGGGCGACCGCCGGGCCATCAACTTCTGGTACGACTGGTACCAGCGGAACTACGAAGGGTTCAACTCCTGGGCCACGCCATGGATGCTGTCGTGCTGGCACAACGCCGGGCTCAGCGCCAACGCATCGGTCAACGCGATCTCCAACATCGGCTATGGTGAGGGCGCCACGCACACCACCAACTCCGGCGTCGGCGAGATCCGTTCGGCGGCGCCGCTGACGCCGATCAGCTTCCCGCTGCGCCACCCGCCGGAGGTCGTGCGCAACGCCAACGCCGACGACTTCATCGAGCAGACGGTGTTCAGCGGGCGATACGGCTCTCCGCTGCCCGACACGGCCGGCGAAAGCCCGGTCCGCCAGCTTCAGCGCGCGTCGCTGATGGCGACCTGCGGCCGGTCCCGGCAGGCCCTGTCGATCCTCGACGGGCTGACGCCGCGCGTGCCGGAGGTGAGCGGCATCCGCTACGGCCGCGCCCTTCTGCACGCCCGCCTCGGCGAGCCCGCGCAGGCGCGCCGCATCCTCTCCGAACGGCTGCCGGACGGAGGCCACGACCCGGTGAGCGCCGCGCTGCTCGCCGCCCTGTCCACAGGGGCCGATTTCTGATGACCCAGATCCTTCACATCATCGACGCGCCCGCAGACTCCGGCACGGTCAAGGCCATCGCCGAGGAAGCGCGGGCGATGGCGCTGCTGCACCTGCGCCGCCACCGCATCGTTTCGCTGGATCCCTCCCCCGGGGTTCCGTCCGACGCCGACGCCGTCGAATGGCTGGGCGGCTGCAGCGCCGACCAGGTGCTGGAGGAGGTCGCGGCGGCCGACCTGGTGCACGTCCACTATTGGAACACGCCGGCGCTCAACGCGCTGCTGCGCCGCGGCTGGCCGACCTGCCGCCTGATGGTGTCTGTCTATGCCGCCGGCACCGAGCCGCCGCACGTGGTGACCCGTCCGCTGACGGCGTTCGCCGACGTCCTGCTGCTGCGCGCCGGCACCGCCCTGCCCGAACCGCTGCGCGCGTGGCCCGCCGACCGCCGGCCCGCCCGATGCGCCGCCGTTCCGGTGATCGCGCCGGCCGCCGCGGGCCCCGCCGCGGCCGGGCGTGGAGCCGGCCTGACGGTCGTCCACGCCGAGGCCGCCGCGCTGGTGGACTGCCACCGCCGCTTCGTGCAGGTGGCGCGGGACATGGCGGCGCCCGGCGTCAGCTTCCTGATCGCCGCCGGCAGCGGCGCCGAGCGGCTGCGCCAGGACCTGGACGGCGCCGGCGCCGTCGAGGTCGCCGCCATCGGCCCCGACGAGGGGCTCCGCCGCGCCGACGTCATCGTCAGCTTCGGCGAGGAAAGCGCGCGGTCGTGGAACTCGGCGCTGCTGCGCGCCGCCGCCGCCGCCGGCGTGCCCGCCATCCTGGCGTTCGCGCCGGCCTGCACCGCGGGCGTGATCGACAACGTGACCGGCTTCGCCACCGACAGCGTTCCGGATCTGAGGGCGGCGCTCGCCTATCTGGCCGATCCGGGCGTCCGCGCCGGCCTGGGCGCGCGGGCACAGGCCGCGGCCGCCCGCGGGTTCGGCGAGCGTGCGGCCGTGGAGGACCTCGAGGCCGCGTACCGCCGCCTCATCAAGCTGCCGCGGCGCAGCCGGCAGTGGGGGCAGGACGATGCCGCCGCCGCCCCGGCGCGGGAGTTCGGCGCCGCCGAGCTGCTGCCGGCGCCGCACGGCGGCGGAGCGGCGCTTGAGTTCGTGCGCTCGCTGGGCGCGGCGGGAGCGCCGTTCGCGGTCAGCCTGCTGTCGTCGCGCGCCGACGAGGTGGAGCCGGCCGACGCCGACATCCAGGGCGCCGGAGCCCTCCGGGGCGGCGAGCTGGAGGCGGTGCTCGGCGCCTACGCCACGGCGCATCCGCGGGACCCCTACCTGCAGTACTGGCTCGGCCTGCTTCTGGCCGGCCGGGGCGCGCTCGAACCGGCGCTGGCGGCGTTCGGCGCGGCGGAGCGGATGGGCATGGTTCACTGGCGGCTGGCGTGGCGGCAAAGCGTGCTGGCCTTCCAGCTGCACCGCTACGATGAGGCCCGGCGCCGCATCGCCCGCGTGCTCTGGTTCAAGCCGGACCATGCGCAGGCCCGCGAGCTTCGCCAGGCGCTTTTGCGCGCCGGCGTGGATGCGGCCTGACGTTTCAGGAACCCTGATTTTTCAGGAACATTGAGCTTATTCGGAGTGGTGAATGGAAGCGCAGGTGTTGGACAGCGTTCTGACGGCAACCGGTCTGACGCCGGTGCTTCTGGATATCGGCTGCTCCGGTCCGGCCCTGCCCATCTGGCAGCCGATCAAGCAATACTCCTACCTGATCGGTTACGACCCCGACGACCGCGACATCGACCGCGGCTTCGGCGAAGGGTTCCGGCAGGCGGCGCTGGTGCAGGCGGCGGTGTGCGACAACGACCGCGACCAGACCATGCGCATCGTGCTGACCGCGCATCCGTCGTGCAGCAGCCACCTGTACCCCAACGACCCCGTGCTGGCGCACTACTGCTTCCACGAGTTCTTCGAGGTGAAGCGGGAGGTGCAGGTGCGGGCGACGTCGCTCAACCGCACTCTGGAAGAGTTGAGGCTGCCGCAGATCGACTGGATCAAGGTCGATGCCCAGGGCTGCGACCTGCGCATCCTGCGCAACCTGCACCAGGACGCCTTCGACCGTCTGGTGGCCGTGGACACCGAACCGGGCTTCCACGAGTATTACCAGACGGAAGACCAGTTCCACGTCATCCACGACTATCTCATCAACAACGGCTTCTGGCTTGCCCAACTCGATCACCAGCGGTACGCCCGGACCCGCCCGGATACGGTCCGCTACCTGACCGATCTGGTGGGCGCGCCGTCACCCGCCGCTCTCCTCGACCGGCTGGGCAAGAGCCCGACCGCCGCCGAGGCGCGCTACCTGCGCACGATCGAACACGTCCTGCGCCTGCCGCCGCGCCCCCGGGAACGGGCGATGCTGCTCCTTTTCGCGTTTTCCGTGCTGATCAAGCTTCCGGGCTTCGCCGCGGACGTGATGCTGGCGTACCAGTCGGTGATCGGCAAGGACCACAATTCCGCGCTCATGGAGCAGGCTCTGCTCAGCCTCCTTGGCGCCCCCACGGCCGTTTCCCCGGCCTGACCGCGTTCGCGAGCCCCCAACCCGAAGGCCGATCGAGACATGCTGGTTTGTCATTTCAGCACCGATGACGGACGGACCGCCGCCGGGACCGCCGCGTCCCGCACCCACCGCAGCCTGCTGGGCCAGGGATGCCAGTCCTTCCTGGTCGTGAAGGACCGGGGCGGCAGCGACCCGCGCGCCCTCGGCGTCGACCGGCGCGAGGTTCCGGACGACGGCGTGGAGGCGCAGGCCAAGCGGTTCTTCAACGACACGGTGGTGAACCCGTATCGCCGCAATTGCCCGATCAACGACGGCGTGGTCGAGTTCACGCTGCCGGTCCCGGGCGTCGACGTCTCGGTGCTGCCGGTCGCGCGCATGGCGCGCGCGCTGCATCTGCACTCGGTCGCCGACTTCCTGTCGCCGCTGTCGATCCGGCGGCTGGGCGAAACCGGCCGGCCGCTGGTCTGGTCGGTGCACGACGACCGGCCGCTGACCGGCGGCTGCCGCGACCGCTTCGGCTGCGAGGGACACCTTGGCGAATGCTCGCCCTGCGAGCAGCTTCCCTACGACCCCAACGTCCTGGCCGGCCGGCATCTGGCCGACAAGCGCGCCCTGCTGGCCGACCTCGACCTGACGCTGGTCGCGCCGACGCCCTTCGTGGCCGAGCAGGTGCGGCGCAGCCCGCTGTTCCGCGACAAGCGGGTCGAGGTCATCGGCCACCCGACGCCGAGCACCATCTACCGGACGTCCGACTGGCGGCGCCGGATCGATAGCCGCCAGCAGTGCAGCATCGACAACGACTCCGTCGTCCTGCTCTGCCACATGGACGAGCACAGCGCGCGCTCGGGCGGCGAGCCGGAAATCTACGCGACGCTGCTGCGCGCCCTGGAAAGCGCGACGTTCCGCGAGCTGTGCCTGGCCCAGAAGGTCGTGCTGGTCTTCCTGGGATTCCCGACGTTCGACCGCACCCGCCTGGATATCTCGACGCTGCTGTACGGGCACTCGCTGACGGAACGGGGGGTCGCCGACTTCTACGGCATGGCCGACCTGATGCTGATGCCGACACCGTCGGACCACGTCCCCCCCGCCGCCATCGAGGCGATGAGCTGCGGCCTGCCGCTGCTCGCCTTCGATCGCGGCGCCTTCCGGGACGTGATCGTCGATGGCGACAACGGCCGCCTCGTCCCGCACGGTGGCGGAACGGAAGCGTTCGCGGCGGCGCTGGTGGACCTCGTGCAGGCTCCGGGCGAGCTGTGGCGCATGGGACGGCGGGCCCGCCGGACGATCGAGGTGCGGCACACCGACGACATCGCCGCCCGCCAGCTGCTCGACCTCTACGACGACCTGAGCCCGCGGTTCCGCCGGCCGCTGTCGATGCCCGAGCGTTTCGCCGCCACCTCGGCGATGGCGACCGTGGAGCGCGGGGAGCGGGTGGCCGTGCCCGAGCTTCTCGACCTGCCCCCCTCGCTCGGCCTCGATCCGCGCAACCGCGCGCTGCTGGACTTCATCGGCGTCACCATGGTGCAGAACGCCGAGGCGCAGGCGCTGGCCCGCGAGCACGGGTTGCCTCCGGGATCGCGGCCGGCCATCCCGGGCTATGGATTCGGCGAGGCGTTCCCCTGCGGCATCGACGCCAATCAGGTTCCGCTGGCCGGGAACATGTACCTGGGCACCGGCTGGAACGGCTACGCCACGGGATACGCCCAGACGACCCTGCCCGAGGCCGTGCTGCGTTTCTCGGTTGCCGCGCGGGAAACGCCGATGGCGGTGGAGATGACGCTGGCGTCGGGGGTGGACGCCCCCATCGTGGTCGGCGTCTACTGGGGCACCCGCCTGATGCGCACCGTGTCGGTCAAGCCCGGCTGGCACGCCTACCATTTCCCGGTCCCGGACGGCGCGCTGGCGCAGAGCGGCGTCGCCCAGCTGGCGGTGCGCCAGATGGGAACCCCCAGCGTCCTCCGGCTGTCGGAATTCTGCATCCGTCCCGACACCGCGCACGAGACCGGCGGGGTGCGCCGGCCGGCGCTGTGGATGGCCGATCCGCGGGACGTCATCGATCGCGAGGCGTTGCGCGTCTTCGGCATGGCCGACGCCACCGTCGACGTGCTGCACGCCTTCTGGTCGACGCGCAGCGACCTGCAGGACGCCTATCCGCTGGACGGCATCGCCGGCTGGATCGGCCTGCTGACGTGGTGCGCGCTGCACGGCCACCAGGAGCGGCTGGGCCTCAGCGCCGCCGGCTGGGTCGACGTCTATGGCGCGCTGTACGCGCCGACGCCGCTCTTCCCGTATGCCAAGGCCGCGGGGCTCGGCAACCTCGCCGTCGGGCTCTACCTGCTGCGGGCGGACCTGATGGAACAGTTCGACCTGCTCACCCCGTCCGGGGTGGACGGGCTGGCCAACTGGTCCCGCACGGCGCGCCCCGCCGAGTTTCCGCAGACCACGCTCGCCGCCCTGGCGCAGCGGGTCGGCGCGCAGGGGGCCACGTCGTTCGCGCTGGCCGACACCACGGTGTTGGAGGTGCTGCGCCTGTGGACGCGGCGCGACGACCTGCGCGGCGGCTATGACCCGTCCACCGCCGAAGGCTTCGCCGCCGTCTGCGCGTGGATCTGGCTGTGGGGCCGCCGCGAGGGGCTGGGCGTGGGCATCGGCACCATCGCCGACATCCAGCGGCTGCTGAGCCAGCCGCTCGAACCGGCGGCGGCCAACGACGAGGACATGGGCGCCCGCGGCCAGCCGGTGAGCCGGCTGGCCGGTGTGATCCACGCCCTGCGCCCGGACCTGCAACAGGCCTTCGACCTGCTCACGGCCGAGGGACGGGCAGACCTGCAGCGGTGGTTCGAGGAGCACGGGCAGCACGAGTACGACGTGGGTCCGCTGTCGTCCGGCCCGGCGCCGGCACCGCAGCCGGGCTGCGCCGATCCCGTGGCGGCATGACCCGGCCGGACCAGCGCCGATCCACCCTCCATCACCCAACAGGCTCGCTTCGTCGCGAAGGACAGCAATCATGAAGGCCGTCATCCTTGCCGGAGGTTTGGGCACCCGCCTGAACGAAGAGACGGAGACCAAACCAAAGCCAATGGTTTCCATCGGCGGCCGGCCGATCATCTGGCACATCATGAAGATGTACTCGCACTTCGGCATCCACGATTTCATCGTGTGCCTGGGGTACAAGGGTTATGTGCTGAAGGAATATTTCTACCACTACAACCTGCACGTCTCGGACGTCACCATCGATGTGTGCAACGGCATGACCGTGCACGAGAGCGCGGCCGACCCCTGGCGCATCACGCTGGTGGAGACCGGCGACAGCACCATGACCGGCGGGCGGATCAAGCGGATCGCCAAATACCTGGGCGACGACGACACCTTCTGCATGACCTACGGCGACGGCGTCGCCGACGTCGACATCGGACAGGCCATCGCCTTCCACAAGTCGCACGGGCGCACCGCCACGGTGACGGCCGTGCGGCCGCTCGCCCGCTTCGGCGCGCTCGAGATCGAGGGCGGGATGGTGCGCGACTTCAACGAGAAGCCGGTGTCGGAAGGCGGCCTGATCAACGGCGGCTTCTTCGTCCTGTCGCGTCGCGCCCTCGACTACATCGACGGCGACGACACGGTGTGGGAGCGCGAACCGATGGAGCGGCTGGCCCGCGCCGGCGAACTCATGGCCTTCGAACACGAGGGGTTCTGGCAGCCCATGGACACGCTGCGCGACCGCAAGCTTCTGGAAGGCCTGTGGGAGAGCGGAAAAGCGCCCTGGAAGATGTGGCGGGAGGGGGCATGAACCGCGACTTCTGGACGGGCCGGCGGGTCTTCGTCACCGGCCACACCGGGTTCAAGGGCGGCTGGCTGTGCCTCTGGCTCCAGCGGCTCGGCGCCGAGGTGAGCGGCTACGCCCTGACGCCGCCGACCGAGCCGAACCTGTTCACCGCCGCCGACGTCGGCGCGGGGATGGAGAGCACCATCGGCGACGTGCGCGACCCGGCCGCCCTGGAGGCCGCGCTGCGGCGGTGCGCGCCCGACGTCGTCATCCATATGGCGGCGCAGCCGCTCGTCCTGCAGTCCTACGCCGAACCCGTCGCGACCTACGAGACGAACGTCATCGGCACCGTGAACGTCCTGGAGGCGGTGCGCCGGGTCGGCGGGGTGGCCGCCACGGTCGTCGTCACCAGCGACAAGTGCTACGAGAACCGCGAGACCATCTGGGGGTACCGCGAGGGCGACGCGCTGGGCGGGCACGACCCCTACAGCAGCAGCAAGGCCTGCACCGAGCTGGTGACCGCCTCCTACGGCAAGTCCTTCTTCGCCGCGGACGAGCGCCTGGGCGGCATCGCGTCGGTGCGCGCCGGCAACGTCGTGGGGGGCGGGGACTGGGCCGCCAACCGCCTGATGGTGGACCTCATGCGCGGGCTGTCCGCGGGCGAGACGGTGCGCATCCGCCAGCCCGCCGCCGTGCGCCCGTGGCAGCACGTGCTGGAGCCGCTGTCGGGCTACCTGGCGGTGGCCGAGCGCCTGTGCACCCGGCCCAAGGGGCCGTGGGACGCCTGGAACTTCGGCCCCGACGGCGGCAGCGAGCGCACCACCCTGGACGTCGCGCGCTCGGTGTGCGCGCTGTGGGGCACGCCCGACCGTCTGCGCGTCGACGCCGACCCTCGGCAGCCGCACGAAGCCGGGCTGCTCACGCTCGATTCCACCAAGGCCCGCCGCCTGCTGGGCTGGTGGCCGCGGTGGGATTTCGAGGAAACCCTGACGCAGACCGTGGCGTGGTACCGCGCCCACGCCGAAGGCCGCGCCATGCAGGCCTTCACCCTCGACCAGATCGACCTGTACGAGCGCGCGTCGTCCGCCCCCGCGGCGGAACGCCCGACCCTGGAGCCCATCGCCGATGTCTGACCCGGTCCTGAACGACAGCGTTCTGCAGGATGCCGACGCCCTGCGCGCGCTCATTCTCGACCTCACGGCACGGTACGCCGGGCTTGCGCACGCGCCGAAGCCGTTCCAGGCGGGGACCTCGCCGGTGCCGGTGTCCGGCCGCGTCTACGACGCGCACGACATGCGGACGCTGGTCGATTCGGCACTCGATTTCTGGCTCACCACCGGCCGCTTCAACGATGCCTTCGAGGAGCGCCTGCGCCGGCGGCTGGGCGTGCGCCACACGCTGACCTGCAACTCCGGCTCCTCGGCCAACCTGCTGGCGGTGTCGGCCCTGTGCTCGCCGCTGATCCGCCGGCCGATGCGGCCGGGCGACGAGGTCATCACCTGCGCCACCGGCTTCCCCACCACGGTCAACCCGCTGCTGCAGAACGGTCTGGTGCCGGTCTTCCTCGACGTCGACATCCCGACCTACAACATCCGCGCCGACCTGATCGAAGAGGCGATCACCGAGCGGACGCGGGCCATCGTCGTCGCCCACACGCTGGGCAATCCGTTCGACCTCGACACCGTGATGCGCGTCGCCAAGGCGCACAACCTGTACGTGGTCGAGGACACCTGCGACGCGCTGGGCGCGCTGTACGACGGGCGCCCGGTCGGCACCTTCGGCGACATCGGCACCGTCAGCTTCTACCCCGCGCACCACATCACCATGGGCGAGGGCGGCGCGGTGTTCACCGACAACAGCAAGCTCAAGCGCGTGCTGGAATCGCTGCGCGACTGGGGCCGGGACTGCTGGTGCGCGCCGGGCATGGACAACACCTGCAAGAAGCGGTTCGACCAGCAGCTCGGCGAGCTGCCGGCCGGCTACGACCACAAGTACACGTACTCCCAGATCGGCTACAACCTGAAGATCACGGACATGCAGGCGGCGGTCGGGCTGGCGCAGCTCGACCACCTGGACGGCTTCATCGACGCGCGCCGGCGGAACTACGCCCGCCTGCACGAGGGGCTTGCCGACCTGGACGAGTTCCTGATCCGGCCGCAGGCGACGCCGCGCTCCGAACCGTCGTGGTTCGGCTTCCCGATCACCGTGCGCGCCGGCGCGCCCTTCTCGCGCGACGATCTGGTGAAGTTCCTGAACGAGCACAGGATCGGCACCCGCCTGCTGTTCGGCGGCAACCTGATCCGCCAGCCGTACATGAAGGACCAGCGGTACCGTGTGCACGGCTCGCTCGACGCCAGCGACACGGTGATGACTTCCACCTTCTGGATCGGCGTCTATCCGGGGCTCCAGGAGCCGCACATCGACTATGTGATCGAGCGGATGCACGCGTTCTGCCGGGCGGCAGCGCGGTAATCGGGGAAGGAAGACAGCCATGTGCGGAATCACCGGACTCGTCAGGCGCAACCCGGATGCCGGCGCCGCCGACCCCGTGCCGGCCATGCAGGCGGCCATGACGCACCGCGGTCCGGACGGCGGCGGAAACTATTCCGACGAATGGATCTCCATGGCGATGCGCCGGCTGAGCATCATCGACCTGCACGGCGGATGGCAGCCCCTGTACAACGAGACGAAGTCCATCGTCCTCGTCGCCAACGGCGAGATCTACAATTACATCGAGCTGCGGGCCGAGCTTCAGGCCAAGGGCCACCGCTTCGCCACCGGCAGCGACTGCGAGACCATCATCCACCTGTACGAGGAATACGGGCTGGAGTGCGTCCACAAGCTGCGCGGCATGTTCGCCTTCGCGCTGTGGGACAAGACGCGCCGCCGCTTCGTGCTGTGCCGCGACCGCATGGGCGAGAAGCCCCTGTACATCTACCAGACGCCGCGGCAGATCCTGTTCGCCTCGGAGATGAAGTCGCTGCTGCGGTCGGGCATGGTGCCGTTCCAGCTCGACCCGGCGCAGATCAACCTGTACTTCCATTACCTGTTCGTGCCGGAGCCGGGCACCCCGCTGAAGGGCGTGCGCAAGCTGCCGCCGGGCGGCATGATGGTGATCGACGTCGACACCTGGACGATCTCCGAGACGATCTACTGGGACATGACCCGCGCGGAGCCGCTGGAGGGCGACCCGGCCACGCTGATCGCCGAGCAGCTCGACACCATCAGCGACATCATCATCCGCGCCGACGTGCCGGTCGGGCTGGCGCTGAGCGGCGGCATCGATTCCGGCGCCATCGCCTGCCTGCTGGCGCGCAAGTACCCCGGCAACCTGCACGCCTTCTCGGTCGGCTACCCCGGCCGGCCGCCGTGCGACGAGCGGGCGGAGGCCAAGGCGCTGGCCGATTCCCTCGGCATCGTCTTCCATGACGCCGAACTCGAAACGGAGGCGATGACCGACGGCTTCGCCGACCTCGTCTACTGGCGCGACGACCCGATCGCCGACATCTCCGGCTTCGGCTACGACATGGTCATGCGCACGGCGCTGGCGGCGGGCATCCCGGTCCTGGTGCAGGGCCAGGGGGCGGACGAGCTGTTCTGGGGCTATGCCTGGGTGGCCGAAGCCGCGCAACGCAGCCACGACAAGGCGCTGGCGCGCCTCCAGCGGCGCAACGCGCCGGCGCCGGACTTGGGGCCGGAAGACCAGCTCGTCTTCTACGACATCTCGCCCGGTTTCGAATCCACCGCCCGGGCCGGTGAGCGCGCGTTCACCGAACTGTACCGCGCGGTGCTGGACGAGGACGCGGCGCAGCGCCTGTTCACCGGCAGCCATCTCTGGGAATGGCCGGCGGTGTCGGTGACGCAGCTCATCTGTCAGACGTACCTTCTGGGCAACGGCGTGACGCAGGGCGAACGCCTGGGCATGGCGTCGTCGATCGAGCAGCGCCTTCCCTTCCTCGACTACCGGCTGGCCGAGACGGTGATCGGGCTGCGCAAGACCTACCGCGACGACAACCTGGACCCCAAGCACTGGCTGAAGCAGGCCCTGAAGGGCATCCTGCCCGACGAAGTCATGCTGCGGCCCAAGCGCGGCTTCACGCCGCCGGTCGAGGAATGGCTGACCAGCCTCTTCGCCGCCTACGGCCACGCGCTGCAGGACGGCGTGCTGGTGAGCGCCGGCATCCTGACGCCGGAAGCCGGCCGCGATCTGGCGCGCTTCGACCGGTCGTACGGCGCCAGCCCGGTCGACCTGCCGTTCAAGGCGCTGGTCCTCGAGCTGTGGTGCCGGAGCATGCGAAGCGTCGTCGCCTCGTCCATCCGGCCGACGGCGCCGGTCCGCTCCGCGTCGATCCCGGCACCCGTGCACTGATGCGGCCTCTTCCTGGTGGGGACTAACATGTCGGCAAGCGTCAAGTCGCTCTACGTCATCGATCCGGCGCTGACCGAGCGGCGCGGGCACATGTACAACATCGCCGTCGGTCTGGCCGACACGGCCCGGCGGGCCGGCCTGGACTGCCGGATCTTCGCCAACCGGCTGTTCCGGCCGGAGCCGCAGGAAGAACCCTTCCTGATCCCGCTGTTCACCGAAACCACCCTGACGACCGAGCCTTCGACCTCCCTGGCCTGGAAGTACCTGAACCTCAACCGGCTCTTCCTCAGGCACCTGAAGGAGCTGTCGGCGCAGTACGACTTCCGCGACAGCATCGTGGTCTTCCCGACGGCCAACCAGCTTCTCATCGACGCGATCCAGCGCTGGAACGTGTCGCTGCCCCCCGGCAACCGCACGACGATGATCGTATCGCTGATGCTCCAGGCCGGCGTCCTGTTCGAGTCCGAGACGGAGTTCGTCGTCAAGGACCTGGAGATGGCCAACGTCTACCGCACGGGGCTGGCCGGCTTCGCGCGCCCGGGGCAGGAGAACTGCGTCCTCTGCTCCAACACGGAATCGATCATCCGGGCGTACTCGGCGCTGTACGGCGGCCCGATCCGCTTCCACCCCACCCTGTGCGGCACGCCCGACCCCCGGTACCTGCTCGAAGGCCGCGCCGCGCGCCAGGGGCGCCGCCCGCAGGTCGTGCTGTACATCGGCGAGATCAAGCCCGACAAGGGTTTCCACCTCGTGCCGGACGTGCTGACGCAGGCGCTGGAGCGCGGCCTGCCGGCGGACTACTTCATCCAGATCCACGGCGTGGAGGGGTATCGCATCCGCTTCGCCGCGGAAATCGAGCGGATCCGCGAACTGGCCGCCGCGAACCCCAACGTCAGGGTTGTCGAAGGTTTCTTGAGCTGCGAGGACTACTACCGTACGGTGAGCAGCGCCGGCGCCTTCGTTCTGCCGTACGATTCGGAGATCTACCGCGACATGTCCTCGGGCGTGCTGATGGAAGCGCTGTACTACGACGCGCCGGTGGTCGTCCCCACCGCCTCGTGGATGGACGTGGAGAGCAAGGCCTACAAGGCCGGTCGCGTCACCTTCGAGCGGATGGAGGCCGGCGAGATCACGGACGCCCTGGCGCGCCTGCTGGAGGAGCACCCCGAGCACGCCGCCCGCTCGGCCGAGGCCGGGCAGCGCTACCGCGACGCCAACGGATTTGACCGGTTCCTCGACGTGGCGATGGAATGGCATAGTGAGCCGCGGCCGGAGCGCACCCCCATCGGTGACCCGGGCCGCATGGCCTGGCAACCGATCTTCGCCTGAGCCGCCCCCATTTGCCAGTGCAGGAACGCAGGATGCGTTATCTCCAGATCGTCACGCTCGAACAGGCTGCGCTTTCCTGGCTCTACGGCGGCCATGACGGGCTCGACGCGCGGAGCGCGGCCGAACAGCACGCCGCCATCGCGGAATCCGGGCTTCTCATCGGGCGCGACCTTGCGGAACCGATGCGCGATCACGGCTGGGACGCGGCGCTGGTCGTCGCCAACGCCCGCCAGCACCAGGAGCGCTGGGCGCGCGAGCAGGGCTGCGCCGACCTGCTGACGGCGCCCGACTGGATGACGCGCGTGCTGGCCGCACAGATCGAGCGGATGGCGCCGGACGTGCTGCACGTCATCGACCAGGACCTGTTCGCCAGCCGTCTCCCATCGCTGACCGCGTGGCGTCCGCGGCTGGTCGTCGGCGGGCCGAGCCCGGCCGCCGAACCGCGCGCGCACGGCTTCGATGTCCTGGCGCCGTGGCCGGGGACCGGCGAGCTGAGCGGGCTGCTGCCGTTCTCCGACGGGCAGGATCCGCCGGCGGCGGCGATGGCCGACGGCCTGTGGGATATCGTCTATGCCGGCACGCTGACCACCGAATCCGAGGGGGTCCTGCGCTGCCTGCAGGCGGTGGCCGAGAGCCCGGCGGTGCTGGATGGGCGGCTGCGGGCGGCCTTCTTCGTCGATGTGGAGCCGGGCCTGCGCGTGCCCGATCCGGTGGCCCGCCACATCCGGCCGCGCCTGTGGGGCTGGCGCCTGCAATGGCAGGTCCGCTCGGCGCGGGTGATGCTGCACGCCGACCGGCCGGGCATCGCGGCGGCCGCCGAATTGCTGAACCGGACCGCCTGCGGGGCGGCGGTGGTGCTCGCCGCCGATTTCGGGCGGTCGCCGCTGTGCCAGCTGTCGTTCCAGGGCCTGCCGGCGGTCGCCGCGACGCCGGCCGACGCCGCGGCCACCCTGATCCGGCTGGCGGAGCGGCACGTGGACGAGGATGGTGCCGACTGCGCCGGGGTACGCGCCCGGCACGACCGCCAGGCCCGCGCGCAGCAGCTCGACCGCCTGCTGCGCCGCCGCCTGGGCCAGGCGGCGCCAGCGCTGTCCGCGCCGACGGTGCCGGGCGGCGCCGGCGCGTCCCCGGTGGCGCGGATGGCGCGCCTGTGGCGGCAGGGGCAGCGCGCCGAACTGGCGGCGCTTGCCGGCGCCGCGGCGGCGGCCGGGGGCGCCGACGCCGTGTGGTACCGGCGGGTGCAGGCCGACGTCCTGGAAGCCGAAGGGCAGGCCGCGGACGCCGCCACCATCCGGCGCACGCTGATGGACGACCCGCGCATGCCGGGCGCCCTGCGCCTCGACCTCGCCAGCGCGCTGCACCGTGACGGCGAGGCGGAGCAGCTGCTGGCGGCGGCGCTGGAGAGCAACCCGCTGGGTTCGGCCGACCAGATTCGTTCCGCCGCGCTCCTGCGCCGGGACACCGGCCGCGAGTGGCTGGTCGTACTCGGCATCGACGGCGACGACCCGGGCGGCGCCGGCCGGCTGGTGGCGCGGCTGCGCGAGACGCTGCCGGCGCTGGTGCCCAACGTGCAGTTCTACCGGGCGCGCGACCTCGGCGACGCCGTGGTCGACCAGGTGCTGGACCGTCAGGCGCGCACCGATGCCGAGATCCTGCTAATCCATCCGCAGTGCCTGGGTTTCGGCCGCACCAACAGCCTGATCCTGGGGGCGCGGCGGCCGGTGCTCCTGTACCTCCTGGACAGCAGCTTCTTCTGCGTGCGCAGCTACAACCACCGGCCGGGCATGTTCTCGCCCTGCACGGAATGCGCCGGCGGAAGCTTCGACCGGCAGATGGCGCTGGGCTGCCAGCCGTTCCCGATCGCCGATCCGGCGGCGATGGCGTACACCAAGCTGCTGCTCATGCAGGCCCGCGCCGGCCGGGTGCGGCCGTTCGCCCAGAACCGCGCCCAGGCGGCGCTGGCACGGCGCCACTTCGGGCCGCAGGTCCCGGTGCCGGTGGTCGGCATGTGGACCGCCGACCTGGAGCTGCTGTTTCCGGGCGGGGCGCTGCCGCCCGTCGCCGCCGAGCCGGGAACCGGTCCCGTGGTGTTCCACGCCTGGCACCTCGACCCCAAGGGCATGAGCTGGACGGTGGAAGTGGCGCGCCATTGTCCCGAGGTGGAGTTCCTGTTCCCCTTCGTCGCCGGCATGATCGGGCAGGAGCCGCCGCCCAACTGCCGGTTCGAATCCATCACCTGGGAAACCGGGCTGGAGGAACGGGTGCGGACGGCCCGCCTGACGCTGGTGCCGTCCATGTGGTCGGCGCCCATCGAAGGATCGCTGGTCAAGAGCCTCATCTGCTCCCCGGCGGTCGGCGTGGTCGACGCCGAAACCACCTTCTCCAGCGAGATTCCGGACGACGTGCTGCTCAAGCTGCCCGTCGACCCGCGGGCGGCGGCCGACCTGCTGCGGGCCCGGCTGGCGGCGGACTGGCGGCCCGATCCGCAGGCGCTGACCGGCTGGCTGGCCGAGTTCGTGCGGACCAACCGGGCGATGACCGACAACCTGCACGGGGCGGTGGTCCGGACCGCAGACAGCGCCACGTGACGAGGAGCCGGGCGTGAGCGAAGCCACCCTCGTGGTGCCGTCCGACGAGGACGGCGCGCCGGTGCGGCTGGATGGTGCCGGGATCGCTGCCCAGTCGTTGCGTGCGGAAACCGACGTTGCCGGCTTCGAGGAAGCCTTGGCGGCGGAGGAGGGGGCGACCCTGTGGACGACCACTGGCGAAGTGCCGTACCAGCGCCTGCGCAGCCGGACGGTCCACGCCGGGGGAGGGAAGGGCGCCGCCTATCAGGTGAGCGCCCGTGTCTTCCCGGGCCCGGGCGTGTCCACCGCCGGGCTGCGCGTCACCTTCCGCGACCACGGCACGGCGTTCGCCGACGTCGCCGTCACGCCGGGCGTGTGGCAGACCCTGGAGGCCACGTTCGCTGCGCCGGCCGGACATGCCGAGCTGATCGTGTTCGTCTATCCGGCCACGGACGCCTCCGACGGCGATGACCGCGCGGGCCTGCGCTGCGCCACGGCCGCCATCACGGTCCGGCGGGTGGCGGCGGACGCATCCGTTCCCGCGGAACAGGCGGTCCGGACGGGCGCGGCCGCGCCCGGCGGGATCGTCCTCCAACCGTTCCCCGGCGAAGAGGCCCTGGCCGACGACCATCCCATTCTGCCGGTGTGGAAAGGCCGGACGCTGATGCGCGCCGGGGACCTTCGCGACGGCGAATGGAGCTTCGATTCCCTGTCGCCCGTCGGGGTGTTGCCGTCCGCGGGACACGCGGGGCGCGCCACGCAGGTGACGACGCGCGGCGCCAGTTCCCACCAGCGCGTTTCGCGTGTCTTTCGCATCACCGGCGACGCGGTGCGCTGCCACGTCGCGTTCAGCGTGCTGCCCGACGAGTCCGTGACGGCCGTCGGCGTCCGCCTCACCGCGGGAATTTCCGGTACGAGCACGGACGCCCGGACCGTCACGCCCAACCGCTGGCAACGCCTGAGCTTCGCCTTCGACCTTCCCCCGTCGGGCCGCAAGCTCTGCGTGTTCCTTTATCCCGCCACCGGGCCGCACGACGACGATCCGCGCGCCGGGGCGACCAGCGTCGTCGCCAACGTGTCGGTCTGGCTGGAATACCGCCCGGCGATGGCCCGCATTCTCGGCGGCCTGGGAAGCCTGGTCGGTTTCGTCCGCGGCCACGTCCTGTCGGGCCGGGGCCGTCTGCACGCGCCGCGTGACGACGGCTTTCAGCCCGTCGGCCGTCAGTTCGGCCTGCCCAAGGCGGATCTTGAGTTCGTGGCCAGGTTCTGGCGCCCCTTGATCCCCGATCCGGAGAACGGGACCGTTCCGCTGAGAAACCTTCTCGCCGCCCGGATCGTCGAAGGGTTCAAGGAGGACCGCGCGATCCTGGCGGACCGCTACCCGGCGCTGAACGACCGCCAGAGCCTGATCCTGTACGTGATGCTGCGCGTCCACGGCAGCTTCGCGTCCTATGTCGCGTCCGGGAACACGCCGGAACAGGAGCTGGACTGGCTTTTGTCCAAGCGTGGCAACTGCTCGCACCACACCATCCGGATCATGATCGTCCTGTGGGCCCTTGGCCTGCCGAGCGTGGCCGTCACGATCGTGACGGGGCAGATGAACGGCCACATCGTCGTCTCGGCCCACGATCCGGCGAACGGCACGGCCTACCTTCTCGATGCCACGATGAACGTGTTCGCGTGCGTCGACGGCGCCGGCAGCCACTTCATGGAGGAGATCAGGCACTGGCCATCGGACAGGCGGAGCGCGCATTTCTCAGGCGGGAACGCCGTGATCCACTGCCCGTTCTGGCACCGCTTCGTCGACATGTCCTACTTCGTGTCCGAGGCGAAGCCGTATCCGCTGTTTTCCACGGAGTCGTTCAACGAGCACCATTACAATGGCCGGCGGATGTTCTACCGCTCGTTTCTGGCCGAGGAAGTGGGAGCGGCCGGCGACGGCGACGGCGTGATCCGGTACGATTCGCTCGAAAGCCTTCTCCCACCCGAAACCCTGACGCACTGGCAGGGACGGAACGATCATGACGGTGCGCCGCCATGACGGTTTGCGCCCCGCGCAGCGGCGCCGACGGGGGAGGGTTTGACCATCGGCGTCCCGTATGCCAGGGTAGCGGCGGCCTCCCCCAGGATGACCGTTCAAGGCACGCGCTCCCCTGTCCCGGGCCCTGCCACTGACGAAGGAAACGGCTGCTCACCATGTCGAAGATCGAATTCTACAAAGAGCGCTACTCGGATGTCGTCGGTTTCTTCGATGAGAACGACATGTTCGTCTGGGACTTTCTGTTCCGGCAGCAGGCGCATCTCGGAGCGAGCGGCGGCTACCTGGAAATCGGCATCTACCGCGGCAAATCGGCGCTGTTCGGCGCGCTGAACATGGGGCAGGACGAACCGGTGGCCCTGGTCGACTGCTCGGGCGACGCCGTCGATTACGTCATACGGATGATCAGCGAGTTCCACCCGGAGAACAACATCGGTATTCACGCCTGGTCGCGCAAGCTGAAGACGCACCGGAACCTGATGAACATGCACCACGGGTTCCGCTTCGCTCACATCGACGGCGACCACACCGGGTACTCGCTGATCAACGACCTGGAAGCCACGGCCGATCTGGTTTCCGACTTCGGCATCATCGCCCTCGACGACTTCATGAACCCCTGCTATCCGCAGTTGACGGCGGCGGCCTACCACTTCCTGTTCAAGAACCAGTTCGAGTGGAAGATGGTGCTCAACGCGAGCGCGAAGTGCTATCTGGTGCGCGCCCACGCGCATGCCGCGTACGACAAACTCATCCGCGAACGGATGCCGGCGGAGCTTGAGGAAAAGAACATTGCCCTCACCCTGCGCCGGACGTCCTTCGCGAACGACTTCGGCTGCTTCAGCCTCGTCCGGCCGGACCCGTCGGGCCGCAAGCTGCTGGGCATGGACTCCGACGTCGACTTTATTCCCTATTGACGGCGTTCTCCCGCGGTCTGGATGCGTGACCGGGGGAGCGGGAGACCAGCGTGCGTGATTGCCTGTGCGTGGCGGCGCCGTATGTCGGCGCCGCCGCTTCCTTGTCCATGCGCCTCGACGGGCACGGAGCCGTTCCCCAGTCGCTGCGGGCCGAGGCTGAGTCCGCCAGCATCGCCCCGCCCGCGCCGGACGCGGATCCGGATGCGCCCGGGGATCGGGACGCTGCGCCCACGTGGTCCACGACGGGCGAAGCCGCGCACCAGCGACTGCGCTACCAGGACGTCCCGTCGGACGGCCGGGCCGGCGACGTCTACCGCATCCAGGCGCAGGTCTTCCCAGGGCCGGGTGTCTCCACCGTGGGGCTGCGCATCACCTTCCGGGACGTCGGCACGGAGTTCGTCGACGTGGCGGTGCGACCGGGAGCTTGGCAGACCGTCGAGGCATCGTTCACTGCGCCCGCCACGCACACCGCCGTGGTGGTGTTCCTCTATCCCGCGACGGGCGGGGCCGACGACGACGGCCGGGCCGGACTTTGCTGCGCCACCGGCGCCGTCACGCTGACGCGGATCCCGGCCGCGCGGGTCACTAAGCCCGCGGTTGAGGAAGTGGCCGAGACGGCAGCGCCCCCGCCCCCGGAGCCCCCCGCGCCGGACGCTGGCGGAGGCTGGCCGGTGGCGTCTCCGCCGTTCCGGAAACGGCGGGTCCTGCTCCATGCCGAGAACCTGAACGACGGGGCTTGGCTGGCCGACTCCCTGAAGACCGAGCCGGCGCCGAACGGCAGGCGATCCGGCGCGCTCACCCACGTCACCAGCCTGGGCAGCAGCCGCCATCAGCGCCTGTCCCGCCACATTCCCGTTCCCCTGGAAGCCGGGCGGTGCTTCATCTCCTTCCTCATCCTCCCGGGTCCATCGGTCACCACCGTGGGGCTGCGAGTCACCGCGCCCGCGGACGACGCCCATTGGTCGGACATCGCTGTCGAGGCCGTGGAGCCCGGGGTATGGCAGCGCGTCACCTTTGCCTTCGACGTGCCGCGCGCGCCGTCGGGCGTGATCGTCTTCCTCTACCCGACAACCCCGCCCTACGACGACGACCGCCGCGCCGGCCTGACCAGCACCCTGGGCGAGGTCCGCATCTGGACGCAGCGCGCCGGCGGCGTCGGGCGCGTGCTGGAGCGGATCGGCGGATGGCTCGGGCATGCCGGCCGATACTGGCTGCCCGGGCGCAGGCGCCTTTACACGGTGTCCGCCGACGGGATGCGGCCGGTCGGGCGGGAGTTCGGCCTGCCCAAGGCGGATATCGAGTTCTGCGCCCGCTTCTGGCGTCCGCTGCTCGACATTCCGGGGGACCTGCCGGTTCCCGTCGCGGAGCACATCCGGGCCACGATCCTGCAAGACTTCGAGGCGGACAAGGCGTTCCTCGCCACCCGTCATCCGACGCTGGGCGAGCGCCAGCGCCTCGTCCTCTACGCGATGCTGCGCACGCACGGCAGCTTCGCCTCGTACACCCCCTGCGAAGGCAAGGTGCGGCACGAGGACGAATGGCTGCTGTCGCCGCAGGGGAACTGCACACACCACGCCGTCCGGGCGATGATCATCCTGTGGGCGCTCGGCATACCGGCGTTCACCGTGACGATCCTGGTCGGTGGGCTGAACGGACACGTCCTGCTGTCGGCGTTCGATCCCGCCGACAACACGGCCTACCTGCTTGACGGCACCATGAACGTGTTCGGCTTCGTGCCCGGCGCCACGACCCATTACGTCGAGGAGGTCGGCCGCTGGCCACTGGCGCGGCGGATCCGCTTCTTCTCCGAGCCCGGCGCCCTGGTGTTCAACCCGTTCTGGCACCGCTTCGTCGACATGTCGTACTTCGCGGCGACGAACCGCGGCTTTCCCCTGCACTCGGCCGATTCCTTCAACGCGCACCACCTCGAGAACCGCGAGAGGTTCTACTGGTCGTTCTTCACGGCCGACATGCAGGCGGCCGCGCGCAGCGGACGCTGGCCGGCGGTCATCCGCTACCGGACGCTCGGCGATTACCTCACCCCCTGGGCGCTCGATGGATGGCTGTCGGTGCGTCAACAGTCCCCGGCCGAGGCGGATGAGGCCGAGGACGCCGGCTTTCCCGATCGCCGCCCGGCCGCCCCCTCCCGATAACCGTGGCCTTGACCGCTGCCGCCGGGCCGGCTTTGATGCGCCGACAGGATGCGCACGGTGGTGACGGCATGGCAATCGATCCGGTTCTGAGCGCGCTCGCACGCGACAACCCGTGGCCCGACCTGCCGGATCCCCGTGAAGCCGAACCTTTCACCTTCGCCCTGGACGGCGGCGGGCGGGACCTCGTGACCGACCTCATCCGCACGCACGACATCCGCTGCATGGTCGAGGTGGGTTGCTTCCTGGGCGGATCGGCCCGGCAATGGCTTGAGGCGTCCGACCGCCTGATCGTCATCGGCGTCGATCCGTGGCTGGACGAATGGGGCGGCAGCCTCGCCCAGATGCTGACGATCCAGCCGCGCCCGGACTGGCTGCAGGGGGTGGAACTGGAACGCTACGCGCGCCTCGTGGAACGGTACGGCACCTACCGGATCGCCCTGAACAACCTGCGCGCGTTCAAGGACCGTTTCATCCCGGTGCGGCGCGCGGCGCCGGCCGCGTACCGGTACCTGAAGAAGGCCGGGGTGAAGCCCGGCCTCGTCTACATCGACGCCATGAAGCAGCGGCGGGAATTCTGGGACGCGCACAAGCTGTTCCCCGACGCCGTCCTGGCGGGCGACGACTGGACGTGGCCCGACCGGCGCGGGCGTTTCCCGGTGCGCGACCACATCTACGAGATCGCGCGGGCGCGGAACGCCGTGTCCGTGACGTCGTCCGCGGCGACCTGGCTGATCCGGGAGGAGCGGCTGGACCCGCCCCGGCCGATCTACGGGCGGGTGGAGAGCGTGCAGCCGCCGGCGGTCGCCCGGCCGCATTCCCCGATGCGGATGGTCATCGATCCCGCGACCCTGCGGTCCCAGTCGCTGCGTCCGGCGGGGGAGGGCGACCGCTTCGCCGGGGGCCGACTGCCGGCCGGGGCCGTGGGGATGGTCACCACGGGCGAGGTGCCGCACCAGCGTCTGATCTCGCCGGACATCCCCTTCGCCAACCCGGCGGGAACGCACTACCGGGTGCGGTTCCGCGTCCTGCCCGGTGACGGCGTGACCACCGTCGGCATCCGCCTGACGTTCGAGCGCAAGGCGTCGCGCTTCATCGACGTCGATGTCGTGCCCGGGCGCTGGCAGACGGTGGCCGTTGCCCTGGACGCGCCGATCGACCACACGTACCTCCTGCTCTTCCTCTATCCGGCGACCACCGCCCAGGACCAGGACGGCCGGCCGGACCTGCGCATGGCGCTGGCGCACATCGAGTTGAGCCCGCAGGAGGAGGTGGCGCGGACGCCGGCGCCGGCGCCCGCAGCGCCGCTCCCCGCGGACGACCTGGCCCTGGCGCGGAGCAAGCGCCCGATCTTCATCGTCGGCTGCGGGCACAGCGGCACGTCGCTGCTCGCCGCCATGATGGATTCCCATCACGGCATCATGGCCTATCCGGGCGAGAGCTACGCGTTCCATGGCGACGACTGGGAAAGCCGCCTGGGGCTCCTGGTCTCCCTTGCGAAGACGGCGGAGGAGCGCGGCATCCGGCGGATCTGCGAGAAGACACCCAGCCACGTTCACGACGTCGACCGCATACGCCGTGTCTTTCCCGATGCGCCGGTGCTCTACGTCGTGCGCGACGGGCGCGACGTCGCCTGCTCGGTGGCCAAACGGACCGGCGACCTCGCCGACGGCGTCGCCATGTGGATTGCCGAGAACACCGCCGGCCTGGCGATGATGCGCCGGCACGGCGGCGTCATGCAGGTCCGCTACGAGGATCTGGTCGCCGACAGCCGCGGCGTTCTGGAACGTGTTTGCGCCTTCGTGGGCGAGCCCTTCGACGAACGGATGCTGTCCCACCACACCGTCCAGCGCACGTGGTTCGGCATCGGTACCCTGGCCGCCGTGCGCCGGGTCTTCGAGAAGGGAATCTCGCTGGCCGAGCGGGAGCGGCGCCACCGCACCCGCCGGAACTGGCAGATCAACCAGCCGCTGTTCGACGGCCGAGGCGAGTGGCTGGACCTGCCGGCGGACCGCCGCGACTGGCTGAACGAACAGCTCGGCCCGCTGCTCAGGGAGTTGGGTTATGACTGAGGTGCCGCTCGTGGGCAGCGTCCTGATCACCGGCGCCACCGGATACATCGGCCATCGGCTCGCGGCGGCGCTGGTCGGGGCGGGCCGGCAGGTCCATGCCCTGGTGCGCCCGTCCTCCGGCCGGGATCGCCTGCCCGGTTCCGCGGTGGCCCACGTCTACGACGGTTCCGCCGACAGCGTGCGCCGGGCGGTGGCGGCGAGCGCCCCCGACACCGTGTTCCACCTCGCCGCCGAACAGGCCCCGGCCGGGCCCGAGGCACTGAACGCGCTGGTCGGCGGCAACGTGCTGATGCCGCTGCAACTGATGGCCGCGATGGCCGAGGCGGGCGGCGGTCATCTGGTCACCGCCGCCACCTACTGGGAATACGACGAGGCGGGCCGCTTCCGCCCCAACAGCCTGTATGCCGCCAGCAAACGTGCGGCGCTGGCCTTCGCCGAGCACTTCGCGCACCACGGCGCGCTGCGGACCACCGCGCTGGTGCTGTACGACGTCTACGGCGAGGACGACTGGCGCAACAAGATCCTCACCGACTGGCGCCGGCGCCTGGGCACGGACGAGCCGGCCGACGCCACGCCCGGCGAGCAGGAGGTTTCCTTCGTGCACGTCGACGACGTCGTGCGGGGCTTCCTGGCCGCGGCCGCCGCCCCGCCGGCAGGCGGGGGCGAGGGCGGTGGCATCGCCACCTTCGCCCTGCCGGCCGAGCGTTTCGTCACGCTGCGCGAGGCCGCGGCGCTGTTCGAGGCGGTGTCGGGCCAACGCCTGCCGGTGCGCTGGGGCGCGCGGCCCTACCCGCCGCACCAGATCTTCCGGCCGGTGCGCTGCCTTCCCGTGCTGCCGGGCTGGCGCCCGCGGGTCACGCTGGAGGACGGCATCCGGCGGATGCTGGACCGGGCGCTTTAGGCGGGCGGGCCGCGCTTGCGCTTGTCAGGCGTCCTCCGCATCGGCGAAGGGCGACGGCCCCCCGGCCAGACGCGGCCCCTTCAGGCGCTCGTAGAGCGCTTCGTAGCGCAGGCCATCGCCGTTGCCCGGAAAGTCGCCGTCGCCAAGCGTGAGCGTCGCCACGGCGACCGGCCGGCAGCCGCCGGCCCGCGCGGCGGCGTCGAGGTAGCCGGCCATGGTGACCTGGGCCACCGCCTGCACGCGGTCCACCTGCACCGCCAGGATGTGCCAGTAGGTGGCATCGACGCCGAACTCGGTGGGCGTCGCCTTGATGAGAGCCATGCTGTTCCTCCCCGTGGTCAGGAAATGACGGCGAGCTTGCGGATCGTGCCGCCCGCGTCGCGGATCTCGATGCTGCCGGTGATCGGTGCGTCGGCCGTCGCCGTGTGGGTGCCGAAGCGCACGCGCCCGCCGGTGCCCTTCGGCGTCAGGGCGAGGTCGACCTGCGCGTCGGCGCCGTCGGCGGCCAGGGCGGGCGCGCCGCCCGTCGCCGCCCCGGTGACCTGGAGGCGGTTCACCGCGTTCGCCGTCGCGTTGACGCGCAGGCTCTCCATTCCTATGGCGCCGCCGAACGCCATGGCGCCGGTGTCGCGGTTGAGGTGAAGCGCGGTGACGTCCGCCGTCGTCCCCTTGCGATAGACGAGCCGCAGGTGCCCGTCGGTGTTGCGGTTGATGAAACCGAAGCCGTAGGTGGCCGCCGACAGGTCGCCGCCGGCGTTGTAGCTGCCGACGAACGGCACGGTGTCGGAGTTGCCGCCGTGCAGGACGCCCCGGACCGTTCCGGGGCCGGACAGGCGGATGGCGTCGGCCGCCACCGTCACGCGCTCGACGCCGCCCGCGACGAGGGACAGCGTGTCGTTGCCCGGACGGTGCAGGCCGGTGTCGGTGTCACCCGCGAAAGCCAGGGCCGGCGCTCCGGGGGTGCCGTCGGACAGGTGGGCCGCGCCGCCGAACACTGCGGTCCCCGTGAAGGCGGGGGCGTGCTTGGAGGCGTAGGGCGTGAGGTCGACCGGCGGGACGGTCACGATGGGCAGGGAGTAGCGTCCGGTCATGGCGCGGTCACCCCCCGAAGAAGCTCAGCGACACGACGCACGCCTCGGACGCCACCAGGCCCAGGCTGGCGACACCCGCGAGGCGGCGGGCGGCGGGCGACAGCTCGGGCGCGCCGCCGCCGAGGTTGTCGGCCGCCGGAACCGCCGCCGCCGCCCCGTACTGCACCCAGAAGGGGGCGGTGGCGTTGAAGATGACGCTGGTCGCCCCGGCGGGCACGGCCACGCTCTTGGGCACGCCGGCTGCCAGAACGACGGCATAGCGGGTGTCGGACGGCGTTGCGATGTCGGTCGGCGCCCCCATCGCGTCCTCGAACGTTCGGAATACACGCATGCAGGTCTCCTCGATGCGAAGGTGAGGTCTGCCGCCACAAAAAAACCGCCGCGGCCGAAGGCCGGGCGGTGGTGGCAGACACGGGTGTCCGCTTGGCAGGACAGCATATAGTCCTACCAAGCGGCCTTCGTCAAGGAAAATAGTCTC
>NZ_DASPMG010000004.1:0-6126 GCF_035627195.1 Azospirillum sp.
CCGGCCTTAGCCACGGCCAGCCAGCAGGCGGCCAGCATGGGCGTGTTCGGCCCGCGCAGCAGCACCCGGTTGCCGGGGACTAGCCCGTGCTCCTCCGCCAGGAGGCCGGCGATGCGGTCGACGGTGGCGGCCAGATCGCCCCAGCTCCAAGTGCCGGCCGGGGTGATGAAGCACGGGCGCGTCGCCCAGCCGCGCGCCAGCCAGGGGTCCAGCAGGGCGGCGGTGACGTTCAGGCGCTCGGGGTAGGCCAGCTCCGGCCGCTCGAACGGCAGGTCCGGCCATTGCTCGCGCGGCGGCAGGCGGTCGCGGGCGAAGGTGTCGACGTGGGCGGTGGGCGCCATCGGTCTACCTCGCCGCCGGGGCGGCGGTGCGCACCGACCGCTTCAGCTGGTCCAGCAGGCCGAGGAGCGACACCACGTCCTCCCGCCCCATGCCGCCCATCACGTCCCGCAGCCAATCCTGGTGCGCCCGCGCCATGGCCCGGTAGGCGTCGCGGCCGGCCGAGGTCAGGCGGACGAAGTGGGTGCGGCGGTCGTTCGGGGCGGCGCTGCGCGTCGCCTGCCCGTCGCGCACCAGCCGCTCGACGATACCGGTGACGTTGCCGTTGGTCACCATCAGCCGTTTCGACAGTTCGCCCATGGTCAATCCGTCAGGAACCTTGTCCAGGAGGGCCATCAGTTCGAAACGCGGCGGCGTGGTGTCGAACGCCTGGCGCAGGCGGGCGCGCAGATGGCCGTCGATCAGCGTGTTGCAGGCGGACAGGCGCAGCCACAGCCGCACCTCCGGCCCGGCCGCAAGGTCGGCCGCCGCCTCGACATCGACCGGCACCTCACCCGCGGCGTCGAGGACGTCCTCGGCCGCGGGACCCAGGGCTGCTTTCACGGGTCCCGTCTCCCCCCTCGTGCGGCGGCCCTTTGCGAACCGCCCGAACCGGTGCCCCACAGAAAATCTTTGGTTGTTTCCCATGAGTGTAGCGAGGGGCAGGGGCCACGTGCCATGCATTGAAGGAATGGTGGCTACCCCAGCAATCGCCGTTTACGGAAGCCTTCTTCCGTGCCGGCGCGGCAAGACCGCCGTCAGTCCGAACCGAGGTACAGGTCGATCTCGTCCTGTTCCATGACGTGGGCCGCGCCGTGGATGATGCCGTTGGCGACCTGGATGATGCGGTGGATCATCTCCACCGACTGGCGGCAATCCTCGCGCAGGCGGTCGGGGTCGCCGCCGTGCACGTCGGCGGACATGCGGGCCAGCGTGCGGTCCACCACCTGCGTCATCTGCGCGATGGTGTCCTCGAACGGCTTGCGGAACTTGGAGGGCACGTGCTCGTACGCCTCGATCGCCAGCGCCTTGTCGGAAAAGCCGCTGTCGCGGAAGTGCTCCTGATAGCTCTTGGGCTGCCAGGCGTAGCATTCCTCCAACATGTCGGGCATGTCGGGGATCATCTCGATCAGCATCACGATTTCGTTGAAGTGATTGAGATAATCGGTTGCCAGCAGGGTCTTTTCCGAGATGTTGGTGCCCTTGACCCGATCGCGCCACACCAGGAAGTCGGCGAGTTCCTCCGGCGGAATGCCGTCGGTGAGGGATGCGTACTCCTGCTCGTCCATCGCGTGTCCGGATCCGTGCGCGGCCTGCTGGGCGCGGCGCGCACTCTACGCCGCCGCCGGGGTTCCTGTCATTAGCCGGGCAACGGCAGCGATGCAAGCGGGCTGCCGCGCCGCAAAGAAAAGCCGCCGGCGCGGTCCTTTGAGGACCAGGCGCCTGGCGGCGTTCAAGGGACTGGCGGTTCAGGGAGGAATCACACCATTGCCCGCCCAACAGCCTTGCACCGGCAATTGTTCCGAGTCGCTGCTGATTTCCCCGGTGCCGATGAAAAACACGCCGGCGCCGGATCGGTCCGGCGTCGGCGCGTCAGTGTCGGGAACACTCGCCTCGCCCCTGAGGGCATATCCGAGCATGCCGGGTAACTCTTATGGACCGGTTAACGCCGCGCCTGCGCCGACGTGCTCCATCGTTGGGGGTAACGCTGAACGGGTATTTCGAATAGCCCGTTGGAATTCCCCCTGGAAATGTCGCGCACTATGCGTCAGGCCGTTTCCTTTCTCGCAGCCGAGCACAGACATTTATTGGAAATGGTGGGCGACGCTGGCGGACCTCCGCACGCGCCCGCCGAACAGCCAGCGACGAGGCACGGGGAGAAAGATGGAGGATCGCACCCGCCACCTGATGGAGCATTTGCCGTACCTGCGCCGCTACGCCCGTGCTTTGACGGGTTCTCCGGCGCGCGGTGATGCCCTGGTGACGCGCGCCCTGGAATGGTACCTGGAGAGCGACGACGCCGACGATGCGGGCGAGCCGTTGCGCCACGCGCTGTACCGCCGGCTGAACGCGCTGCAGGATGAAGCGGGCGCCGCGGCGGCGGCGGCGTCGTCGCACCCGGTCGAGGCGGCGCTGGCCACGCTCGACGAGGCGGACCGGCGCGTCTACCTGCTGGTGAACCTGGAGGACGTGTCCGTCGCCGACGCCGCGGCCCTGCTCGACATCCCGGCGGAGGAGGCGGTCGAGCGCCTGTCGCGGGCGCGGGAGACGGTGCGTGCGCACCTGCAGGCCGTGATCCTCGTGGTCGAGGACGACGCCATCATCGCCGCCGACCTGTCCGAGACGGTGCGCGGCATGGGCCATCTGGTCTGCGGCAACGCCACCACCATGGACGAGGCGCTGACGCTGGCCGCCGAGCACACGCCGACGCTGGCCCTGATGGACATCCGTCTGGCCGAGGGCGACAACGGCGTGGAGGTGGCGCGGGAACTGCGCCGGCAGCGCTTCCTGCCGGTGATCTTCGTCACCGCCTTCCCGGACGAACTGGCCAAGCGCGGGCTGGAGCACCTGGGGCCGGTGATCCCCAAACCCTTTACCCGCGACCAGATCGAACAGGCCATCACCCGCGCCGTCTTCACCCCGGCCGCGGAGGAAACGCGCGAAGCCGCGCGGCCGACCTGACGCCGGTTACTTGAACACCACCGTCTTGGTGCCGTTGATCAGCACTCGATGTTCGACGTGGTACTTCACCGCGCGGGCCAGGACGACGTTCTCGATGTCGCGCCCGATGGCCACGAGGTCGTCGGGCGTCATCGTGTGGTCGACGCGCTCCGCTTCCTGCTCGATGATCGGGCCTTCGTCCAGGTTCGCCGTGACGTAGTGCGCCGTGGCGCCGATCAGCTTCACGCCGCGCTGGTGTGCCTGATGGTAGGGCTTGGCGCCCTTGAAGCTGGGCAGGAACGAGTGGTGGATGTTGATGGCGCGCCCGGCCAGCTTCTCGCACAGGCCCGACGACAGCACCTGCATGTAGCGGGCGAGCACGACGAGGTCGACCTTCTCCTCCTCGACGATCTCAAGGAGCCGCGCTTCCTGCTGCGCCTTGGTCTCGTTGGTCACCGGCAGGTAATGGAACGGGATGTTGTGCCACGCGGCCAGCTGGTAGAAGTCGCGATGGTTGGAGACGATCGCCGGAATCTCGATCGGCAGGTAGCCGATGCGGTAGCGGTACAGCAGGTCGTTCAGGCAGTGCCCGAACTTCGACACCATGATCAGCACGCGCTGCGGGCGCGTGGCGTCGCGCAGCTTCCAGTCCATGTTGAAGGGCTTGGCGACTACCTCGCGGAAGGCCTGCTCCAGCTCGGCCTGGGTCGGGCTGTCGGCGGCGGCCGAGAAATGCACGCGCAGGAAGAACAGGCCGCTGGTGCGGTCGCCGAACTGGGCGCTGTCGATGATGTTGCACTTCCGCTCGGCCAGGAAGCCGGACACCGCGTAGACGATGCCGACGGTGTCGGGGCAGGAGATGGTGAGGATGTAGGCGGAGGTGTCGGACATGCGCGTGCGGTCCTGGTCTTCACGGGTCGTCGGAAAGGGTCCTTCCCCTAGCACGAATGACCTGTGGATGCACCCCGTCCGTGTGGGTGGCTGACTGGAACGCCGCGATGGACAGGCAGTGGGACGATCGAGCCCCGGAAACGACGACGCCCCTCCCCCGGGCGGCGGGGAAGGGGCGGCCGGAGATAAACCCAGGCGTGGTCGGCGCCTCAGGACTCCGGGAAGTGTTCAAGCTCGCGCCGCAGGTTGGTGGCCTGCTGACGCAACGCGGCCAAACGGCCGATGTCGGGTGCCGGGCGATGCTCTTCCTTCTCGAGCTCGTCCTCGATTTCCCGCTGCTCCTGCCGGATGATGTTGAACAAGGCATTCCTCAACATCGCGACCTCCCACGTGGATTGCTAAAATTTTAGTGCGAGTCGAGTGAATCATCAAGCAAGCAATTGGGCCTGTCCATTCCCCTCCCGGCACTGCCCGTTGGGGGAGGGGGCGACTCTGTTAACAGTGGCAGCGCCCCTGGTATTGCTTGGTCAGGATTTGCCTGATTCCTGATGGTTAACGCATAGGTAATAGAAATTGCCTATCCATGGGACAGGTACCGAGGGGGGCGCGAGGATTCGTCGCGGCCCCTCGGTGCCATGGATGTGCGAACGGGCGCCCGCCGCCTCCTAGGCAGCGGGTGCAACATCCCTGCATCACCCATGGGCAAAACCGCGATGACTGGAAAAATCCTCGAAAAAACCCATTGCAATCCGAACGTGGGCGTGACTTTTTCGCGCCGCCCGCCCCCTCGGCGGGCTGGCGGACGGAGGCGGATCGTGGCGGCTCTTGGGCGCCTGTGCGCGGTGATCGGGTTGGCCGCTCTGGCCGCCGTCGAAGCCGGCTGTGCGCCGGTGATCCTGGGGGGCGGCGCCACCGCGGCGGTGGCCGCGTCGGAGAAGCGCGGCCTGAAGGGATTCGCCACCGACACCGCCATTCGGGCGCAGATCAACAACCTCTGGCTCCAACACTCCACCGACCTCTACCAAAGCGTGAGCCTGCGCGTGGACGAGGGGCACGTGTTGCTGACCGGCCGCGCCGCCGACCCGCAGATGCGCCTGGATGCCGTGCGCCTCGCCTGGCAGGCCGACGGCGTCAAGGAGGTCATCAACGAGATCCAGGTGGACAACGAGTCCTCCCTGGTGGACTCGGCGCGTGACACCTGGATCAACACGCAGTTGCGCACGCGCATCACCTTCGACGCCGACATCTCGTCGCAGAACTACAGCATCGATACCGTCAACGGCGTTGTCTATCTAATGGGATGGGCGAAGAGCAAGGACGAGCTGGACCGAGTGGTCGGGCACGCCCGGGCCATCCCCAACGTGCAACGCGTCGTCACTTACGTCCGTCAGTCCTGAACCCCATTCCTGAACTTACGTCCGCCTGAAGGCACCGAGCCCGCCATGGCCCTCTCACCCGCCGCCGTCCGCCGCTGGATCGCCGTCTGCCTCGTGGCGCTTGCCATGCCCGTTGGCGTTGTGGCCATCGGTGCCGGGGCGGCCGTCCTTGCCGCCCCAGCGGCGCAGGCGCAGGACACCGGGCCGGCCAACCGCATGTTCGTTCAGGCCATGCAGATCATCCGGCAGGCCGATAACACCCTCGATACGGCCGAGGAGGCCCGCCTGCTGAAGGAGGCGGACAAGCTCCTGGCCGATATCATCGCCAAGTATCCGGACAGCGCGCTGGCGGTGCAGCTGGTCACCAACCAGTTCGTCGGCGACTTCGACTTCTACGAGTTCCGCGGCCGCATCAAGGCGCTGGTCTGCAACGAGCCGCTGGGCAGCCTGTGCTTCCTGCACCGGGTCGGCGAATTGCTGCCGCCGGTGGAGACGCCGATCACCGCGGCGCGCTGGGACTGGCTGTCGCTGGCGGTGGCCTACCAGCAGCTCGGCGATCCCGGCCGCGCCAAGGAGATCGTCTCCCCCTTCGTCAGCGCCGTGCGGCGCGGCAAGGCGGCGGACAGCGCCGGGCAGGACCTGTTCGTCGCCCGCGCGCTGGCGCTGATGGGGCAGGCGCCGCTGGCGCTCGACATCACCCGGCAGATCGCCGACTGCGGCACGCGCATCTACAACCTGGGCGACATCGGCAAGGCGGCGGCGTGGCGCGGCGACGCGGCGCTGGCCGGCGCGCTGGCCGAGGAGGCCAAGCAGTACGCCGCCGCGCACGGCTGCTCGTGGGAGCTGGGGATCGTCGTGCAGGCGCTGCTGCGCGCCGGCA
>NZ_DASPMG010000005.1:0-2073 GCF_035627195.1 Azospirillum sp.
ACATCCAGCGCGTCTTCGAGCAGTGCGAGCGCAACGTCTCCGAGACGGCGCGCCGGCTGAAGATGCACCGCCGCACCCTGCAGCGCATCCTCAACAAGCACGCCCCGCGCGCCTGACGCGGTCCGGTCCCGGACCACGAAAAAGCCCCTCTCCCGCCGGGAGAGGGGCTTTTTCGCGTGGCCGGTTCAGCCCTTGGTGGCGCAGGTCTTCAGGCCGACCAGCGTGTAGGCCGGGCAGAAGCCGAGCACCGCGGTGAGCAGCGGGACCAGCCCGACCCAGCCCCAGGGGGTCTGCGGGCCGACGAACACCAGGGCGATCAGGATCAGGCCGACGAGGGCCCGCAGGGCGCGATCGACGCCGCCGACATTGCTGCAGAACATGGAAGGAACTCCGCTGAGGGGTGTGAACGCTCGTGGGTTCCTTGTACGTCCAGCGGCGGGCGCGCGTCTGTGACGGAGTCATACCGCCGAGCCTAAGCATTGACACACGGGAGCCACGGGTAGCTGGTGAGGGAGCGTAGGCGCCCTGGCGTGGCGGTGAGGGCATTCCAGGCGTCGCAGCAGGCTTGGACGACGGCGTCGTAGTCGTCCAGGAGCCGGTGGGAGAGGAAGCGCTCTCGCAGGTAGAGCCAGACGCGCTCCACGGGGTTCAACTCGGGACTGTAGGGGGGCAGCGGCACCAGCGTGACGTTGTCCGGCACGACCAGCGCCCTTGATCCGTGCCAGCCGGCCTGGTCGAGCACGAGCACCGCCTGGACGTCCGGTTCCAGGCTCCGGGAGAAGCCGTCCAGGAACAGGCTCATGGCGGCGGTGGAGACGGTCGGCATCACCAGCGCGAAGTCGGCGCCGCTGGCCGGGCAGACGGCGGCGTAGAGGTAGGCCGAGGTGAAGCGCTTGTCGCACAGCCCGGCCGGACGCTGCCCGCGCTCCCACCAGCGATGCGCGGTGCGGCCCTTCTGGCCGATGCGCGCTTCATCCTGGAACCAGAGTTGGAGGCGGCGCCCAGGGTGCGCGGCCGCCGCGGCCTTCAGCGCTTCGCGCAGCCCCTTTTTTGGAACGCGGCCTGGGCCTTGGCGTCGGACTGCGGGTGGCGAGGGCGCGTCTTCTGCTTCGACAGCCCCAGCCGGCGCACGATGCGCGACAGGCTGGCCGGATGCAGCGTCTTGGCGAAGCGCTCGGCGATCACCTCGCACAGGATCGGCAGGGTCCACTCCACACACCCGTGCCGCTTGGGATCGGGGCCGGCGAGGATGAGGGCCTTGAGCGTCGCCTGCTCGCCCTCGCTCAGCCATTCCGGCCGGCCAGGGAGCGGGCGGTCATAGAGACCGGCCACGCCTTCGGCGTTGTAGCGCACCACCGCATCGCGCAGGGCTTGGCGGTCCATGCCGGCCAGCCGCGCCGCTTCCGCCCGGCTCACCCCATCCAGGGCATGGGCGATGGCGAACATCCGCGCCGCCACCCGCCCCTTGCCCTCCCGCCGTGCCAGCGCGCGCAACTCGCCGGCGCTCAGGTCTTCCCGGATCGGCAACGCTGCTGGCATGCGCTTCTCCCCGTCGTGGACGGGGAATCGAATCACGGATCGCTCGCCTTGGGAATCCCCCTCAGTGAGTCACCGCCTCCGCTCGCCGGTATGAGGTGCATGTGGAGATGGCCGGGGCCATCCCCGGCGCCCGCTTCATCCCCGTCGAGGACGCCGGCCATCTGTCGCCCATGGAGCGTCCGCAGGCGGTCACGGCGCTGCTGAGGGAGTGGCTGGTCTACGCGTGACTCAGCACTCCGGCCCGCCGCAGCTGTCGGCGCGGCGGGTCGGGAACAGGCTGTAGGTGAGGTCGCCGATCAGGTCGCGGAACATCGGATCCTGCACCGACTGCGGCCGGTCGAGCCAGCCCGTGGCCGAGGTCAGCGGCCCGCCGCCGCGGCAGAAGGCGCCCTGCACGATGATCGGGCCGCCCGGCGGCTTGGTGGGCAGCGTCGGGTTGGCGCACAGCGCCGAGTTCAGCTCGTTCTGCGCCAGGTTGAAGGCGATCACCACGCGGTATTCCGGCCGCGCCGTCGGCCCCGGCGTGGTGGTGAA
>NZ_DASPMG010000006.1:0-16150 GCF_035627195.1 Azospirillum sp.
GGGCATCGAGCCGGAGGGGCCGGGACCGCTGATCTCCTTCTTCGCCGGGCGCGGCGTGGGCCGCCTGCGCATCCCGCTGACCATCGTTCCCGGCGGGTTGAGCGAGGACCAGCTGGACGCCATCACGTGACCGCTCACCGCACCCCTCACCGCCCGTACAGCGCGGCGAGGCTGCGCAGGTCGATGTCGCTGCGGTCGTCGGTCAGCACCGGGTGGCCGGCGCCGTCCACGGGGTGGATGGTCTCGGCGATGCGGCGGGACGCGTACAAGGCCGGCGCGGGGGCCTTCTCCAGGCGTACGTGTACGTCGGCCAGCGTACGCGCGTCCGCCGTGGCGATCAGGAAGTAGTTGCCGTTGCCCGCGTCGGCCATGAACACCGACGGGAACACCGCCGCCAGCGTCGCCGCCAGCGGCCCCGTCAGCACGTCGCGGTCGGCCGGCGAGGCGACGTTCATCATCACCATGCCGCCGGGCGCCAGCCGCTGCTTCACCGCCGCGAAGAACTCCCGCGTCGCGGTGAAGAAGGGGATGACCGTGCCGTTGTAGAGGTCGACCAGGATGACGTCGTGCGTCTCGACCGAGGTGCGGACGAAGCGGCGGGCGTCGGCCACCTGCGTGCGCACGCCGGTGAGGCCGAAATGCTTGCGCGCCACCTCCACCACCGCCGGGTCCAGCTCGACTCCCAGGATGTCGGTGTCCGGCCACGCGCGGCCGATCTCCCGCGCCGCCACGCCGCCCGCCAGACCCAGGATCAGCACCCGCCGGCCGTCCGCCAGCGCGGGTGCGGCGGCGAACAGGTCGTAGTACAGGCCGGTCGGCCCACCGTCCTTGCGCAGGCGCGACTGCACCGCCCACAGCACGTTCAGGTGCAGGCGGACCTCGCGCTCATCCTCGCGCACGTAGATGGTGTTGTGCGGCGTCTCGCGGTACAGCGCGAACCCCTCGCCCTCCCGCCACACGGCCCCCCAGGCGGCCAGCGCCAGCAGGGCCGCCGTGACGCCCACCTCGCGCCCGCGCGGCAGCGGCAGGCAGGCGGCGGCGAGGATGACGCCGGCCACGGCGTAGCCGGCCGACACGCCGATGGTGGGAATGGCGAAGAAGGACGCGAAGAAGGTGCCGCCGATGCTGCCCAGCGTGCCGACGGCGTAGATCCGCCCGGCCGAGGCCGCCGTCCCGCCCGCCGCCGTCAACCCCGCGCAGATCGGCGACACCATGGCCAGCGCGAAGGACGGCGCGCCCAGAAGCAGCATGGCGCCGACCACCGACCCGGCCGGCGTGCCGACGCCGCCCCCGGCCGCCGCCTCCAGCAACCCCGGCCCGACCCACGGCGACGCCCCCGCCCACAGCGCCCCGGCCACGAGCGCGCCGCGCAGCGCCGGCACCGCGCGCGGCCCGTCGCCCACCGACCCGCCGTACCAGTAGCCGGCCGCCATGAACCCCAGCACCACGCCGATGACCGCCCCCCACTGGTAGACGGAATAGCCGTAGTGCGGCGCCATCAGCCTCCCGCCCAGGATCTCCAGCATCATCAGCGACCACCCCCCGGCGAAGGCGGCGATCAGGTACGGGGCGGTGCGGCGGGAGATAGCGTTCATGGAAGCGTGTCTATGGGTGCCGGCACCCACCGTCAACGGAACGGTTGTCGTGGTGCAACTGTTGCACTAAGCTTTCGACATGCCGACGATCGCGCGGTTCGCCGCCTGCACCGTGTCCATATATCCTGCGGACCACAACCCACCACACGTTCACATCCGAGGACCGGACTTCGAGGCGCTGGTCGAGATCGGGGGGTCGAAATCGGCGGGAAGGGCAGGATCATCGGCCGGACGGGCAAGGTCCGCACCATCACGGACGCCATGGATTGGGTCAAGGCCAACACCGAAATGCTCTTGGAGCGCTGGAAGGAGCTGACCCATGAGGACGGTGCCGCATCAACAGATCGCCGACGTGCACACTCGTCCCCCCGCAACGCTGGTGGTGACATGGAAGGACGGCAGCGTGGAAAAGGTCGACCTGTCCGCCGTCCTGGCGCGCAGCCGCACCTTGGCGCCCCTGCGCGATCCGGATCTCTTCCAGCGGGCGCACGTCGGGGAATGGGGCTGGTCGGTCGCCTGGACGGACGATCTGGACCTCAGCTCGCAACAGCTCTGGCGCTGGGCGGGGGAGCAGAACGGCGACTTCATGCCGGCCGACGACTTCCGCGCCTGGATGGAGCACAACGGCCTGTCGCTGAGCAAGGCGGCCGACGCGCTCGGCATCAGCCGCCGCATGGTGGCCTATTATACGGGCGGCGAGCGCCCCATACCGAAGACGATCCGGCTGGCGACGGTGGGGTTCGATGCGCTGAAGCACGGCATGGCCGCCTGACGGGCGCGGCCGTCAGCCCTTCAGCCCGAACACCTGGATCGGCTCGACCAGCCCCTTCACCGGCTGCCAGCCGAGCGAGGCGAGGCGCTCCGGGCAGTGGCGGGCGAAGGCTTCCGAGGTCAGCACCGGGCGGTCCAGGCGGGCGCACAGCCCCTCGATGCGGCTGACCAGGTTGACGGCCGGGCCGATCACCGTGAAGTCCAGGCGGTTGGGAGCGCCGATGTTGCCGTACATGACGTCGCCGACGTGCAGCGCCAGGCCGTAGCGCAGCGTCGGCTGGCCCCAGGCGGCGCGTTCCGCGTTCAGGCGCGCCATCCCGGCCAGCGCCTCCTCGGCGGCGTCCAGCGCGCGGGCGCAGGTCGCGGCCTCGCAATCGGCGGCGCAGGGGCCGTCGGGCAGCGGGAAGACGGCCAGCACGGCGTCGCCGACGAACTTCAGGATCTCGCCGTCGCGCGCCTCGATGGCGCCGCCCATGATCTCGAAATAGCCGTTCAGCAGCGCGATCAGCTCCTCGCGCGGCAGGCGGTCGGCCAGCGCCGTGAAGCCGCGCAGGTCGCAGTACCACAGCACGGCGTTCAGGCCCGCCCCGGTGCCGCGCCGGATGTCGCCGGACAGGATGCGCGCCCCGGTGCGCCGGCCGACGTAGGTGTCGAGCACCGTGGCGGCGAGGCGGCGCACGCTCTTCAGCTCCAGCACCGCGGCCAGCGCCGGCAGCACGCCGTCGATCAGCGCCAGATCGGCGGTGGAGAAGCCGCCCGGGCGGTCCGTGGCGACGCTCAGCATGTTGCGCCGGCCGTTGGAGAAGGCGAGCGCCATGATGGCGTAATCGGTGATGTTCTGCGCCTTCAAGTCGTCCAGCACGGGGAACGGCCAGGGCTCGGCCATCCGCTCCAGGGGAAAGCGCATGGCCTCCGCACCGGCGTCGATGATGGCGGCCACGGGGCTGGAGCGGTATTCGGGGGTGTTCTCGCTGCCGTGCTCGCGCTCCACCACCTCGACGATGCCGCGGCCGTGGCGCCAGTAGACGGTCATCATGCGGAACAGCGGGTGCAGCACGCGCAGGCCCAGCGCGCAACGGACCAGCGGCACCCCTTCCTCAGCCATGCGGACGCAGAAGGCGTCCAGCACGTCGGGAACTTCGGGAAGCATCCGGGCCTCGCCGAGCAGCCAATCGACGACCGCCGCGCGGGCGTCGCTGCCCGAAGCAGCGGAATCCTTGCTCACCGTCAAATTCCCCAACGAGGGCGCGCTTGATCTTGCCGGCGATTCTGCCCAAGTTTCCGATACGCCGCCAGTCTTCTTCGGCGGCAGCGCAGAAAGGATTCAGCACCATGTTCATCCAGACCGAGCAGACCCCCAATCCGGCCACCCTCAAGTTCCTGCCGGGGCGTGAGGTGCTCGGCCACGGCACGGCGGACTTCACCAGCCGCGAGGCGGCCGCCCGCTCGCCGCTCGCCGAGCGGCTGTTCGAGATCGACGGGGTCGCCGGCGTCTTCCTGGGCGCCGACTTCATCACCATCACCAAGGACGGGTCGAAGGAGTGGTTCCTGCTGAAGCCCTCCATCCTCGGCGTCATCATGGAGCACTTCACCGCCGGCAAGCCGGTGCTGCTGCATGGCGGCGACGACAACGCGGTGACCGAGGACGACGACGAGATCGTCCAGCAGATCAAGGAGCTGCTCGACACCCGCGTGCGCCCGGCGGTGGCGCAGGACGGCGGCGACATCACCTTCCACGGCTTCGACCGCGGCGTGGTCTACCTGCACATGAAGGGCTCGTGCGCCGGCTGCCCCAGCTCGACCGCCACGCTGAAGAACGGCATCGAGAACATGCTGCGCCACTACATCCCCGAAGTGGTCGAAGTCCGCGCCGTGCGCTGACCGTTTTCGACGTTGGGTTTTCGCTGCGCTCAACCCAACCTACCCTCACGTCGTAGGTTGGGTTGAGGCACAGCCGAAAACCCAACGCGCCTTCTGTTTCTTCACTCCGGCACCAGGAACTGCACGCCGAACCAGCGCCAGCGGCCGTCGGGACCGGGCAGCGTGCAGTTGACGCGCGAGCGGCCCGGCGGGAACGGGTCGGCGATGCGCACCTCCACCCGGTCCTCGGCGATGTGCTCCACCTGGGTGCGGCCCTGGCCGGAGGCGAAGCAGGCCAGCCGCGACAGGTCGCCCACCGCCTCGCCCACCGTGAAGCCGAGCGGCGGCGGGTTGACCGCCAGCACCGGATCGTCCGGCGTCACGTCGGACACCGGCAGCGGCAGCGCGTTGGCGGCGAGGCGGAAGCGCTCGATGCCGCCGAACGACTCGATCATCACGAAGCGCGGCAGGGCACGGAAATCGCTGTCCGGGTGGATGACGCCCGACTGCTGGCCGAAGCCGGCGGCGAAGCCCTGCTCGGCCACCAGCGTGCGCAGCGCCGCGGAATAGTCGCCGCCGGGATAGGCGAACAGCGCCGGCCGCTGGCCCAGCTCCGCCTGCAGGCGGTCGCGGGCGCGGCGCAGCTCGGCGCGCGTGTCGACCGGCGGCTTGGACACCAGCGAGGCGGTGGTGGTGCCCAGGGCGCCGATGGTGACGCCCCCGGCGGACGCCAGCTGGCGCAGCTCGTCCCAGGTCATGTGCGTGTCGGGCCGGCCCACCGCGTCGGCGGCGACGAACAGCGTGAAGGGCAGGCCCGCCGCCCGCAGGCGCGGCCAGGCGTGGCGGTAGAAGGACCGGGTCGCGTCGTCGATGGTGATGGCGACCGTGCGCGGCGGCAGCGGCGCCTGGTTACGCACCGCCTCTAGGATCTGCGGCAGCGGCAGCACGGCGTAGTCGCCGTTCTTCAGCTCCTCCAGGTGCGCCTCGAACTGGTCGATGCGGATGCTGCTGGAGGGGGTCTGGTCCTCGCCGAAGCGGTTGTAGGCGAAGACGACGGCGCTCGGGCCATCGTCGGGGGTGGCCGGGGCAGCCACGGCCGGGGCGCCCGCGCAGGCCAGGAAGGCCCATGCGGCGACGGCGGCAAGCGAGGCGGCGACGCGGCGGAACGGCATGGCATCGGTGTCGACATGGCGGCCGGTTCGGGACCGACCAACGCCGATGGTGTGGCACAGCCGCCGCGCGGGAACAAGGGATGAACCGCCGCAGGCTTGGCTTCACCGGCGGACGGTGCCCATGTGCAACACAACCTGTGGCGATCAGGCCACCGCCGGAACCCGCCCCGGAACCGGCCCCGCCATCATGCGCCCGCCGGCCGCCGCATCGGTCAACAGGGGGTGGCGTTCGGCGTCGGGAAGCTGGTAATGCCACCATTCCGCGTCGTAATGCCGCCACCCCGCCGCCGTCATGATGCCGAGCAGCAGCGCCCGGTTGCGCTGCACCGCGGGGGGCAGGTCGGCGCGGCCGTGGTGCGAGCGCTCAGTCATGTCGTCGAAGGGCGTTCCCATGTCCAGCGAGCGGCCGTCCGCGCCGTCGAGCGTCAGGTCCACCGCCACGCCGCGCGAATGGTTGGAACCGAGTCGCGGGTCGGCGATGTAGACGGGATCGGGCAGCGCGTGCCATAGCTCCCATTGCGCCTCGACCGGGCGGAAGGCATCGTAGACGCGCAGCCGGAACCCGGCGCCGCGCGCCAGTTCCGCCGCGCGGGTCAGGCGCGCCGCCGCCTCCGGGTGCAGCAGGCAGACGGCGCGGCGGTAGACCGGCCGGCCGGTCAGGTTGTCGTCCGTGGCGTAGCGGAGGTCGACGGCGACGTCGAACGCCGGAGGCGCGATTTCGATCAGCATGGATGGGGACGGTGCTGCGGCGACGGGTCCCCCCGTGTAGCACGGATGGAGTGCGGGCATGAAGGTGGGCATGAGGGTCCTGGGTCTCGACACGGCGACGTCGGGCTGCTCGGCGGCGGTGTGGGACGACGGGCGCGTCACCGCGCGCCGCGCCGAGCCGATGGCCCGCGGCCAGGCGGAGGCGCTGGTGCCCATGGTGCAGGCCGTGCTGGCCGACGCCGGGGTGACGGTGGATGGGTTGGACCGCATCGCCGTCACCGTCGGGCCGGGCGCCTTCACCGGCCTGCGCATCGCACTGGCGGCGGCGCGCGGCTTCGCGCTGGCGGCCGGCCTGCCCATCCTCGGGGTGACCACCTTCGACGCCGTGGCGCACGCGCTGCCGGAGGATGAGCGGCGGGGCCGCCGCGTTCTGGTCGCCATCGACTCCCGCCGGGCCGAGCCGTTCCTTCAGCTGTTCGACGAGGATCTGGCGCCGCTCGGCGAGCCGGTGCTGCTGGAACCGGCGGCGGTTCCCGGCTGGCTGGCGGCCAAGGCACCGGGCGGCCCGCTGCTGGTCGCCGGCGACGCGGCGGCGATGCTGGCGCCGGTGCTGGCCGGCCGGGCGGACACCGCGTACGCCGCCGGGCCGGGCCTGCCGGACGCGGCGGTGGTCGCCGAGTTGGGCGCCCGGCGCACCGGGGGGCTGCCGGCGCAGCCGCTCTACCTGCGCGCGCCCGACGTCACGCTGCCGAAGGCCAAGTCGTGACCCCCGTTCTTATCCGCCCGGCCACACAATTCGAAGTCGAAGTACTGGCTGCCATGCAACAGGCGTGCTTCTCCGACGAGCCGTGGTCGGCGGAGTTCATCGGTTCGCTGCTTGCGCAGCCCGGCACCTTCGCCTTGCTGGCGGTGCGCGGCGGCGATGACCCGGTGGGCACCGATCCTATGGGCCCCGATCCCTTGGGCTTCGTGCTGGCCCGCGTCGTCGCCGAGGACGCGGAGATCCTGACCATCGGCGTGCTGCCGGGCGCGCGCGGCGGCGGGTTCGGCCGCCGGCTGGTCGACGAGGCCACGGACGGCGCGCGGCGCCTGGGCGCCACCGCGCTGTTCCTGGAGGTGGCGGAGGACAACGCGGCCGCGCGCGCGCTCTACGCCGCTGCCGGTTTCGCCCCCGTGGGGCGGCGCCCCGGCTACTACAAGCGGCCCGACGGGCGCGTCGCGGCGCTGGTGCTGCGGCGTTCGTTCTGAGCCTTAACTTTTTCGCACGATCAGGCGGTGCGGACCGGCCGGATCGTCCGGATTTTCAGGGCGCAGCGCGAGAATGGCGTGCCCCAATTCACCCAGAGATCGCGGTACATTTTCCAAGGGTTCGCCCGCGTTCAGCCGCACTTCCAGGGTCTGGCCGCTCGCCATCCGTTCCACCGACAACTTTGTTTTGACGAAGGTTAACGGACACACCTCCGTCGTGATGTCCAAGAAGTAATCTGCGGACCTTTCTTCGTGCACGTCTTCCTCTTTGGGGCAAAGATTGGATATTGCGTGCCGGCGCGAACCTCTTTATATGGAGAGGAACGCCAAGCCGCGGAGCAAGCTTACATGAGCAATGGGTCCCCTTCCAACGCGCTGTTGTCTCTGACCACGGAGATCGTGGCGGCGCATGTCTCCAACAATACAGTGGCCCTAAACGATCTCCCGACGCTGATCGAACAGGTGTACAAGTCCCTGTCCAACGTGGGGGTTGAGCAGGTACCCGTGGAGGAGCGCCCGCAGCCGGCCGTGCCCGTGAAGAAGTCGGTGACGCCGGACTACATCATCTGCCTCGAGGACGGCAAAAAGCTGAAGATGCTGAAGCGCCACCTCAAGACCGCCTACAACATGTCGCCGGAGGAATACCGGGACCGTTGGGGCCTGCCGACCGACTACCCGATGGTGGCGCCGAACTACGCCCGCCAGCGCAGCTCGCTGGCCAAGCAGATCGGCCTCGGCACCCGCGCCCGCCGCGGCGCCTGACACCCACGCGCGGCCCGTTCCGGAGCGTCGCCGCATCGGCGGTTGACCGCCGGGCATTGCTTTGTGGTATCCCTGTTGGCCGGGCACGCGCCCGGCCCATGGGGCCGAAGTGTCGGGCCCGTGTTGCGACCCAGCCAATGCGATCCGGATGACTGACACGAGCACCGATCAGGCCAGTTCCTCTGAACTGCGCATGGGCTCCCTCGAAGTGCGGCTCGCCGAGTCCGCCGCCGAGATCGATTGGGCGCAGGCCCTGCGCTACCGCGTCTTCTACAACGAGATGTCGGCGGTGCCCTCGCCCGAGATGGCGGCACGCCACCGCGACTTCGACGACTTCGACGCGCTGTGCGACCACCTGCTGGTCGTCGACCACGCGCGCGGCGGCGGGCCGGAGTCCGTGGTCGGCACCTACCGCCTGATCCGCCGCCCGGCCGCCGAGAAGGCGGGGCGCTTCTATTCCAGCAGCGAGTACGACATCAGCCCGCTCGCCAACTTCCCCGGCGAGGTGCTGGAGCTGGGCCGGTCCTGCGTCGACGCCGCCTACCGCACGCGCGGCAGCATGCAGCTGCTGTGGCGCGGCATCGCGGCCTACGTCGCCCAGCACCGGATCGAGCTGATGTTCGGCTGCGCCAGCCTGCCCGGCACCGACCCGCAGGCGATCGCCCAGCCGCTGTCTTACCTCCACCACTACCATCTGGCCCCGCCGGAGTTGCGCGCCCGCGCGCTGCCCGACCTCTACGTCGACATGGCGCTGATGGAGAAGGAGGCGGTGGACGCCAAGCGGGCGCTGGTCGAGCTGCCGCCGCTGATCAAGGGCTACCTGCGCCTGGGCGGCTTCATCGGCGACGGCGCGGTGATCGACCACCAGTTCAACACCACGGACGTCTGCATCGTCGTGAAGACCGACCTCGTCACCGACAAGTACGCCAAGCACTACGAGCGGCGCAGCCGCGACGCGCAGTCCGCCTGAGCGGGGAACGGAAGCCGTGATGGGATCGCCGGTCCTCGGCTTCGCCCGCCTCGCCGTCTACCTGCTGTGGACGGTCGTGCTGATCCCGGTGCAGGCGCTGGCGGTGGCGCTGCGCTGGCCGCTGCGGCACAGCCTGCCGCGCTTCTACCACGCGGTGTGCACGCGCATCATCGGCATCGACGTGGTGGTGCGCGGCGAACCGGCGCGCGAGCGGCCGGTGCTGGTCGTCTCCAACCACTCCTCCTACCTGGACATCACGGTTCTGGGCAGCCTGATCCCCGGCTCCTTCGTCGCCAAGACGGAGGTGGCGGGCTGGCCCTTTTTCGGGCTGCTGGCCAAGCTGCAGGAGACGGTGTTCGTCGAGCGCAAGGCGCGCTCCGGCGCCGGCCGGCAGCGCGACGATCTGAAGGCGCGGCTGGAGGCCGGCGACATCCTGATCCTGTTCCCCGAGGGCACCTCGTCCGACGGCAACCGCACCCTGCCCTTCAAGACCGCGCTGTTCGCCGTGGCGGCCATGCGCGTGGACGACAAGCCGCTGACCGTGCAGCCGGTGAGCGTGACCGCCACCCGCCTGGACGGCATCCCCATGGGCATGGCCTTCCGCCCGCTGTACGCGTGGTACGGCGACATGGACCTGGCGCCGCACCTGTGGGAGGCGTTCAAGGCCGGCCGCATGACGGTGGAGGTGGAGTTCCACCCGCCGGTCACCCTGGAAGGCTTCTCCAGCCGCAAGGCACTGGCCGAACACTGCCAGACGGTGGTGTCGCAGGGCGTGGCAAGGGCGGTGTCGGGGCGGCATCCCGACCCTCTCCCGCTCCGGGAGAGGGTGGCCGCGGAAGCGGCCGGGTGAGGGCAAAGGTCCATCCACGAACTTTCCCCCGCGCGCGCGGTTGACTCGATTCGGCGGGCGCGTGTTACCATATGGATCCTCATGCGTGCCGGCGGAGCCTGTCCGGCGCGCTTTTGTCATTTAGCGGGACACGAGCGGCGCGGATATGGGTGCGGAAGGGAGCGGCTTGAGCAAGAAGCTCTTCATCAAGACCTGGGGCTGCCAGATGAACGTCTACGACTCCGCCCGCATGGCGGACGTCCTGGCGCCCCTGGGATACCGGACGGCGGACGAGCCGGACGGCGCCGACATGGTGATCCTCAACACCTGCCACATCCGCGAGAAGGCCGCCGAGAAGGTGTTCTCGGAACTCGGCCGCCTGCGCACGCTGAAGGACCGCAAGGCCGACCAGGGCGAGCGCATGATCCTGGCCGTCGCCGGCTGCGTCGCCCAGGCGGAGGGCGAGGAGATCGTCGCCCGCGCCCCCTTCGTCGACATCGTCTTCGGCCCGCAGACCTACCACACCCTGCCGGAGATGGTGGCGCGCGCCCACCGCGCGGCCGGCGCGGTGCTGAACACCGACTTCCCGGCGGAGTCCAAGTTCGACCACCTGCCGGACGACGCCTCGCAGGGCGTCACCGCCTTCCTGGCGGTGCAGGAGGGCTGCGACAAGTTCTGCACCTTCTGCGTCGTGCCCTACACCCGCGGTGCGGAGTTCTCGCGCCCCGCCGCGCAGGTGATCGAGGAAGCCAAGCGCCTCGTCGCCAACGGCACGCGGGAGATCAACCTGCTGGGCCAGAACGTCAACGCCTTCCACGGAGAAGCGCCGGACGGCTCCACCTGGGGCCTCGCCCGCCTGATCCGCGAACTGGCGGAGATCGACGGGCTGAAGCGCATCCGCTACACCACCTCGCACCCGCGCGACCTAGACGACGAGCTGATCCGCGTGCACGCCGAGGTGCCGCAGCTGATGCCCTACCTGCACCTGCCGGTGCAGGCCGGGTCCGACCGCATCCTGGCGGCGATGAACCGCAAGCACACGGCCGACCACTACCGCGCCCTGGTCGACAAGCTGCGCACGGCGCGCCCCGACCTCGCGCTGTCCGGCGACTTCATCGTCGGCTTCCCCGGCGAGCGCGACGCGGACTTCGCCGAGACGCTGCGACTGGTGAACGACGTGCGCTACGCCCAGGCCTATTCCTTCAAGTACTCGCCCCGCCCCGGCACGCCCGCCGCCGTGGACGACCAGCAGGTGCCCGAGGAGGTGAAGGCGGAGCGTCTGGCGGCCCTGCAGCAGCTTCTTGACTCGCACCAGCAGGCCTTCAACCAGGGCTTCGTCGGCCGGACGGTGCCGGTGCTGTTCGACCGCGTTGGCAAGCGGCCGGGCCAGCTGCTGGGCCGCAGCCCGTACATGCAGTCGGTCTACGTGGAGGGGGGCGAGCGCCTGATGGGCAGCATCGCCGACGTCCGGATCGAGGCCGCGCACGTCAACAGCCTGGGCGGAACCATCGTCACCGGCGTTTACGAGTCCAGTTCCGCCCGCCCTGCCATTCCTTCCATGGAGGCACGCGCTTGAACGGCCCGTCCGAGCAGCGCATCGACCTACAGTTCGACGACAACCGTCTGCTGCCGATGCTCTATGGTCAGCACGACCAGCATCTGGCGCGCATCGAAACCCAGCTGGGCGTCTCGCTGATCTCGCGCGGCAACGCCCTGACCATCGCCGGGCCGGAGGATTCCGCGGAATCCGCCCGCTCCGCCCTAATGGCGCTGTACGAGCGGCTGAAGCGCGGCCTCCCCGTCGGCGTCGGCGAGGTGGACGCGGCGCTGCGCATGGCGACCTCCGTCATCGACCCGGCCGGCCGCGATCAGGCGCTGGCCACCATCGCCAAGCCCGACTTCCAGGTGCGCACCCGCCGCAAGGGCGCCATCAGCCCGCGCTCCCCCACCCAGGCCGCGTATCTGCAGGCGCTGGCGGAGAGCGAGATGGTGTTCGGTCTGGGCCCCGCCGGCACCGGCAAGACCTACCTCGCCGTGGCACAGGCGGTGGCGCTGCTGACGTCGGGGCAGGTCGACCGCATCGTGCTGTCGCGCCCGGCGGTCGAGGCGGGGGAGCGGCTGGGCTTCCTGCCCGGCGACCTGAAGGAGAAGGTGGACCCCTACCTGCGCCCGCTCTACGACGCGCTGCACGACATGCTGCCGGCCGAGCAGGTGAAGAAGCGCCTGGATTCCGGCGAGATCGAGATCGCACCCCTGGCCTTCATGCGCGGCCGCACGCTGGCCAACGCGTTCGTCATCCTGGACGAGGCGCAGAACACCACGCCCATGCAGATGAAGATGTTCCTCACCCGCCTGGGCGAGGGCGGGCGCATGGTGGTGACCGGCGACATCTCGCAGATCGACCTGCCGGCCGGCACCCGCTCCGGCCTGAAGGACGCGCTGGAGATCCTGCGCGAGGTGGAGGGCGTGCGCTTCGTCCACTTCACCGACAAGGACGTGGTGCGCCACCCGCTGGTCAGCCGCATCGTGCGCGCCTATGACAGGCACGAGGCCGGCAAGGCCAAGCCCCGCAACGGGGAGGCGGCGCCATGATGCAGGTGGACGTCGCCGTCACCCGCGAGGCCGGGGACTGGGCCGAGGACGCCGAATGGCTGGCCGAGCGCGCCGCGCTGGCCGCGCTGTCGGCGACGTGGCCCGACGACGAAGGCCCGGCCGAGATGTCCATCGTGCTGGCCGACGACGCGCTGGTCCGGCAGCTCAACCGCGACTACCGCGGCAAGGACAAGCCGACCAACGTGCTGTCCTTCGCGCTGACCGAGGCCGAGGAGCCCGAGGCGGAAGACGCCCCCACCCTGCTGGGCGACGTCATCCTGGCCTGGGAGACGGTCGCGCGCGAGGCGGCCGAGCAGGGCAAGCCCGTTTCCGATCACCTCTCCCACCTCGTCGTGCATGGCGTTCTGCATCTTCTCGGGTATGATCACGAGGTGGACGAGGACGCCGAGGAGATGGAAGCGCTGGAGGTCGAGGTGCTGAAGACCCTCGGCATCGCCGATCCGTACGCCCACGGCCACCCCCACGCCCCGGACGCCGGGGACCTGACGCAACCGCAACCGCCAGGACCATGACCGAAACATCCGACAGTCGAATGCCCCGTGACGACGGGGCCGAAGACCAATCGCTGGGCCATCTCTTCCGTGGATGGCTGCGCTCCGTGATCCGGGGCAGAGGCGACACCACCCTCCGCGACACTCTGGAAGAGTTGATCGAGGAGGAAGGCGAAGCCGAAGGCGGCATGGCCGCCAACGAGCGCGCGCTTCTGGGCAACGTGCTCAAGCTGCGCGACCGCACCGTCGTCGACGTGATGGTGCCGCGCGCCGACATCGTCGGCGTCGACGTTTCAACCCCCCTGCCGGCGCTGATCCAGCGCATGTCCGAGGAAGCGCACTCGCGCATGCCCGTCTACCGCGAGACGCTGGACGACGTGGTGGGCATGGTGCACATCAAGGACGTGCTGGCCTGCATCGCCAGCCAGCGCCCCGGCGAGCTGAAGGACATCGTGCGCGAGGTGCTGATCGTGGCGCCCAGCATGCCGGTGCTGGACCTTCTGCTGCAGATGCGCCAGACGCGCCAGCACATGGCGCTGGTCGTCGACGAGTTCGGCGGCATCGACGGCCTCGTCACCATCGAGGACCTTGTCGAGGAGATCGTCGGCGAGATCGAGGACGAGCACGACGACGCCGTGCAGCCCCGCCTGATGGACCGCCCCGACGGCTCCCTCCTGGCCGACGCCCGCGTGGCGATCGAGGATTTCGAGGAACGCGTCGGCCCGGTCCTGACCGAGGAGGAGCGCGAGGACATCGACACGCTGGGCGGCCTCGTGGTGTCGCTGGCCGGCCGCGTGCCGGGCCGCGGCGAGCTTCTGAAGCACCCCTCCGGCATCGAGTTCGAGGTGGTGGACGCCGACCCCCGCCGCATAAAGCGCCTGCGCGTGCGCAACGTGCCGGCCAACACCTCGCAGCTGGCGGCCACGGGGTGAGCCACAGTCCCCTCTCCCCTCCGGGGAGAGGGTTAGGGTGAGGGGGTCCGGCGTCGCGAACGTTCCCGGTCCCCCGACAACCCCCTCACCCGGCGCTTCGCGCCGACCTCTCCCCAGCGGGGAGAGGTTGTGAACGCTACAACACTCCCAAACCCCGCCAAACGGGCACCTTGCGCTCCAGGTGCAGGGCCAGCCGGGCGGCCAGTTCGCGCTTCTGTTCCTGCACATCGGCGATCGGCTCGCCGGCCCGCATCACCGGGCGGCCGAGACGGGCCAGTTCGGGCTGCACCGCGTCGGCCACGGCGGCGGCGCTGGCCGCCGGGTTCGCGAGCAGCGCGCGGTAGACCACCTGCTCCATGAAGCCGGCGGCGATGCCGCTGCCGATGCCGGGGGCGGCGAAGAAGCCGCGCTCCTCGCCCATCAGCGTGCGCTCGCACACCGTGGCGTTGAAGCGGCGGGCGACGGCGCGGGCCTCTTCGTTCACGGCGCGGGCGACGGGGTGGATCTGGTTGGCGTGCACCAACAGGGCGGCGGTGCGCAGCACCGGCGCCACGCCAGCGGTACCGACGAAGGCGCGCAGCGGCAGCGGGCCGTCGCGCCACAGGCGTTCGACCATGGCACGGGCCGCATCGGCAGTGCCGTCCAGGTCGCCGGCGGCGGTGCGCAGTTCCAGCCGCAGGTCGCCGGGGTAGACCAGCGTGACCAGCGCCGTGTCCAGCAGGCGCGCCTCGCGCTCAGCGGCGGACAGGCGCAGCGTGCCCTTGCCGAACAGGTCGCGGCGGAACTGGCGGTTGACGGCGAAGTCCTTCAACGTCTCGGCCAGCGCCGGGTCGGGCTCGCCCCGCACCATGGCGCGCATGCCGGCGGGCAGCGCCAGTTCCGGGAACGCCTCGACCGGGTCGGCGGAGCCGAGGAAGGACAGCTTGGCGGCGGCCATGTCGCGCGCCACGTCGGCGTGGTACAGCAGGCGCCAGTCGGCGTTCAGGTACTCGTGCGCGAGGTACTGCGGGTCCTGGCCGGCGATGGCGTCGAGGCGCGCGCGTACGGCCGGGTTGGCGGAGATGTACGCCGCACCGCTGTCGGCCAGCCGGCGCGCGAAGTCCACCGCCGCGCGCGCCTTGTCGGCCGACGTGCCGACGTGCCGGGCCGCCGCCTCGGCGAACAGCCGGCCCAGAGGGGACAGCGCCGCCCAGCCGGGCAGGCAGTTGTAGGACAGGTACAGCGCCCCGCCGATGGCCAGCGAGGCGCGCAGGACGTCCTGTACGTCCCGCGCCGTGTCGTCGCCGATCCACGAGTACACCCCGTGCGCGGCCACATAATCGAACGGACCGGGGTGGCGGGCGCGGCACTCGGCGAAGCTGGCGTCGGAGAGGGTGAGGTTTTCCAGGCAGGCGCGGGCGCGGAAGTCCTCGGCCGCCGCGATGTGGTCGGGGTTGAAGTCGATCGCCGTCCAGGCGCAGTCCGGGTTGGCGGCGGCCAGCACCGCGGCGTTGAACCCCGCCCCGCAGCCGAGTTCCAGCGCCGCCCGCGGCGCCGGCACGGCACGGCCGGCCAGCAGTGCCGCGAACACCACGGCGGCCGGCGCCATCTCGCGGTAGAAGCCCGGCGTGCAGGGCGTGTCGACGACGTAGCCGGCCGACCAGGACATGGGGGGGCTCCAAAGTTCAAAGCCCCTCTCCCCCTGCGGGAGAGGGGTTGGGGTGAGGGGGATTACGGCCGGCAGGCCGGAGAAGGCTCCTTGTCCCGCCCTCCGGGCGGTAACGACCCCTCATCCCAACCCTTCTCCCGCAAGGGGAGAAGGGCTTCATGTGCATTTTACAGAATGAACTTCGACAGGTCGGCGTTCTTGGCGAGGCTGCCGACGCGCTCGCGCACCATGGCCGCGTCGATGGACACGGTCTGGCCGGGCTTGTCGGAGGCGGTGAAGCTGATCTCCTCCAACAGGCGCTCCATCACCGTGTGCAGGCGCCGCGCGCCGATGTTCTCGACCGACGTGTTGATCTCGGCCGCCAGCCGCGCCAGCTCGTCGATGGCGTCGTCGGTGAACTCCAGCGTCACCTCCTCCGTCTGCAGCAGCGCCTTGTACTGCTTGATCAGGCTGGCCTCGGGCTCGGTCAGGATGCGCTTGAAGTCCTCCTGCGTCAGCGCCTTCAGCTCGACGCGGATGGGCAGGCGGCCCTGCAGCTCCGGCAGCAGGTC
>NZ_DASPMG010000007.1:0-6978 GCF_035627195.1 Azospirillum sp.
ATTGTGGCATGTTATCGCACGCGCGCAAACGCCCCCGCCCACATGGCGCAAAACGGTTATCGTGCGGGCATCCCGGCCGCCCCCGTTTCGGAGCCTCTGTCATGAAGTTCGCCATCGCCACCCAGGACGGCGCCACGATCGCCACGCACGGCGGCCGCACCCGCTGCTTCCTGCTGTTCGACGCCGAGACGGGCGCGGAGCCGGCCGCCGCCGGCCGCCTCGACCTTGCGGAGGACATGGTCCTGCACCTGCACGGCGACGGCAAGCCGCACCCCATCGACGCGGTGCAGGTGGTGATCGCCGGCACGTCGGGCCAGGGCTTCGTCAACCACATGCGCCGCCGCGGGATCGAGCCGGTGGTGACGGCGGAGAGCGACCCGGTGCAGGCGATCCGCGACTATTTCGCCGGCACGGTCAAGCCCGCCCTCGCGCCCGAGCACCCGCACGCCCACCACGAGGGCGGGCATCATCACCATTAGATGGGGAAGCTGACGGCGGCGGTGGTGCCGGAGGAGTCGGAGTCGGTGGACAGCGTGTCGCCCAACTGCGAGGCCAGCGCCTCGGCCAGCATCAGCCCGTCGTCGGAGGTGGTGTCGAAGCCGGCCGGCAGGGCGCGCCCGTTGTCCTCCACCACGAGGCGGGCGCGCGTGTCGCTCTGCCGCGTCACCGCCACGTTGATCCACCCCTGTTCCGGGAAGGCGTGATGCAGGCTGTTGGACACCAGCTCCGCGATGATGAGGCCCAGCGGCATCGCCTCGTACAGGCCGACGGTGATCGGTTCGGCCGACACGGTGATGGGCACGTTGGCCAGGCCGCCCGGCGTGCCGGCCTTCACCGCCTCGCACAGCCCCTCGACGTAGCGGCCCAGCTCGACGTGCGTGCCCGACCCGGTCTCGTGCAGCTGGCGGTACAGGATCGCCAGCGCCTCGATGCGCACCAACGTTTGTTCATAGGCGACGCGGGCGTCGGGGTCGCGGATGCGGCCGGCCTGCAGCTTCAGCAGCGAGATGACCAGCTGAAGGCTGTTCTTGGCGCGGTGCTGCAGCTCGCGCAGCTCGGCTTCCAGTTCTCGGATGCGCTGTTCCGGCGGGATGTCCGGGGTGTCGGATCCGCTGGCCGGGCGATCGGGGGGCATGGCAACCGGAATGCACCTGTGCGACATCGAAAGGACCTGATTTCCGCTTCGGGGCGGCGCCGGGAGCGCAGCCTCAGTCAATTTATGCACTCTCGCGCGGGGGCGGCGTGGCTCAGAAGAAGTAACCCCGGCAGCCTAGGCGGATCGGCCGTGCCGCCGCGGGCGATCCGCGCGCAACGGAATAGCAAGGGGGGTAGCGGGGCCGTCGTAAACCGCATGGAACGGTTCCACCCGATCGCGTGCCGTGCTTCAGTGCGCCCATGATTCGCTCCCCCCTCCTGTCCGGCCTGCGGCGGCGCCCGCGATTCTTCTGGCTTGGCGTCAACGCCGCCGTCCTGGCGGCGGGGCTGCTGGCGGCGGCCGCCTGCATGGGAACGCGCCAGGGCGTCGCCGCGGATTCGCGCCCGGTCCCCCTGGCCGAGGTAGGGCCGGCGACCGCCGGCGGCCTCGCCTTCCGGGGCGCGATCGAGGTCACCGGGACCGGCGCCAGGAGCCTGTCGGGCCTCGTCGTGGACGACTCCGGGCGGCGCTTCACCGCCGTGTCCGACAACGGAAAGCTGGTGCGGGGGCGCCTGCTGTACGACGAGGCGGGACGTCTGGCCGGCGCCGCCGACCTGTCCGTGCGCACGCTGCCCGGCACCCGGTTCGTGACCGGCCGGCCGCGCCGCAGCGACTCCGAGGATCTGGCGCGGCTGCCGGACGGCGGCTGGCTGGTGTCCTTCGAGCGCGACCACCGAATCGAGCGCTATGGCGGTGGCGGCGACGGCCCGTCAGGCAGCCCCACCGAACTGCCGCCCCCGCCAGGGCTGGAGGACGCGCCGTTCAACGGCGGCATCGAGGCGCTGGCGGCACTGCCCGACGGCCGCGTGCTGGCGCTGGAGGAGGGCGACGACAACGGCCGGCCGGAGCGGCGCGGCTGGATCGGCCAGATGCCGCTGTCGCTGCCCCGCGCGTGGCAACCGGTGACCTACCGCGCGGCGCCCGGCTTCCGGCCGACCGGCGCTGCGGCGCTGCCATCCGGCGACGTGCTGGTGCTGGAGCGGCGGGTGTCGCTGCTGGGCGGCTGGGGCGGGCGCATCACGCGCGTGCCGGCGGCGTCGCTGCGCCCCGGCGCCACGCTCGCGGGCACCACGCTGGTCGGCGAGGAGATGGCGCGCCTGGAATCGCCGCTGCCCGCCGACAACTACGAAGGCATCTCGGCGGTCACCGGGCCGCGCGGGGAAACGCTGGTCTTCGTCGTGTCCGACGACAACACCAACCCGCTCCAGCGCACGCTGCTGCTGATGTTCGCGATGGGCGGGGAGTAGAGGCCTACAGCCGCACGGACTGCGAGGAATAGCGCTCGGCCGAGCTGTGCTGGATGGTGCCGAGTACGACGGCGGCGCCGACGGCGATGAGGACGGCAGCGGCGAAGCCGATTGCGATGGCCTTCATGGCGGACTCCCCTGGTTGTTTTCCGGCCTGGTTGTTTTCCGGAAGTATGGGACGGGTGCCGCCGTTGCGCCAGTGGCAAAGGTGTCTGCGTTCAGGGTCCGCCCGCGGCCGTGCGCAGGTAGGCGACGAGGTCGGCGCGGGCCTGCGCGTCGCCAATGGTCTGCAGCGGCATCTTGCTGCCCGGCGCCATGACGTCGGGCCCGACCTCGAACAGGCGGGCCACCGTCTCCTCCGTCCACACGATGCCGCTGCCCTTGAGCGCGGGGGAGTAGCGGTAGCCCTCCACCGCGCCGGCCGTCCGGCCGAACACCCGCCACAGGGTCGGCCCGGCGCGCCGGCCGCCGTCGGGCGTCAGCGTGTGGCAGACGGCGCAGGCGCGGAACAGCGCCTCGCCCCGGACCGGGTCACCGGGCGGCAGCGCGTCGGCGCGCACGGGCAGGGCGGCGGACAGGAACGCGGCAGCGACGGCAGCGGGAACGAAGGCCGGCCGCGGGCGCACGGGTCACGCCTCGTCCGGCTCGACGACGTCGAGGCCGACCACCTCGGTGTTGATGAGCAGCTTGCCGGCGTGCTCGAAGTTCACGGTCACGCGGTGGCCGACGGCCGACTGGACCTGGCCCAGGCCCCAGTCGGGACGGGAGGGGTGGCGCACCCAGGCGCCGGGGACCAGCGTGTCGTCCATGGCGGCATCGTCTCCGAACGTCGTCAATCGCGCAGCATACCGTGGCAACCGGGCGCCTTCGGATGTTACAAGAAGGAGGCGCGGGCCGGAAAGTTCCCGTCGCCGCGCCCGTCTCTTCCTTTCGTAGTACCGGACCCCGCCATGCCTTTGGACATCCGCGTCGTCGAGCTGCTCACCTCCCGCTTCTGCCACGACCTCGTCAGCCCCGTCGGCGCCATCCGCAACGGCCTGGAGCTGATCGAGGAGATGGACGAGGACGAGCCGAACCCGGCCTTCATGGGCGAGGCGATCAAGCTGATCGACCATTCCTCGGGGCAGGCCGACCGCCGGCTGCGCCTGTTCCGCCTCGCCTACGGGCTGGCGGGGCGCGAAATGCGCGGCTTCGTCGACGCCCGCGCCGCGGCGCTGGGCTGGACGGAGGGCGGCAAGACGCGCGTCGACTGGCCGCAGGGCGTGCCGCACGACATGGCTGGCGGCAAGCCGGGTCTGGGCAAGACGCTGCTGAACGTCGTGGTCCTGGCCGAGGAGGCGCTGACGCACGGCGGCTCCATCGTGGTGGGCGGGCAGGGCGATGAGTTCTCCGGCCGCGTCACCGTGACCGCGCAGGGCCGCCCCGGCAACCTGAACCCGGACGCCGCTGCGGCGCTGGCCGGCACGACGGCGGTGGACGACCTGACCGCGCGCACCGTGCACGCCTACGTCACCGGCCGCTTCGCCGAATACTACACCCTGCGCCTGTCGGCCGCCCCCGCCGGGCACGAGACGCTGGTGTTCACGCTGGAGTGGTGAGGGCGGCTATTCGACCTTGCGCCCGGTCAGGATCTCGAAGGCGATGGCCAGCGCGTGCGGGGAGTGGGAATTGTACCGCAGGCTCGCCACCCAGTCCTTGAGGATTCGCGGATCGATCTTGAACGACTGGGCGCTCGCGTTATCGAAATATTGATCGCAGATAGCCAATCCGAGCCAGAGCGCCGCCACTTCGTTCACGGCCAGAAGCTTGGCATTTGACGTGGCGGCGTGACGGATGGGCTTGAGCCGCCGCAGCCAGAAACAGAGATGCCCGGCCACCTTTGCGGCGTTGGGGTTGGTCAGCCGATAGGATCTCAGGCTTTCATCGGCGAAGCGTTCAAGTTCGGCCAGCTCGTCGGTATCGACTTCCAGTTCGACGCCGTAGACCGCTTCGATAGCGTCGCAGACAGGGTGCAGGACGCGCTGCCAGTCGACATTGCGCAGCGTGCTCATTCCGTGTCGCGGACGAACATGCCGGACGCTTTCATCATGTCGGCGAAGGTGCCGGAGAATGCGTCCTTGGTCCGGGCAATGCCGGTGAGGATGCCGTCGGTGGTGATGTCGTGGCCGCTGTTGTCCTCGAAGACCCGGTCTGTCTGCCGGCTGCCGTAGTCCGGCTTCTTCAATCCAACGAACTTGGTCATGGCCGCAGCTCCACGTCAGCTTTTCGCCGAATGGGGTATCCACCGTCGCGGCAGCGTGACACCGCTTCAGCCGGACCGCAACACACAACTGCACCTTCCAGGGGCGGCGCTCACAGCTGCCGGAAGATCTTCGTCTCCACCACCACCTGCTCGACGCCGCCGGTGGTCTGGTGGGCGGTGGTGCGCAGGGTGACCGCCAGATTGTGGCGGGCGGCGCGGGCCAGCACCTCGTTCAGCTTCGCCACCGCATCGCGCACCTCACGGGCCAGCTGCTCGTCCTTCATGGGTCCTCCTGTGACAACGTGGCCCGTCCTTCTTGGCACGGCGGGGCTACCGGCGTCCCGTCCTTTCGAGTAAGACACTTTTAATCAGTGTTTGACACGCTCCGGGCGTGCTGGAAGGGTCGGTTTGCGGCCGTTCGAAGCCGCGCGCCGTCGGTCGCAATCAAGGGCCGGGGTTGAGAAATGAAGGCCTGGGGAAGACGCCATGGATGATCTGCTCAGTGAATTCCTGACGGAAACGAACGAAAACCTGTCGGTCCTCGACGTCGAGCTGGTCCGGCTGGAGCAGAATCCCAACAATCCCGAGCTGTTGTCGAACATCTTCCGCTTGGTCCACACGATCAAGGGAACCTGCGGCTTCCTCGGCCTGCCGCGCCTGGAGAAGGTGGCGCACGCGTCCGAGAACGTGCTGGGCAAGTTCCGCGACGGCGAGCTGACCATCAACCCCGCGGCCGTGTCGCTGATCCTGCAGGCGCTCGACACCATCAAGGGCCTGCTGGCCGTGCTGGAGGCCACCGAGGCCGAGCCGCCGGGCGACGACAACGACCTCATCATCCGCCTGAACGACTGCGCCGAAGGCAAGCTGACCGGCGGCGCCCCCGCCGCGGCCGCGCCGCCCCCGCCGCCCCCGCCGGCGCCCAAGAAGGAAGAGGTGGAGGTCCCCTCCGTCTCCCTGGAGGAGCTGGAGGCCGCCTGGAACGCCGCCCCGGGGCCGAGCACCGCGCTGACCCCCGTCGCCCCGCCGGAGCCGGATCCGGAGCCCTCCCAGGAACTGGCCGTGCCGGAGCCCGAGCCGGCGCCCGCCTCCTCCAAGATGCCGGTCCCGGCCGCCCAGGCGGCGTCCGCTGGCGGCGGCGGCAGCAACGACGAGGTGCGCGAGGCCGGCAACAAGGAATCGGCGGTCGCCGCGCAGACCATCCGCGTCAACGTCGACCTGCTCGAAAACCTGATGACCATGGTCTCGGAGCTGGTGCTGACCCGCAACCAGCTGCTCCAGATCCTGCGCTCGCAGAAGGAGAGCGAGTTCGCGGCACCTCTGCAGCGCCTGAACCACGTGACGTCGGAGCTGCAGGAAGGCGTCATGAAGACGCGCATGCAGCCCATCGGCAACGCCTGGGCCAAGCTGCCGCGTCTGGTGCGCGACCTGTCGCACGAACTGCACAAGAAGATCGACCTGCAGATGCTCGGCGCCGACACCGAGCTGGACCGCCAGGTGCTGGAGCTGATCAAGGATCCGCTCACGCACATGGTGCGCAACTCGGCCGACCACGGCCTGGAGACCCCGGCCGAGCGCCTGCGCGCCGGCAAGCCGGAGACCGGCCGCGTCACGCTGAACGCCTACCACGAGGGCGGCCACATCATCATCGAGATCCAGGACGACGGTAAGGGCCTGGCGATCGACAAGATCAAGCAGAAGGCCATCCAGAACGGCATGGCGTCGGAGGCCGAGCTGGCGGCCATGTCCGACCAGCAGATCATCCAGTACATCATGAAGCCCGGCTTCTCGACCGCCACCAAGGTGACCAGCGTGTCGGGCCGTGGCGTGGGCATGGACGTCGTCAAGACGAACATCGAGAAGATCGGCGGCACGATCGAGATCAAGTCGGTCCAGGGCAAGGGCTCGACCTTCGTCATCAAGATCCCGCTGACCCTGGCCATCGTCTCCGCCCTGATCGTCGAGTGCGCGGGCGAGCGCTTCGCCATCCCGCAGATCAGCGTGGTCGAGCTGGTGCGCGCAGCAAGCGACAGCGAGCACACGATCGAGCGCCTGAAGGGCACGCCGGTCCTGCGCCTGCGCAACCGCCTGCTGCCGCTGGTCAGCCTGCAGACGCTGCTGCGCCTGGAAGACGAGGAGAACGCCAAGAAGGACGGCGACGAGACCTTCATCGTCGTCACCCAGGTCGGCACCTACACCTTCGGCATCATGGTCGACCGCGTGTTCGACACCGAGGAAATCGTGGTGAAGCCGGTGGCGCCGATCCTGCGCCACATCGAGATGTTCTCGGGCAACAC
>NZ_DASPMG010000008.1:0-3700 GCF_035627195.1 Azospirillum sp.
CGGGCGGACATCCCGGCGCTGGCCGCCCTTGCCGAGCGCCATGACGCCTTCCTCTACATCGACGAGGCCCACGCCACCGGCGTACTGGGGCCGCGCGGCATGGGGCTGTCGGGCGAGGCGCCGGGCCGCGTCGATCTCATCATGGGCACCTTCTCCAAGGCGCTGGGCGGGTTCGGCGCCTATATCGCCGGCTCGCAAGCGTTGATCGACTATCTCGTCAACCGCTGTTCCGGTTTCATTTACGCCACCGCCCTGCCGCCGGCGGTGCTGGGGGCGATGGACGCCGCGCTGGACCTCGTGCCGATGCTGGAGTCCGAGCGCCGCCATCTTCACGCCCAGGCCGACCGGCTGCGCGCGGCCTGCCGCGACCTGGGCCTCGACACCGGCGCGTCCACCACCCAGATCGTACCGATCCTGGTGGGGGCGGAGGCGCGGGCGCTGGCTCTCAGCCGGCAGTTCGAGGAGGCCGGTATTCTGGGCATCGCCATCCGGCCGCCCACGGTGCCGCCCGGCACCAGCCGTATCCGCTTCTCGCTGAGCGCGGCGCACACGGGCGAGGATGTGAACCAGTTGATCGACGCGGCGGCGCGGGTGGCGGGGCAGGCATGAGACGAACCAAACCCCTTCTCGTCCTCGTCCATGGCTGGGCCTTCGACCACCGGGTGTGGGAGGCCCTTCGCGCCGCCCTGCCGGATTATGACGCGGTTACCGTCGACCTGGGCTTCTTCGGCTCCTCGCAGATGCCGGATCTGCCGGCCGACCGGCCGCTGGTGGCGGTGGGGCATTCGCTGGGCGTCCTGTGGTTGTTGGCCCGCCAGCCCTTCGCCTGGGCGGGGATGGTGTCGATCAACGGCTTTCCGCGCTTCATTGAGGGACCCGATTACGCGCCGGCCGTGGCGCCGCGCGTGTTGGACCGCATGATCGCCCGCTTCTCGCGCGAGCCCGAGGCCGTGGTCGACGGCTTCCGCCGCCGTTGCGGGCTGGCGGCGCCCCGGCCGCACGGCTTCGATAACGCCCGGCTTCTGGAAGGGCTGGAATGGCTGCGCGACCTCGACGCTCGCACCGCTCTGGATGGCCGACCGCTGCTGGCGCTGGCCGGGGCGGAAGATCCCGTCGTGTCGCCGGGCATGGCCGAAATGGCCTTCGGCGTCGTGATCTGGCAGGCGGCGGGGGGGCACCTGCTGCCGCTGACCCACCCCATGTGGTGCGCCGGGCTGATCCGCGCCTTCGTCGAGGGGGTGGTCCCTTGAGCCGCAAGGAGGCAATCTCCGCCGCCTTCGGTGCCGCCGCCGCCACCTATGGGGCCGGCGCCGACGTGCAGCGGGCGGTCGCCGTCAGGCTGGCCGATCGCGTGGCGGCGCTGCCTCGGCCGGCGCGGCCGCGCGTGCTGGAGATCGGCTGCGGCACCGGCTTCCTGACCCAGGCGCTACGGGAACGGCTGGGGGCGGCGGCGTGGACCGTCACCGACCTGTCACCCGCCATGGTGGAGCAATGCCGCGCCACCCTGGGAGACCCCGCCGACACCCGCTTCCTGGTGATGGACGGCGAGCGGCCGACCTTTCCGTCGGCCTCCTTCGACCTTGTCGTCTCCAGCCTTGCCGTGCAGTGGTTCGAGGACCCGGTGCCGGCGCTGGCGCGGCTCGTGGACCTGCTGCGGCCGGGCGGCCATCTTGCCTTCGCCACCCTGGCGGCCGACAGCTTCATCGAGTGGCGCTTGGCCCATGCCGAGCTGGGCCTGGAGGACGGCATGCCGCGCTACGGTTCGGCCCACGATATTCAGCAGGTCTGGCCGCCGGGCGGCCGGGGCCAAGTGGACGAGGAACGCCTGTCCTGGCCCTATCCCAACGGCCGGGTCTTCCTTCAGGACTTGAAGCGCATCGGTGCCCGCTTGCCGGTACCCGGTCATCGGCCACTGCCCGCCGGGGCCTTGCGCCGGGTGCTGCGGGCGTTCGAGCGGCCGGAGGGCGTCACCTTGACGTGGCACATCGCCTACGGACTGTTTCGCCGCGAGGGAGTTTCCGCATGAAAGGCGTATTCGTCACCGGCACCGATACCGGCATCGGCAAGACCTTCGTCGCGGCTTGCCTGGTGCGGGCGTGGCGGGCGGATTATTGGAAGCCGGTGCAGACCGGGCTGAACGAGGACGAGGGCGACACCATTACCGTCGGCCGCCTCGCCGAAGCGGCGCCGGAGCGGCTGCATCCGCCGGCCCACGCTCTCCAAGAGCCGCTGTCGCCGCATCTGGCCGCCGGGCGCGAAGGGGTGAGCCTGTCGCTCGACGACTTCAAGCCGCCGCGGACATCCGCGCCGCTGGTGGTGGAGGGGGCGGGGGGGCTGCTGGTGCCGCTCAACGACGATGCCTTCATCATCGACCTCATCGCCCATCTCCGGTTGCCGGTGGTGTTGGTGGCGCGCTCGACGCTGGGTACCATCAATCATACATTGTTGAGCCTGGAGGCGCTGAAGCGCCGCGATCTGCCGGTGGCGGGGGTGGTGATGAACGGCCCGGCCAACGCCGACAACCGCGCCGCGATCGAACACTTCGGCGGCGTCCGCGTGCTGGCCGAGGTGCCGCCGATGACGGCGACCCCGGAGTCCGTGGCCGAGGTGGCGGTCAAGCTTCCCGCTTTCGAGAGCCTGTTTTCATGAGCCGAGACATCGTCGAACTCGACCGGCGCCACCTGTGGCACCCTTTCACCCAGGCCGCCACCGCGCCCGAGCCGATCCCGGTGGTGCGGGCCGAGGGGGTGAGCCTGTTCACTGCCGACGGGCGTGAAATCCTGGATCTCATTTCGTCGTGGTGGGTGAACCTGCACGGCCATGCCCACCCGGCCATCGTCGAGGCCATCGCCCGGCAGGCGGCGACGCTGGAACAGGTGATCTTCGCCGACTTCACCCATGCCCCGGCCGCCACCCTGGCCGCACGGCTGGCCGGCATCCTGCCCGAGGGACTGACCCGCGTCTTCTTCTCCGACGACGGCTCCACCGCCGTCGAGGTGGCGATGAAGATGGCACGCCAATTCTGGCGCAACCGGGGCGACGGCCGGCGCCGTCGCTATCTGGCGTTCGATGGCGCCTATCACGGCGATACCTTCGGCGCCATGTCGGTGGGCAAGAGTTCCGGCTTTTACGAGCCGTTCCACGATCTGCTGTTCGAGGTTTCGCACCTGGATTATCCCGCCACCTGGGACGGTGACGCGGAGGTGGAGGCCAAGGAGGCGGCGGCGCTGGCCAAGCTCGACGCGTGGCTGGCCGATCATGGCGATGACGTGGCCGCTTTCATCGCCGAACCGCTGGTGCAGGGGGCGGCCGGCATGCGCATGGTGCGGCCCGCGTTCCTGCGCGCCGTGGTGGAACGGGTGCGCGCGGCCGGCGCGCTCGTGATCTTCGACGAAGTGATGACCGGCTTCGGCCGCACCGGTGCCCTGTTCGCCAGTCTGCGCGCCGGCATCGCCCCGGACCTGATCTGCCTGTCCAAGGGGTTGACCGGCGGCTTCCTGCCGCTGTCGGCCACGGTGACGACCGAGGCGATCTACGAAGGCTTCCTCGACGGCTCGTTCGACCGGGCGTTCGCCCATGGGCATTCGTTCACCGCCAACCCGCTGGGCTGTGCCGCCGCCCTGGCGTCGATGGATCTGCTGCTGGCGCCGGAAACCCTGGCCCGGCTCGGCGCCAGCAGCAGATCCATCGACGCCAGGGC
>NZ_DASPMG010000009.1:0-20069 GCF_035627195.1 Azospirillum sp.
GCAGGGCTCCGAACTCAGGTTAACGACGGTTTACGGGTTGCTCTGGGCGTGATTCTCTGGATCTCCCTGATTCGGAGTCCCCCATGTCGGAGCCTGCGCTGATCTTTGGCGAGAAGTCGCGCCTTCGTGCCCTGCTTGACCATTTCGCCGTGATCGAGGACCCACGCGAGCCGTGGCGGGTGGCGCACCCTCTGCCGGAGGTGTTGCTTCTGGTGGTGTGCGGCACCATCGCGGACTGTGACGATTACGACCACATCGCCGCCTGGGGCGAAGCACACCTGCCATTCCTGCGGGAGATGTTGCCGTATCATCATGGCGTGCCGGGCGGGCGCTGGCTGACTTTGCTGATGAACCGCATCGACCTCGCCCTGTTTTCCGCCTGCTTTACCGCCTGGGTGCGCCAGACGTGGCCGGATCGGCCCGACTTCGTCGCCATCGACGGCAAGACATCGCGGCGCAGCCACGACCGCAGCACCGGCCAGGCCCCTTTGCACCTCGTATCCGCCTTCGCCACTACCGCCCGCCTCGTGCTTGGGCAGGAAGCGGTCAGCGACAAATCCAACGAAACCACCGCCATCCCCCTTCTCGTGGCGCGTCTGGCCACCAACGGCGGCCTGACGGGAGCGACGGTGTCGATCGACGCCATCGCCTGCACCGCGCCCATCGCCACGGCGATTACCGCCGCGGGGGCCGATTACTTGCTGGCGGTGAAGGCCAATCAACCGACCTTGCGCGCCGAGATCGAGGAGTATTTCGCCACCGCGCCTGATGAGATCGTCACGACCGTCACCGATCTCGACAAGGGCCATGGCCGGATCGAGGAACGCACGGTCTGGGTCAGCCGCGAGGCCGATTGGCTGACCGGGCAGCGCCGGTTTCCCGGCGAGGTGCGTCTGCCGGGAGCCACCACCATCGTCAAGGTCCGCTCGCGAACTGCACTGAAGGATGGGGTCCGAGTAGCAATGGAACAATAAGTCGGGTTCAGACCCGTCACCAGTACCGGTCGGTGCCGTTCTCGCGGACATCGGTTTCGATGAAGCAGTTCCGCAGGTCGGCGAGGAAGGCCATTTCCTGGATCAGCTCATCCACCTCCACGTCGAGCCCCAGGCCTTGTGGGGGGTCGTCGTATTCGATCGTGAGCTCATAGGCGCCCCGGTCCAACCGCTTCATACCGTAGCGGCGCGCCAGCAGGCTTTCGATGTCGCTCCGGACCCGTTGCTTGCCGCGCACGAACTTGTTGTTGCGCTCAACGCGCAGCCAAAGAGTCACGGTGGTCTTCGCCATCGGCACTATCCTCGCCGCATCATCCCGGCCCCTTCGCTCTGGCGCCGGGGCGGCCGGCGGCAGCTTAGGCAGGGAGGGGGATTGCAACAAACCCTCGTTTTGTGAAGGCTCCGGACCGAGTTCGCGGACCCTTGGATTTCCGTCATGCAAACCCTGCAAAAACTCATGCACAAATCTATGGCCGCGAAACCCTGGCCGGCTTAGGTTTGTGCAGACCGCCAGCGGGAGGATCGCGTGCTGATCGGCTATATGCGCGTTTCCACCGGGGACCAGAGCCTCGACCTCCAGCGCGATGCCCTGGAGGCGGCGGGCTGCCAGCGCATTTATCAGGATGTCTGCGGCGGAGCCGTGCCGGAACGACCCGGCCTGAGTCGGGCTCTGGATGCCGCCCGCGCCGGCGACGCCCTCGTCGTCTGGAAGCTCGATCGGATCGGCCGCTCGCTTCACCATGTGGTCCAACTCGTGCAGGACCTCCACGGCCGGGGAATCGGCCTGAAGGCTCTCACCGGCGACATCGACACCACCCGCCCGACGGGCCGTCTGGTCTTCGGCCTCTTCGCCACCCTGGCCGAATTCGAGCGCGACCTCATTCACGAGCGCACCATGGCCGGCCTCAAGGCGGCCAGAGCCCGAGGCCGCTGTGGCGGCCGGCCTCGGACGATGACGCGCGCCAAGCTGCGCACCGCCATGGCGATGATGGCCGATCCCGCCAACACGGCGGGAGAGGTGGCCGAGCAACTCGGCATGTCGCTGAGCACCCTGTACGCTTATGTCGATGGTCGCGGCGCCCCAAAGGCCAAGGCCCGCAAACTGCTGGGCCTGGACGAGTAAGCGCGGTGCCGGTTTCCTTTCTCACCGACGAGCAGCGTCGACGCTATGGCCAGTATGCCGGCGACCCAACACCGGATCAGCTGGCCCGGTATTTTCACCTCGACGACAGCGACCGGGAGTTGATCCGGCGCCGGCGTTACGATCACGTGCGGCTGGGCTTTGCCGTCCAGTTGGGGACCGTCCGCTTCCTCGGCACCTTTCTCGACGATCCGACCGCCGTCCCGCCGGTGGTGATCAAGACCCTGGCGGCGCAGCTGGCGGTCGCCGATCCCCGCTGCCTGGAGCGATATCGGACGGGCGAGACACGATGGGATCACATGGCCGAGATCCGCCGCCACTACGGCTATCGCGAGTTCGGCGACCCCTCGGTCCACTTCCGTTTGGCGCGCTGGCTTCACGCCTTGTGCTGGACGGGCACCGAGCGGCCGAGCGTGCTGTTCGACCGGGCCACCGCCTGGTTGGTCGCCCACAAGGTCCTGCTGCCCGGCGTGTCGATGCTGGAACGGCTGGTCGCGCGCGTCCGGGCGCGCGCCAACCAGCGCCTGTGGCGTCTGCTCAGCGCCCCGGTGACGCCGGCCCTGCAGGAACAGCTCGATCGCCTGTTGGAGGTGAAAGAAGGGGAGCGGCAAACACCCTTCGACCGCCTGCGCCAGGGGCCGGTCCTGCAGAGCGGCCCCGAGGTGGTGCGGGCGGTGACGCGTCTGGAGGAAGTCCGCCAGTATGCTCTCGGTCTGCCCAGCTTCGACCGCCTGCCTCGCAGCAAGGTGCTGGCCCTGGCGCGCCAGGCCGGCGCCGCCAAGGCCCAAGCGGTGGCCCGCATGCCGCCCGCCCGGCGGACCGCCACCTTGCTGGCCTTTATTCGCTCCTTGGAGGCCAGCGCCCAGGACGACATCCTCGATCTCTTCGAGATCGTGGTCGCCCGCTTGTTCGCCGAGGCCAAGGCGGCGCGGCAAAAAGCCCGGCTACGCACGCTGCGTGATCTCGATGCCGCCGCGCTGATCCTGCGCGATGCCTGCCGGTTTCTTCTGGAAGACGCGGTGCCCGACGCCGAAGTCCGGGCGGCGGCGTTCGCCGTTGTGCCCCGCCTTCAGCTGGCGGAGGCCCTGGGCGAGGTCGACACCTTGGCGGTGCCCGAGGATCATTCCATCAAGGAACTGCGCGACCGGCACCGGCGGCTGCGCCGATTCCTGCCCGCCGTGCTGGACGCCGTCCATTTCGGCGCCGCTCCGGCCGGGCAACCGGTGCTCGACGCCATCACCCATCTGCGCGCCAGCGGCCACCGCCGCCATCTGGCGGCCAGCGCGCCGGTCGACTTCGTGCCCGCGAGCTGGCGGCGCGAGGTGCGACGCGAGGACGGCGGCATCGATGCCAAGGCTTACGTTTTATGTCTGGCCGACCGGCTGCGCCAGGCCCTGCGCCGCCGCGACCTGTTCGCCAGCCCGAGCCTGCGCTATGGCGATCCGCGCCAAGGCCTGCTGGAGGGCGCCGCCTGGGAGGCCGCCCGTCCCACCGTCTGCCGCACCTTGGGCGTGGCGTCGACGGCCGGCGAGGAACTGAACCGGCTGGCCGAACGCCTGGAGGCCCGCTATCAGGCCACCGCCACCAACCTGCCGACCAACCTCGCTGTCCGGATCGAACCCGACGGCGCCGGCATCGACCTGACCGTAAGCCCGCTCGACAAGCTTGACGAACCGGCCAGCCTGAAAGCCCTGCGCGCGGCGGTCGCGGCCCGGCTGCCGCGCGTGGATCTGCCGGAGATCCTGCTGGAAATCCATGCCCGGACCGGCTTCGCCGCCGACTTCACCCATGCCAGCGAAGGCGGGGCGCGCGTGGAGGACTTGACCACCAGCGTGTGCGCCGTGCTGGTGGCCGAGGCCTGCAACACCGGGCTGGAACCGCTGATCCGACCCGACCATCCCGCCCTGCGGCGCGGCCGGTTGGGTTGGGTGCGCCAGAACTATCTGCGCGCCGAGACGCTGACTCGCGCCAACGCCCGGTTGGTCGCCGCCCAGAACGGTCTCGACCTGGCCCGCCGTTGGGGAGGCGGTGACGTCGCCTCGGCCGACGGCTTGCGCTTCGTGGTGCCGGTGCGCACCATCCACGCCGGCCCCAACCCCAAGTACTTCGGCCCCGAACGCGGCGTCACCTATTACAATCTGGTCTCCGACCAGTTCACCGGGCTGAACGCCATCACCGTGCCCGGCACCCTGCGCGACAGCCTGGTGCTGCTCAGCGTCGTGCTGGAACAGGCCACCGATCTGCGCCCCACCGAGATCATGACCGATGCCGGGGCGTACACCGACACCATCTTCGGCATCTTCTGGCTGCTTGGCTATCAGTTCAGCCCCCGGCTGGCCGACATCGGCGATGCCCGGTTCTGGCGGCTGGACGGCGGCGCCGACTATGGCGCTCTCGACGCCTTGGCGGCCCACAAGATCAATCGGCCGCTGATCGAGCAGCACTGGGACGACCTGCTGCGGCTGGCCGGGTCGTTGAAGCTCGGCCTGGTCCCGGCGACCGGGCTGATCCGCACGCTGCAGACCAACGACCGGCCAACCAAGCTGGCCCAGGCGCTGGCGGAACTCGGGCGCATCATCAAAACCCACTACCTTCTGGCCTACATTGACGACGAGGCCTACCGGCGGCGCATTCTGATCCAGCTCAACCGCGGGGAGCAACGTCATCAATTGGCCCGAGCCGTCTTCCACGGCCGCCGCGGCGAGTTGCGCCAACGCTACCGCGAGGGCCAGGAGGACCAACTCGGCGCCCTGGGGCTGGTGGTCAACCTGATCGTCCTGTGGAACACGATCTATATGGATGCGGCTTTGCGACAGCTGCGCGCCGAAAACTTTCCCGTGCACGACGAGGATGTCGCCCGCCTGACGCCGCTGGGCTACGAGCACATCAACATGCTTGGCCGCTACGCCTTCACCCTGCCGGAGCCCGTGGCTCGCGGCGAACTGCGGCCTCTGCGGAATACCGCCGATCTGGAGGAGGCCCTGATCTGAACCCGACTTATTGTTCCATTGCTACTCGGACCCCTAGCCCAGCCCGAACTCCTGGAAATGCCGGGCGTCGATCACCGCCGTGTGCCCGGCGTCGAAGCGCACGGTCAATTGCTCGCCCCCGATTCCCACCACCGTGCCCAGCGTGCCGTTGTGGATGCCCTCGCGCTTGCGGTTGCCGTGCATCTGCACCCGGTCGCCCGGCGCCAGCCGGACGGCGCCGCGCACCGTCTTGAACTCCCGCCCCGGAGCGACCTCGCCACGCATCTCCCGCACGGCGCGGAGCGCCTGGTTGAGGGCGTCGACCTCCCGGTTGGTGGCGGCGTAGACGAAGCGGTTGCGGCCGGGATCGGCGGCGCTGTCGGCCGCCCACTGCCGCACCAGCGCCAGCCGCGCCGCCTGCGTCGTCGCCGTCCAGTGGACGAAGCCCCGCTCCGCGTAGGCCCCCAGCGCCTCCGCCACCCGCCCGGCGGCGAAGTCCTGGGTGGCCTGACGCTGCCACTCCACCTCCTGCCGGCGCACGGTGGTCAGACGTTCCGCCCCGAAGCGTCGGCGCGCCTCGGTGTAGAGGCCACCGCGCGTCACGCTGGGCAACTGCTTGTCGTCGCCGACGATCACCAGCTTCGCCCCGGCGGCCAGCGCTTGACGGCTCAGCCGGTCGTAAAGGTCGGCATCGACCATCGCCGCCTCGTCGACGAGTACCGCCGTCCGCCGGCTCCAGCGCGTCCGCCCGCGCTCCAGCCGCCACAAGGTGGCGTGCAGGGTGTCGGCTTCGCGGAAGCCGTCCCGGCGCAGATCGGCGGCCACGGTGTTGGTGGGAGCGCAGCCCACCACCCGGTAGCCAGCGCGCTCGTGGGCGTCGCGCACCGCGCCCATGGCGTAGCTCTTGCCGGTGCCGGCGTCGCCCTGGACGATCACCAGGCCTTCCGCTCCCACCGCCCGGCGGAAGGCATGGAGCTGCTCGCCGTCCATCGACCGCGCGGCCGCGGCGGCCGTTACCGCCGCCGGCGCCACGGCGTGCCGGCGGGCGTGGATCGCCGCCAGACGCTCCAGAATCTCGCGCTCCTGGCGCCGGACCGAGCGGGTGGTGAAGACCTCGGCCGCCTCCCCGGTGTCGCCGTCGTGCAGCCGCAACGCCTCGGCGTCGGCCAGCACCGCCGCCACCAGTTCGTCGCGCTCGGCGCCGAAGATGCCGTTGACCGCCATCACCCGTTCCATGTCGCGGCGGGTGAACACGGCCTTGTGGCGGGTGACCGCCGCCAGGATCTCGGCGGGCTCCATCATCGCCGCCTGGCATTCGGCGTCGCGGGTGCGGTTCTCGACCACCGCCCCACTGCGCACCGACCGCGCCTTGCCCATCTTGGTTTCCGGCACCGCCTTGTCGGGCGCCACCGCCAGGGACAGGCCATGGACGCGGAAGAAGGTTTCCTGATGAGCCCGCCAGCGTTCGTGCCAGAGGTCCTGCTCGGCGATGTAGCCCCGGCTGCCGGCCCCGCGCCCGCGCGCGAAGCGGGGGTTGAGGTCGGTGGCCTTGGTGGTGAATCCCTCCGGTCCAAGGTGCCGGGTGGAAATCAGGAAATGGGCGTGCGGCTGATACATGCGCCAGCGCCGGCCACCGCCCTCCAGAACCGTCTCGATCACGTGCGGCCCCTCCAGAACGGGAACCGTCCGGCCCGCCTCGATCCGAATCACGTCGAGACCCAGGGACCGGATGACCTCCAGCGCCCTCTGGGCATCGGCGTCCTTGGGGTTGTCGGGGTCGAACTCCGAGCCGTAGCGATGCACGGCCATCTCGACCGCCACACCGCGCCCCACCCAGTGCGTCTCGGCGAAGGAGCGGGCCAGCGCGACGCGCTGGGTATCGGAGAGATCGTCCTCCCACGGCAGCGACATCACCACGTGCCGGGCGACCTGCGCGCCGGATCGGTAGCGCACGTCCCCCGTCTTGCGGTCGGTGACGATCTCGGCCCGCTGGGCGGCGTTCCACAGGGTTTCGCCATCCTGGAAGGACTCCGGCCCTCCCGCCATCAGGACGGCATGATGGATCAGGTCTTCGCGGCCCTGACGGAAATCGAACGTCTCACCGGTGTGGGCATCGACCCGCGAGGTGCGGGCGATGTAGGCCGACAGACCGACCGCCGAGGAGCCGGTCGCCCCATGAACAATTTGGACGGAGCAATAGGATGTCGCCATGCCGCACCTTTAGGCGCCGCCATCTTATCGCGATGTTTTGCGTTAGCAAAACATATATCGCGGCTGTTACCGTTCCGTGCCAGCACCCGGCGTCGGCGATGGTGCGTGATGGCTCCACCAGTTTTAGATTGCCATCTCCACACTTCTCCACCCTGTGGCGCGAATTCCCATGGACGATCTTCCCTCAATCGCCATACCCTGGTGTGGCTAGCGGAAGGAGCGCCCGATGGTCGAGCCAGCACCCCCATCGCCTGATGAAACCGCCGAGGCCCGGCCCGCGCCGGGCTCGCTGACCACCATCAGCGTCGTGCAAGAGCGGATCGCCAAGATCAATGACATCCCGGCCCGAACCCGGACCGTCGAGGACCAGGCCTATCTGGTGGCCTTGCGCAAGCGGCTGCACGACCTGCGCGGCGTCCGCCTCGCTTCGGAGGAGGCAAAGGTCCGCGAGGCCCAGCGCAAGGCCGAGACACGACGGAAAATCCAGTTGGGCGGACTGGTGATCAAGGCGGGCCTCGATGGCTGGGACGAGGCGACACTGCTCGGCGCCCTTCTGGAGGTCCGCGAGGGCGCCGCCGATTTGCGGAATGGCCCCTCCCACCTGGCGCGGTGGAAAGCCAGCGGCGGCAAGGCGCTGACGGCGGAAAAGGCGGTGACCGCCGACCGCGAGCCCCTGATCGTCACCTTCCCCAACAGCCCTGAACCGGAGATCCGGCGGGCTCTGCGCGGCCTCAAGCTGCGCTGGTCCGAGGCTCTCCAGCATTGGGATGGCCTTGCCCATTTCACGACGGTCAAAGCCATCGCCGACCGGGCCGGCGGCACGATCCGCCGCCTCAATCCACCGCAAGCCGAAACGCCCGGCGGGTGACGCCTTCTCTCCTCTCAATGATCGGATCGGTGGAAATGACCGACGCAACCGACCGCAGCATCGTGAAACATCCTGAAACGGCGATGCAACCGTCCTCTTGGATCAACCCTTTGAAAAGACTTTCGATTTCCCCGGCGTGCAACATGTAACGGTGATTTTTTCGACCTCCGCGCGGCCTTCGAACAGGGGTATGGCACGGGTCCCTTCATGTCCATGGGCACCGTCAAGTTGGTGGTGGTTGGCCCGTGGAAGCCGGGGTATAGGGTTTCATGACGACGCGCCCCGATCCCCGCTACGCCGGTTACCGCTTTCCCGCCGAGATCATCGCCACGGCGGTGTGGCTGTACTTCCGTTTTCCGTTGAGCCTGCGGATGGTCGAGGAGCTGCTGGCGGCGCGCGGCATTACGGTCAGTTACGAGACGGTGCGGCAGTGGAGCCTGAAGTTCGGCCGCGAGATCGCCGATCGGATGCGCCGACGGGCGCCCCGTCGGGGCGACAAGTGGCACCTTGATGAGGTCGTCCTGACCATCGCCGGGAGGAAGCACTACCTGTGGCGCGCCGTCGATCAGGACGGCTTCGTCCTCGACGTCCTGGTCCAGAGCCGCCGGGATGCCAAGGCGGCCGAGCGTTTGCTGCGGAAGCTGCTGAAACAGCAGGGCCGGGCTCCGCGCGTGCTGGTCACCGACCAGCTGAAGTCCTATGCCGCCGCCAAGCGGGAGTTGACGCTCGGCGGCGAGCACCGCCAGCACAAGGGCCTCAACAACCGGGCCGAGAATTCGCATCAGCCGACCCGACGACGCGAGCGGCAGAGGAAGCGGTTCCAGTCCCCCCGGCACGTTCAGCGCTTCCTGTCCATTCACGATCCGATCGCCAACCTGTTCCACGCCGCCCGCGCCCAAGCGTTCGAGGCTTGGGCTGACATCGCTGGTGCTCGTCTGGCGGCGTGAACGCCTCCCCGCTCGGACGCCATACCCTTCGCTCGTCTCGGCGCAAAACTCGTCCCATCAACTTGACGGTGCCCAGAGTATTCTTCATGATCAACGACACCACCCCATCTTTCCACAACCACACTCAGGTATGCCGTCGAAGCGACGTTCTCTTCGCCAAGGTGGATGGAGAGATGGTTCTCATGACCTTGGACCAAGCCCACTATGTCGGTCTTAACGATACCGGCAGCGATGTCTGGAAGCACATCGAGCGGCCCATCGCTGTCGAAGCTCTGGTCGCCCGACTTGCTGACGAGTACGATGGCGATCCGACCGTCATCGAACGAGAGGTGCGTGCCCTGCTGTCCGAGATGGCGGCCAACGGATTGGTGGATCTATGCTGATGCGGCATTTGCGGCGCTTTCTGGCACTTCCAGGCGCGGAGCGGCATTTGCTGCTTGAGGCGGTCATCGCGTTGACGATGGTGCGCGTTCTGTTGGCCGTGCTGCCCTTCAAGACGGCCATGTGCTTGTCCGGGCTGCGCACGGTAACCGGCGGCGACGCCGATCCAGGGTTGTCGGGGGCAGCATCGGAAGATGTCATGCTAGCGACGGCTCTGGGCCGGGCCATTCTGCGCGTTGCGCGTCACATGCCGTTCCGTGCCGTGTGCCTGCAACAGGCCATGGCCTGCACCGTCATGCTGCGCCGCCGCCAACTTCCAGTGGTCGTTCGATTCGGTGTATCCAAGAAGCTTGGCGGCGCCATAGAGGCCCACGCCTGGGCCATCTGCGGTGGTGTGGTCGTGACCGGTGCCAACGGCATGAAGCGCTTCACTGCAATCACGACGTTTTCGCCATGACCACTGTCCACACACTATGCGGGCTCAAGGTCGTTTCCGACCTGCCGATGCCCGATCTTCTGCCCTGGACTGGCGATGACCGCGCTCCAGACGTGGCGATCCGCCTTGGAGAGGTGCCGGACCGCTTGGATGCGCCGGTCATCGACGGCCCGTTGCTGCAAGTGGGGGCGGACGGCACCTGCCGGTTCGCCGTCTCCGGTGTCGCCGCCTATCTGGTGGAAGGCGGCCATACGGTGACCGTGCGGACGGAGATGGACGCGGCGGCACCGGACGTGCGTGTCTTCCTGCTGGGGACTGTCTTTGGCATTCTCTGCGCCCAGCGCGGCCTGCTGCCGCTGCACGCCAGTTGCGTAGCAATCGGCGGACGCGCCGTCGCCTTCTCCGGCGTGTCCGGTGCGGGGAAGTCCACGCTGGCCGCCGCCTTCCACCGACAAGGCTACCCGGTGCTGGCGGACGACGTGACGGTGGTGGACGTGGAGGCGCCCGGCGGGCCGCTGGTGCTGCCGTCCTTTCCAAGGATCAAGCTGTGGGGCGATGTGATGAACGCCTTCGCCCTGCCCCGCAAGGGGCTGGAGCGCAGCCGAGCCGAGCTGGACAAATACCACGTGCCGCTGGACGGCCGGTTCCAGGCTGAGCCGCTGCCGCTCGCCGCCATCTACCGCCTGGAGGAGGCGCGCCTGCCCAGCCAGGAGGGAGCCGAACGTCTGAACCCGGCAACGGCGGTGCAAAGCCTGGAGGTGGACATCTATCGGTGCCGGACGATGCGGCGTCTGCTCTCCCCCGCACGGCTGTTCCATCTTCTGACGCAAATCGCGGCAGCGGCGCCGTCATACCGGCTATGGCGCCGGATGGGGCTGGGCGACCTCGACGCGCAGGTGGCGGCCCTCGCCGCCCGCCAAGGAAGCGATGCCGGAGGCCGGGCATGAGCGGCTATTACTGGCTCGCCTCCTACCCTAAGTCCGGCAACACGTGGATGCGGCTGGCACTGTGGGCATTGCGTCACGGCAAGCCGGTGGATTTTGCCGAATTTGCCGGATGGGCGACAGTGTCGGGCCTTCGCGCCGTGTTCGACGAGGTATTGGGAGTGGAGTCGTCGGATCTGAACGCGGCGGAGATCGAAACCTTGCGCCCGCGCGTCTTCGAAACGCTGAGCAGCGAGGCTCCCGAACCGATGCTGCGCAAGGTGCACGAGCCGTGGATTCTCACCCCGGCTGGCGAGCCGCTGTTCCCGCCGGCCGTGACGCTGGGCGCCGTGTATATCGTTCGCGATCCGCGGGATGTGGCCGTCGCGCTATCCCACCACCAGGGCGCTTCCCTGGACCGAGCCATTGCCTTCATGAGCTCCCCGCCACATGAAAGAGGGTCCGTGTGGAGGCAGATGGACTATCACTGGGTGAGTTGGCACCGGCATGTGGAAAGCTGGCTCGATGCCCCCGGCATTCGCGTGCTTCCCGTGCGCTACGAAGATATGGTGGCCGACATGCCGGCCGTTCTCGCCGAAGTGGCGGAATTCCTGGGCTGGGATGCTGAACCGGAAGCGGTCGCCGCAGCCGTCGAGGCAACCGCCTTCGAGCGCCTGCGCATCGAGGAAGAGAAGCAAGGCTTCGGTGAGAAGCCGTTGCACATGGAGCGGTTCTTCCGCCGTGGCGAGGCGGGCGGTTGGCGGGCGGTGCTATCGGGCGAGCAAGCAGCCCGCATTCAGCATGACCATGGCGCCGTCATGCTCAGGCTTGGATATCTCTGAGATGGTTTCTGGATGAAAGAGCACCGACTGGACAATCAAAGGCCGTGGTATAAAAGCCAGAAACGACTGACAAAAAGGATTGCGCCCCATGACGAATTCTAACGACGATGTCGCTTTGCGGACAACGGAGAGCAGGTGCTTGAAGAAGAAGAAGAAATGGCGAACGCCGAAATTGCAAGTCTGCGACTCGGTGCCATCAACGTCAAACTCCAAGACTTACACGCCGTCGGACAGTTACGTCAATCCGAACGTATCGTGAGTTGGCGTTGTGTCGTTTTTTGTCGGGATCGTCGATCGATCAGGTGAGGCGATCGCTGAAGGTACCGCGCGTCGCCTGTCTGTGATCGCGGCAACTCACGGCACGGCCAAGCCTCGCCTATGGCAGGGCGAGGGGCTCGTGCTGGCGCATACCCAAGGGATCGTAACACCGGAAGATCGGCGCGAACGGCTTCCGGGCTGCTTCGCAGGCGGACGATCGGTGTTCGTCTTCGACGGCCGAATCGACAACCGCGACGACCTGATCGCCGAACTGGGGCTGGGAAGCGCACCGAGCGGCCTGCCCGACAGCCGGCTCGTCATGACGGCCTTGGAACGCTGGGGTGAGGATGCCAGTGCCCGGCTGTTAGGTGATTTTGCGTTCGCCGCGTGGGACCATGAGCGGCAGCGCCTGTTCCTAGCCTGTGACGCGGTCGGCGGCAGGACCATCTACCATCACACAACACCGCACGGGATTGTCTTCGCCACCTCCGTGAACGCCGTGCAGGCGTTGATCGACGGACCGCGTGAGGTGGATCTGCGATCTGTTGCTCATCTGCTGCTCAACCGCCATATCCCATCGGGAGCGACGATGTACTGCGGAACCGGCCGCCTGCCGGCGGCCGGGTGGTTGGTCTGGACGGAGAATGGGGTCCAGGGCGGCCGCTACTGGCGCCCGGACTGGAACCGGCGAATCCGCTACCAGAGCGACGAAGAGTATGTGGAGGCGGCACGCGAACTGCTCGACCGGGTGGTCGCGGCGCAGTTGCGTGCCGCCGGTCCCGTGGTGTGCCACCTGTCAGGCGGGCTCGATTCTACGGCTGTGGCGTCCACGGCTGCGCGTCTCGTTGCGCCCGCGGCGTTGCACACGGTCACCGTCGTTCCAGATCCGAGCGCGCCGCTGCCACCTCCCCAGAAGGGGCTGATCTACGACGAATGGCCGTTGGCCGAAGCGGTTGCCCGCCGGTATCCCAACATGGTCGCTCACCGAACACCGGCGGGCGGGTTGACGGCCGACGAAATCGACCCGATGCGCTTGTTCTGGGCATTTGGATTGCCCATACGCAACCTTCCGAACTATGGCTGCTTTATGCCAAGCGTCCAGAAGGTGCGGGAGCTTGGCGGGAACGTGGTGTTGAGCGGGCTGTCCGGCAACATGACACTCAGTTGGCGATGCAATGCGCTGCTCGCCGATCTGGCGGTCTCGGGTAACGTGCCGGAATTGATGCGGCAAATCCATGGTATCTGGCGAAATGGCGAGAGCGTGTCCCGGCGACTGCGGCAGGAGTTGATCGCACCTCTCCTGCCGCCCGGAATCCAGCGCGCGATCCAGCGTCTGCGTGGCCGCAAGCCAGATCGATGGGAGGACTTCTCCGTCATCGCCCCCTCGTTCGCTGCTGAAATCGGCGCCGACGACATCTTCGATTCGAAGCGCTTCGTCTCGGATGCACCGACCCCTGATACACGGTTGCGCCACAAATTCCTGGAGCGAACCTGGGCCCAAAGACCCATGCTGGCGGCCTTGCCGCGCGTCAACGGTTTGGAACAGCGGGATCCGCTCGGCGACCGGCGACTCGTCGAGTTCTGTCTCGCCATTCCCCCCGAACTGTGGCAGCGGGACGGAGTGCCGCGCTCCTTTGCCCGGCGGGTTTTCGCCGATCGGCTGCCCACAGACGTGGTCGATAGCCGAGAACATGGCCGGCAAGCAGCGCAGTGGTTTCATCGGCTGACCCTGCGGCGTGATGATTTGGTGGCCGAGATCGATCGTTTGGAAGCGTCGCCACTCGCCAGCCGCATCATGGACCTGCCGCGTCTGCGGGCTATTGCCAGCAATTGGCCAGCCGACACGCAGGAGGCCGATCGGCGCACGCCCGAATTGTTGGGCGGATTCGGGCGCGGCCTTCACATCGGCCAGTTCCTGCGGTGGGTCGAAGGCGGAAACGGCTGACGATGGGGTGGCGCGGGCGACAATCGCCGAAGCCCTTACGTCGGGGTTGTCGTTGCAACATGACTGTATTCGGTTCCTGGTCGTGCACGAGCCTTAACCAGCCTGCTCGGCCCGCTGGGCGGCGTTCCACAGGGTTTCGCCATCCTGGAAGGACTCCGGCCCTCGATGGCTGGGACGAGGCGACGCTGCTCGGCGCCCTTCTGGAGGTCCGCGAGGGCGCCGCCGATTTGCGGAATGGCCCCTCCCACCTGGCGCGGTGGAAAGCCAGCGGCGGCAAGGCGCTGACGGCGGAAAAGGGCTCTGAGTAGCAGCGGAACAGAAACTCCGATTCAGGCATCCTCGTCGGATAACGCCGCCGGATTGCGCAACGGCCTCAGTTCGCCACGGGCTACTGGCTCGGGCAGGGTGAAGGCGTAGCGGCCGAGCATGTTGATGTGCTCATAGCCGAGCGGCGACAGCCGCGCCACGTCCTCGTCGCGGACATCGAACCCTTCGGCTCGCAGTTGGTCGAGTGCCGCGTCCATGTAGAGCGTGTTCCACAGGATGATGGCGTTGACCACCAGCCCAAGGGCGCCGAGTTGGTCCTCCTGGCCCTCGCGGTAGCGTTGCCGCAACTCGCCCCGCTTGCCGTGGAAGACGGCACGGGCGAGTTGATGGCGACCTTCACCGCGATTGAGTTGGTTGAGAATGCGACGGCGGTAGGCTTCGTCGTCGATGTAGGCCAGCAGGTAGAGGGTCTTGATGATCCGGCCGAGCTCCTCCAGCGCCCGTGCCAGCCGCGTCGGCCGCTCGTTGGTCTGAAGCGTCCGGATCAACCCGCCGGCCTGCACGAGGCCCAGCTTGAGCGAACCGGCCAAGCGCAGCAGGTCGTCCCAATGCTCGGCAATCAGGCCCGTCTTCACTTTGTGCGCGGCCAGCTTGTCGAGGGGACCGTAGTCGGCGGCGGGGTCGATCCGCCAGAACCGGGCGCCGCCGATGTCGGCGATCCGGGGGCTGAACTGGTAACCGAGCAGCCAGAAGATGCCGAAGATCACGTCCGTGTAAGCGCCGGTGTCGGTCATGATCTCGGTCGGCTCCAACGCGGTTTCCTGTTCCAGCACGACGCTGAGCAGCACCAAACTGTCCCGCAGGGTGCCCGGCACGGTGATGGCGTTGAGGCCGGTGAACTGGTCGGAAACGAGGTTGTAATAGGTAACGCCGCGTTCGGGGCCGAAGTATTTGGGGTTGGGGCCGGCGTGAATGGTGCGCACCGGCACGACAAAGCGCAGCCCATCGGCGGAGGCGACATCCCCGCCGCCCCAACGCCGTGCCAGATCGATGCCATTCTGGGCCGCCACCAGCCGGGCGTTGGCCTGGGTCAGGGTTTCGGCGCGCAGGTAGTTCTGGCGGACCCAACTCATCCGAGATCGCCGCAACGACGGGGCATCGGGGCGCACCAGCGGCTCCAGGCCGGTGTTGCACGCCTCGGCCAGCAGGACGGCGCACAGGGTTGTCGTCAAATCCTGGGCTCTCGCTTCCGCTTCGCTGGCGTGCGTGAACGCGCCGGCGAAGCCGGTGCGGGCGTCGATCTCCAGCAGCAACTCCGGCAGGTCGACCCGCGGCAGGCGCGCCGTGACGGCTTCCCGCAGGGCGGCGAGACTGGCGGGTTCCTCCAGGCGGTCGAGCCCGGTGAGCACCAGTTCGTCGTCATCGCCGTTCCGGTTCAAGCGAAGGCTAGTGTTCCGTGGCAGGTTGTCGGTGACTGATCGGAACGCCTGATCGAGCCGTTCGCACAGGCGCCCGATTTCCTCGACCGCGTTGTGGGACTTGTCCAGCGTCCGGCACACGGTTGGTCGCGCGACCTCCCAGGCGGTGCCGTCCAACAGGCCGATGCGGGGATCGGCGAAACGCAGACTGGGCGCGGCGAAGATATCCCGGCGCCGGAGCGCCCCGCGCAACCGGTCGACCAGACACAGGGTCCAGGCGCGCCGGTCGATGATTCCATCGCGGGTCACCCGGCGTTCCCAGGACTTCGGGACGAATTCGGTGGGCCACTCCTTCCGGCGTCCTCCCCCGTCCTCAACCTTTCGGAAGTGTTGCAGGGCCTTCAGCACCGGCTGACCGGCGGGCATGGCCCCCAGCCCCACGATGCGTGCGAAATGCGGCAGGAAGCGCCGAATGGCGCGATGCTGGGCCAGCAATTCATCAAAATAGGGGTCGTCCGGCGGTCGGGTCAGGCTGTCGACCTGGGCGACGGCGGCTTCCAGAGCGGCCTGAGGCACGGTGGCGAAGACCGCCGCCCGGAGATCGCTGTCGGTGACGGTGCCGTCGAGCACCAAGGCGCAGACCTGACTCAAGGTGAGGGCGGCGGCGTCGAGGGGGTCGGTTGAGGATACGTGTAAAAAGTAGTCACAAGGCGGCCTCGAAGGGGAGAGGTGCCGGGTTGAGAGGCGTGGGCAGACTGGTCATGTCGAGGACGTACTGGCCAAACCGGCGGATATGCTCGCGGCTGTAGGGGCTGAGGCGGGCCACGAGTTCCGGCGTGACCGGGTGGCCGTCGTCGGCCATGGCCGCCAGGACCTCGGTCAGATCGGCGACATTGCTCAGCATGATCGTGTTGGCCACCAGGCTGGCGTACTTGAGCTGCTTTTCCTGCTCGAGCGGATCGCCGCTCTTGATCACCGGCCCGCCGAAGGAAACCCAGTCGAGAAAGTCGTTGAAGGCTTCGACCTTGGTGGTTTCCGCCCGGATGCCGCGCCGGACCTCGGGGCTGGAGATATAGCGCAGCAGAAACAACGTGCGCTCGACCCGGCCGAGTTCTCGGAAGGCACGATGAAGACGGCTCTTCCGGTTGTGCGTTCCCAGCTTGCGCAGCAGCATCGACGGCAGCACCCGGCCCGCCTGGATCGAGAGCGCCACTTGCATCACGTCGCGCCAATGGGTGGCGATCAGCGGCCACTCGATGTCGCCGCTGAACAGCGGGTCGATATGCTCGTACGTGGCCGACCTGGTGGGACGGTAAAACACCACGTCCGACCACGTGCGCATTCGCGGCATCAGGGTGATGCCCAGCAGCCGGCTGAGGCCGAAAACGGTTTCGCTCTGGCCATGGGTATCGGCGTGAAGCGTGTCGGGCTGAAGGGACGAGCGGTTCCTCAGCAGGCCGTCGAGGATGTGGACGGCCTCCCACACCCCGCAGGGGATGAAGCTGGTGAACAACGCGATGTAGCTGTCGGCGATGTGGTGATAGGCGATACCCCCGTACCCGCCGTAGCGGATGTGCCGGGAGCCGAGCAAGTTGTTTTCCCGCAAGGGAACATAGGTGCCATCAGCGATGGCCGCCTGCCCCTGGCCCCAGTGCTTGGGCAGGGAGAAGCGGGCGTAGGCGCCGATGACGTCGGCCATCGCCGCTTCCAGCTTGCTGGCGTTGATGTGCTGAGCATTGATCCGGCGTAGCGTCTGCGCGGTGGCGAGGCCGGGCGCGTGGCGGGCGGTCTGGGTCGGGCCGAGATTGCAGCCATAGCCGAAGACGGTCAGGAGATAGCGCTGGACGGCGTTGGCGAGCTTCGGGTCGGCCCCCGACGGTGGCCCGAAGTGGCGGGTGTAGCCGGACCAATGCTCGGTGCCCTTGAGGATGTCGAGCAGATGGCGTTCGGGCATCCGGTCGCGGATTTCCTGCTCGAACGCGGCCAGGCCTTCCGGGGGACCGGCCGCCCGCTGCTGCCTCAGATGTGGCACGCCATCGGCATCCAAAGTCAGTTCGGTGTTGCTGGGGAAGCCCGCGTCCACGCTGCTGGCCAGGGCGCTGAGCTGGTCCTGGAGACGGGCGACAAAGGCCTCGCCCGTCTCCGGCATCCCGAGGGCGGCGCAGTAAGCGGCCAGGCGGGGCTGACACTCCGACCAGGGCAGGAGCTGCTCGCGGTAGTCGGCGAAGGTTTCCGAGCCGACGACGTAGAGGTCGCCGGTCTGCAGGGCGTCGGCCACGTGGAGGAAGACGCAGATCTCGAAGGAGCGGCGGTCGACGGCGCGGCCGTCCTTGTGATGTTTGCGCACAAAGCTTTGCCAGCGCGCCGAGGCAAAGCCCAGATCGATGGCGCCGACCACCTCGTCCCGGCGCGCGTGCCGGTGATCGATGACCCGCTTCAAGGCGTCGATCAGGCTGTGGTCCTGGGTGGCCGAGCGGATGTCCAGCCGCTCCAGCAAGCCGAACAGCAGGGCACGGGTTTTGGCGTGAATGGGCCAGAGCAACGGCAGATCGTTGTTGCCGTGCCAGGCGGAAACCGTTTCGCATTGCCGCGCCAGGACCTCGACGCCCCCTTGGGCCGACAGCAGGGCTCGGATCCGCCGACCGATGGCCTCATCCGGCTCCTCGACCTTTGCGGTGACGAGGACCTGCCCAAAAACCGCGATCAGGGACTCCTCCAGGGCGCGGTGCTGGTCGCGCAACGCCTCGAGTTTCTCCCGCGCCGCCGTCCGCGTCCGCCGGAGGCGGGTCAGGAGCATCTCGACCAGCTCGTCGCGGCCGCGGGTTTGCGCCTGCCGGATCAGGGCCAGCAACAGGGTATAGCGCTTGCCGTTTCGCCCCATGTCGAGCAGGTCGCTCACCTCCAGCACGGCGGCCTCGGCGGCGAATTGTCGGAGCTTGGTATGGGACACCCCGGCCAGGATCGGAGCGGGATCGATCAGCCCATCCAGCCAGGCGAGGCGTTCCGTCCAGACCTTGAGCGTTTCCGGCCGCGCCGGTCCCGGCGTGTGCTTCAACCGGTTGAAGGCCGTGGTGGTGGCGTCCGGCGGCAGTGTCAGCAGCGCGTCCAGCGCACGGACGTTTTCTTCCGACAAACGGGCCACCACCTGGGCATAGAGGCGCTCATGGACCTGGGTGCGCAGATGGTTGGCCATTCGGTCCAAGGTGCTGAAGGCCGGCAGGTCGATGTTGGCCTCGCGCAACGCCTCGATGGCCCGGTTGATCAGGTCCGCCGGGTCGCTCATCGTCTCGGCGGCGGCCAGAACCGCCGCCGTGACCACGCCCTCGCCCGCCTGGGAAAAGGCGGTCAAGCCGAGGTGGGCGCGAATGGCGGTTCTGTAGCGAATGGCGGTTCTGTAGCGGTGGAGCGCCTGCTTGTCTGTGATCAGCGGCGACGGAGCGGGCATCGCCAGTTGGGCCGCCATGTGGGACAGAGCCGCCGCCGGAAGATCCGAAGGAGAAAGGAACAGGCCAAAAGCCTGGCGGGTCTTCAGAAGGGCCGCGAGGGTCAGGCGCCCCGCGTCGCCGCGCGCCGCTGTCCGAACGAAGGCGTGATCGGCGTCGCTCAGGTCGGAGCGTGCCTCGAGCTCCTCGCGGGTCAGCCGGTCACCAGGACGCGGGTAGGCGGTGCGGTCGAGGGCGGTCATGGGGTGTCCGGAAAAGGGTCTGCCGCGGCGGCGGGGAAAGGCTCACGCGGTCAAGGGGATAGGGCCTGTCGATTTCCTGTCCAGAAAAGAATACCTTTGCGGACGAGCGCCAACGGACGGAGCGGCGCCCCACCATGCCCGCAGTGCCTCGGACGGCTTTGTATCTGCGCGTCTCGACCGCCGAGCAGAAACCGGATCTCCAATACGACGGCCTGCGGGTCTATGCCGCGCGAGCAGGGCTGGCGATCGAGGGGGAGTATTGCGACGTGGCCGTCTCCGGCCGCAAGCAGGGCCGGCCCCAGTTGAGCGCTCTGATGACCGCGGTGCGAAATCGGGAGTACGACTGCGTTCTGGTGTGGAAATTCGATCGCTTCGCCCGCAGCACGCGGCACCTGCTGGCCGCGCTCGAGGAGTTCGGCCATCTCGGGGTCCGCTTCATCAGCGTGCAGGACCAGATCGACACCGACAGCCCGATGGGTCGGGCGATGTTCACCATCATTGCCGCCCTGGCGGAGTTGGAATCGGCGCTGATCAGCGAGCGCGTCAGCGCCGGCATGAAGGCGGCGGCGGTTCGGGGCAAACGCCTGGGGCGGCCGCCGACGTCGCCGCACGTCATTGCCGAGATCGAGGCGCTCGCCGCCGTCACCGACCTCAGCATTCGTCAGATTCACCGGAAAATCGCGGGCAGGGCTTCACGCACTCGTGTCGGAGAGATTGCCAAGCGCGTCCGGAAGGCTGACTCTGATCCCTTGTGACTACTTTTTACCCGTATCCTCAACCGACCCC
>NZ_DASPMG010000010.1:0-15986 GCF_035627195.1 Azospirillum sp.
CACCCGGTTGCGCAGGCCGCGCTGCTCCAGCCGGGCGTTGAAGGCGCGGTGCAGGCCGCTGTGCATCGCCTCCTGCGCGATGAAGCGGCGGGTGTCCTCGCGCAGCTCCGGGTCCTGGACGAGGGGCAGGCCCTCGCGCACGGAATCGATGAAGTACTGCTCGCCCACCGGGAACATCATGGACAGCGCGTTGAACACCTGGGTGCGGAAGGCGTCGCCGCCCAGCCACGCGTCGGGCATCTCCAGGGACGCCACGTCGATCATGGGGCGGCGGACGGTGAGGGTCGGCATGCTTCTTCCTCCCTGGTCTGTGGGCGGGGCGTGTGGACGGGCCGTGTGGACGGAATGACGATACTGAGGGATGCTCGGTTTCCCAACTCGCATTCCCCGGACCCGCCGCCATGTCCGAAACCGATCCGCAACCCGTTGATCCCATGCGAAAAAGGCCGAGCCAGGCGCGCGCGTGGAAGACCGTCCTGACGATTTTCGAGGCGACCGTTCAGATTCTGGATACGGAGGATGAGAAGCGCCTGACCACCAACCGGGTGGCGGAGCGGGCGGGCTTCTCCATCGGCACGCTGTACCAGTACTTTCCCAGCATGGAGTCGATCCTGCTGGCGATGATCGACCTGGAGCGGCGGCGCGTCATGGACCGCCTGGACGCCCTGCTGGCCGAGGCCGAGGCGTCGCAGGCGCACCCGCGCGAGTACCTGCGCCTGTTCATCCGCATCACGGTGGGGGCGTTCGGCACCGGCGACCGGGGCCGGCGCCTGCTGCTGAAGCGCGGGTGGAAGCTGGACCACACCGAACCGGTCATCGCCGCGACGCGCGAGACGACGGAGCGCATCCGCGTGGCGCTGGAACGGCGCAACCACCCGGACTTCCCGCCGCCGTCGCCGGCCGTGCTGTTCGTGGTCAGCCGCGCCGTGCTGGGCGCCGTCCGCGCCGCCGTGCTGGAGGACTCCGGCCTGCCCGGCACGCCGGAGTTCGAGGACGCGCTGGTGCGGATGGCGGAGGGGATGCTGGGCAAGGTTTTGCCCCCTCCCTAACCCTCCCCCGCTGCGCGGTGGAGGGGACTGCCGCCGTCAGCCGACCAACCCTCCACCTCGAAGAGGGGGAGGGTGGCGAGCGTCAGCGAGCCGGGAGGGGGCACGCCGCGCCCCTACCCGTGCAGCGTCAGGCCCTTCGTGGCCTTGTCCACGGCCTTCTTCGCACCGCGTACGGCGAGGCCGACGAGGTCGAGGTTTTCCGGATCGCCGGCGGCGAAGACGGCGCGGTTGGCGGCGTCGTGGCCGGTCTCGAACATCGCCGCGACGTAGGGGATGATGCTCAGGCCGCGCTCCAGCGCCTGCCGGTGCGCGGCCTGCAGGCCGGCGGTGTCGGCGGCGAAGACCAGCATGGGCTGGCCCAGCATGCGGCCGTAGACGCGTCCGGCGGCGTCCACGTAGGGCTCGCCGATCGCCTCGGGCGCGGCGGCGGCGATGCCGGTGGCGAGGAAGGCGGCGACGTTGAGCTTCTGCCAGACGGCGAGGTCCTGGCGGACGATGATGGCGACCTTGGTGTCGAAGGGGGGCGAAACGTCAGGCATGGGCGGGTCTCCTTTTCCCGCCACTGTGGCGCGGGGCGGCGCCGTCAGTCTGGAACGTTCGTGCAGATCCGGCGGTAGGCGGCGGGCGTCATGCCGTAGGCGCGGCGGAACCAGCGGCCCAGGTGGCTCTGGTCGGCGAAGCCCACCTCGGCGGCCGCGGCGGCCGGCGCCTCGCCCGCCGCCAGCAGGCGCCGCGCGGCCTTGAGGCGCAGCCGCACGAGGTAGGCGTGCGGCGACTGGCCGAAGGCGGCGCGGAACACCCGGTTCAGGCGGAAGCGGTCGACGCCGGCCAGGGCCGCCAGCTCGTCCAGGCCGACGTCCTCGGCCATGCGGGCGTGCAGCGCGTCGCGCGCGCGGGCCGCCGCCGGCCCCGGCACGCGGGGGCGGGCGGTGCCGGGGGCAAGCACGTGGCCGGCCAGCCGCGCCGCCAGCGCGTCCAGGCCCAGGTCGCGGGCCAGCCGCCCCTCGGCGCCGTGCACCGCCAGGAAGGCGCCGTGGATCGCCGCCGCGAGGCGTGGGTCGTCCGACAGCGTGTCGCGGAAGCCGATGGCGCCGGAGGTGCCGCCCAGGTCCCGCAGCGCGTCCGCCCGCGCCGCCAGCAGCCGGGCGGGCAGGTAGAGCATGGCATAGGTGAACCCCTCGTCGCGCGGGCTGTGGCCGTCGTGCACCTCGCCGGGTTCGATCAGGATGACGCGGCCGGGCGTGCTGGTGTGCAGGCGGCGGCGGCAGCGGAACTCCTGCACGCCCTGCTCGGTGATGCCGACCAGCACGTCGTCGTGGTCGTGCGGGTCGTAGGCGTGCCCCTTGAAGTGGGCGCGGATGGTCTCGATCCCGGTCTCGGCGTCGCGGCGAATGGAAACCCAATCACCGGCAGGTGAGGCGTGCGCCATGGGCTTGTCCCTGGTCAGCTTCGGCCGTTCGTGCACGGGGGATCGTACCGGTTGCCGGCCGGGCTGGGAAGCGGCGGCGCGCCGTCTAGCGCTGGCAACGCGCTTGCCAGTGCGCCGGCAACTCTGCCAGCCGAATCCCCACAGTTCGTGTGGCCAAACGTCGCAACACGTTGAACGGCTTACACACCGTCGGTCGGCACAATTGTTGCTGTTCGGTTGCCATCGAGGAACGAACGCGCCACGACGGGCGCGACGGCACGGGAGAGGAAACGCCCATGGCGACAACGGAAACCTTCTACGATGTCATCCGCCGGCAGGGGATCAGCCGGCGCAGCTTCCTGAAATTCTGCTCGCTCTCCGCCGCCGCGCTGGGCCTGGGTCCGGCCTTCGCCCCGAAGATCGCGCACGCGATGGAGACGAAGCCGCGCATCCCCGTGCTGTGGCTGCATGGGCTTGAGTGCACCTGCTGCTCGGAAAGCTTCATCCGCTCCGCGCACCCGCTGGTGAAGGACGTCGTGCTGTCGATGATCTCGCTCGACTACGACGACACCATCATGGCGTCCGCCGGCCATCAGGCCGAAGCGATCCTGGAAGAGATCCGCCACACCCACAAGGGCCGCTACATCGCCGCCATCGAGGGCAACCCGCCGCTCAATGACGACGGCATGTACTGCATCATCGGCGGCCGGCCGTTCGTCGAGCAGCTGAAAGAGGTCTGCAACGACGCGATGGCGGTGATCTCCTGGGGTTCCTGCGCGTCGTGGGGCTGCGTGCAGGCGGCCAAGCCCAACCCGACGCAGGCTACGCCGGTGGACAAGGTCATCACCGGCAAGCCGATCATCAAGGTGCCGGGCTGCCCGCCCATCGCCGAGGTGATGACCGGCGTCATCACCTACATCCTCACCTTCGACCAGATGCCGGAGCTGGACCGCCAGGGCCGCCCGAAGATGTTCTACAGCCAGCGCATCCACGACAAGTGCTACCGCCGCCCGCACTTCGACGCCGGCCAGTTCGTGGAGAGCTGGGACGACGAGGGGGCGCGCAAGGGCTATTGCCTCTACAAGATGGGCTGCAAGGGCCCGACCACCTACAACGCCTGTTCCACCGTGCGCTGGAACGAGGGCACCTCCTTCCCCATCCAGGCGGGCCACGGCTGCATCGGCTGTTCCGAGGACGGCTTCTGGGACAAGGGGCCGTTCTACAACCGCCTGACCGACATCAAGCAGTTCGGCATCGAATCCAACGCCGACGTGGTCGGCGGCACGGCGGCGGCCGTGGTGGGGGCCGCGGTCGCGGCGCACGCGGCGGCCAGCGCCGTCAAGCGCGCCCGGCACAAGCCCGGCAGCACCGACAACCGCTGAGCGTCCGCAGGGAAGAGGAAACGTCCGTCATGACCGCCATCACCACGCCGAACGGCTTCAACCTCGACAACAGCGGCAAGCGCGTCGTCGTCGACCCCGTGACCCGCATCGAGGGCCACATGCGCGTCGAGGTGAACCTCGACAGCCAGAACATCATCCGCAACGCGGTGTCCACCGGCACCATGTGGCGCGGCCTGGAAGTGATCCTGAAGGGCCGCGACCCGCGCGACGCCTGGGCCTTCACCGAGCGCATCTGCGGCGTGTGCACCGGCACGCACGCGCTGACCTCGGTCCGCGCGGTCGAGGACGCGCTGAAGATCCAGATCCCGGACAACGCGAACTCCATCCGCAACATCATGCAGCTGACGCTGCAGGTGCACGACCACATCGTCCACTTCTACCACCTGCACGCGCTGGACTGGGTGGACGTGGTCTCGGCGCTGAAGGCCGACGCCAAGGCGACGTCGGAGCTGGCGCAGTCCATCTCCTCCTGGCCGCTGTCGTCGCCGGGGTACTTCCGCGATTTGCAGACGCGGCTGAAGAAGTTCGTGGAATCCGGGCAGCTGGGGCCGTTCAAGAACGGCTACTGGGGCCACCCCGGCTACGCCCTGCCGCCGGAAGCCAACCTGATGGCGGTGGCGCACTATCTGGAGGCGCTCGACTTCCAGAAGGAGATCGTCAAGATCCACGCCGTCTACGGCGGCAAGAACCCGCACCCGAACTGGCTGGTCGGCGGCGTGCCGTGCCCGATCAACCTGAACTCGACGGGCAGCGTCGGCGCCATCAACATGACGCAGCTGAACCTCGTCACCGACATCATCAACCGCTGCATCGAGTTCACGGAACAGGTCTACATCCCCGACCTGATGGCCATCGCGTCGTTCTACAAGGGCTGGCTGTACGGCGGCGGGCTGTCGTCGAAGTCGGTGCTGTCGTACGGCGACATCCCGGACGTGGCCAACGACTATTCGTCGAAGAACCTGATGCTGCCGCGCGGCGCCATCATCAACGGCAAGCTGTCCGAGGTGCACGAGGTCGACCTGACCAACCCGAACGAGGTGCAGGAGTTCGTCCCGCACTCCTGGTACACCTACCCGGACGAGAAGAAGGGCCTGCACCCCTGGGACGGCATCACCCAGGCCAAGTACGAGCTGGGCCCCAAGTCCAAGGGCACCCGGACCCGCATCGAGGAGCTGGACGAAGCCGGCAAGTATTCCTGGATCAAGGCGCCGCGCTGGAAGGGCCACGCCATGGAGGTGGGTCCGCTGGCCCGCTACATCATCGGCTACGCCAAGGGCATCCCGGAGTTCAAGGAGCCGGTCGAGAAGTCGCTGAAGGCGCTGGACGTGCCGGTGGACGCGCTGTTCTCCACGCTGGGCCGCACGCTGGCGCGCGGGCTGGAGTGCGAATGGGCCGCGCACAAGCTGAAGTACTTCCAGGACAAGCTGGTGGCGCGCATCAAGGCGGGCGACAGCACCACCGCCAACACCGCCAGCTGGGACCCGTCGACCTGGCCGAAGGAGTGCAAGGGCGTCGGCTTCACCGAGGCGCCGCGCGGGGCCCTTGGCCACTGGATCCGCATCAAGGATACCAAGATCGACAACTACCAGGCGGTCGTCCCCACCACCTGGAACGGCAGCCCGCGCGACAACCAGGGCAACATCGGCGCCTTCGAGGCGGCGCTGATGAACACGCCGATGCAGGTGCCCGACCAGCCGCTAGAGATCCTGCGCACGCTGCACAGCTTCGACCCGTGCCTGGCGTGCTCCACCCACGTCCTGTCGCCCGAGGGTCAGGAGATGACCCGGGTGCAGGTGCGCTGAACCGCATGGGGAGGACCGCGCCATGACCGTACTGACACCGGAAGAGGAAGCGCGGCTCGGCAGCGCCGACCGCGTCGTCCTGCCGCCGCGCCGCGGCGAGCCGGACATCAGCGACCTGACCCGCGAGGATGCCGCCCACCTGACGCGGCAGACGGCGATCTACGTCTACGAGGCCCCGGTGCGCCTGTGGCACTGGGCGAACGCGCTGGCCATCGTCGTGCTGGTGGTGACCGGCTACTTCATCGGCGTGCCGCCGCCGACCATGCCGGGCGAGGCGATCGACAACTACCTGTTCGGCTACATCCGCTTCGCCCACTTCGCCGCCGGCCAGTTCATGGCGGTGGCGTTCCTGGGCCGCGTCTACTGGGCGCTGGTCGGCAACCACCACGCCCGGCAGATGTTCTACATCCCGTTCTGGCGCGGCCGCTTCTGGGCGGAGGTGCTGTTCGAGGCGAAGTGGTATTCGTTCCTCACCCCCGATCCCAAGAAGTACATCGGGCACAACCCGCTGGCGCAGCTGGCGATGTTCTCGATGTTCACGCTGGGCGGCATCTTCATGATCTGCACCGGCTTCGCGCTGTACGCCGAGGGCACGGGGCTGGATTCCTGGCAGCACGCGCTGTTCGGCTGGGTCATTGACCTGGCGGGCAACACGCAGAACCTGCACACGGTGCACCGGCTGGGCATGTGGGCGATGGTGATCTTCGTCACCGTCCACGTCTACGCCGCCATCCGCGAGGACATCATGAGCCGGCAGACGATGATCAGCACCATCGTCGGCGGCTGGCGCATGTTCAAGGACAACCGGCGGTGAACCGCATAGCCCTTCTCCCCTTGAGGGAGAAGGGTTGGGATGAGGGGTCGTTACCGGCGGATGCCGGGAAAAGAACCTCTCTTCCGGCTTCGCCGTAACCACCCTCTCCCCAACCCCTCTCCCGTCAAGGGAGAGGGGCCTTAGGAGATCGACCATGACCGAAGAATCCTGCGACGTTCTCGTGCTCGGCATCGGCAACATCCTGTGGGCCGACGAGGGGTTCGGGGTGCGCTGCGTTGAGGAGCTGGACCGCCGCTGGGCGTTCCCGGCCGGTGTCCGCGTGATGGACGGCGGCACCCAGGGCCTCTACCTCGTGCACGACGTGCGCGCCGCGAAGCGCCTGATCGTCTTCGACGCCATCGACTACGGCGAGGAGCCGGGGACGCTGAAGCTGGTGCGCGACGGCGAGGTGCCGAAGTTCACCGGCGCCAAGAAGATGAGCCTGCACCAGACCGGCTTCCAGGACGTGCTGTCCGCCGCCGACCTGCTGGGCGGGGCGCCGGCCGAGATGCTGCTGATCGGCGTCCAGGCCGAGGTGCTGGAGGACTACGGCGGCAGCCTGACCGACAGCGTGCGCGCCCAGGTGGAGCCGGCGCTGCGCGTGGCGCTGGACCAGCTCGCCGCCTGGGGCTTCCCGGCCGAGGAGCGCACGGCCCCGGCCGAGGGCGTGCTGCACGGCAGCCTCAGCCTGTCCCATTACGAGGGCGGCCGCCCGTCCGCCGAGGACGCCTGCCGCATCGGCGACGCCCGCTTCCTCCCTTCCGGAGCGTGACCATGAGCCTTCCGCTGATCGACCAGCTGTGCACCACCGGCGGCTGCGTGCCCGTCACCCCCGACGACGCCGACGCCTTCCTGGCGCCGGGCGGGATGACGGTCCTGTTCTTCACCGGCGACACCGCGCAGCGCCCGGAAAGCTTCGACGTCGCCGTCATCCTGCGCGAGCTGATCGGCGCCTTCCCCGGCCGATTCCGCACCGGCGTCGTCGGCCGCGAGGCCGGCGAGGTGCTGAAGAAGCGCTGGAACGTCGTCGTCTTCCCCGCACTCGTCGTGCTGCGCGACGGTGCCGCCGTCGACATCATCGCCCGCGTCCAGGACTGGACCGTCTATGTCGAGCGGCTGCGCGCCGCCCTGGACGGCGCCCCCAGCCTCGCCACGCATTGACCGCTAAAGCCCCTCTCCCCTGGAGGGAGAGGGGTTGGGGTGAGGGGGACTACGGCCGGCAGGCCGGAAAAGAGACTCTTTATCCCGGCTGCCGCCGGTAATGACCCCTCATCCCAACCCTTCTCCCTCAAGGGGAGAAGGGCTCAAAAGCGAAACGCAAACCGCTCTGACTGGAAGGAACGCCTCCATGGAACGGCCCAACCCGATGAAGTGGCTTGATGAGGAGGCGCCGACGGCGGCCTTCCTCGGCAACGCCTGCGATACCGGCGGCTCCGTTGGTCTTGATTTGCTGGGGCTGCCGGCCGGTGTGGCGACGCGCGGCCTCGCCGCCCTGCCGGAGGTCGGCGACGAAGCCGCCCCGGTGCAGACCCTGCTGCGCGCGGTGCTGGCGACGCTGGAGGGCTACCGCGCCGCCGACGCGCCGGTGTCCTTCGACGCCGGGCACCTGGACGACGCCAACCGCACGCTGCTCGACCAGACGCTGGGCGAGGGGGAGGTGTCGATCCTCGTCACCGGTGCGGCCGAGTACCAGATCCAGGAATCGACGCTGACCGGCGTGTGGCGCATCCGCACCTCCGACCCCGCCACCGGCAAGCGCCTGGGCGACCACGTGGAGGTGGCCGAGGTGCCGGCGCTGGTGCGCGCGGCGGCCGAGCGCGCCACCACCGCCGACATCCCCATCGGCGAGCCGCCGCCGGGTGCGATGAACGTGCTGCCGGTGCTGGCCGAGGTGCGCGACCGCGCCGCCACCTACGTGCCCGGCACGCCCAACCACGTGATCAGCTTCACCCTGCTGCCGATGAACCCGGTGGACTTGGAGGCGCTGCAGGCCACGCTGGGCACCGGGCCGGTGCTGGCGCTGTCGCGCGGCTACAGCTCCTGCCGGGTGGTGCTGACGGCGCGCCGCAACGTGTGGAGCGTGCAGTACATGAACGCCCAGGACAAGGTGGTGCTGGACACGCTGGAGGTCGGCGACGTGCCGCTGGCCGTGCGCGCCGCCGACGAGGACTTCGCGGACTCCGCGCTGCGCCTGAAGGAGATCCTGGAGGCCTATTACTGATGGGCCGCATCCTGTTCGAGGGCGTGCCCGTGCCGGACGATGCCCGCATGGAATGCGGCATCTGCTGGCACGTGTACGACCCGGCCGAGGGCGACCCGGTCTGGCAGGTGCCGGCCGGCACGCCCTTCACGGCACTTCCCGACGGCTGGAGCTGCCCCAACTGCGACGCTCCTCCCGACAAGTTCATGGTGCTGGGCGCCACCGCCGGCGCGGTCGATCCCATGGCGGCGCGCGTCGCGGCGCTGGGGGCCGCCTACCGGGCGGCGGCGGAGGGCGGCATGAAGGACGTGCCGATCTGCAACGCGGCGCTGCGCGTCGAGACGGTGGGCTTCCAGCCCTTCGGGGACGACGCGTGGCTGGGCATCGTGGTGACGCCCTGGTGCATGAACGCCGTGCTGCTGCCGCGCGACCCGGCGGCCTGGGCGGACCTGGCCGGCGGCGCCACGGTGGCGCGCGTCCTGCCGTCGGGCGAGTACGACTTCCTCGCCGGGCGGCTGGAGGGGGTGGGGCCGCTGCTCAGCCTGTCGCTGTTCTCCCCCATGGACGAATTCGCCGAGCACGCGGTCGCCGTGCTGACGGCGCAGGCGTGCCTGGACGAACTCCTGAAGGCGGAGGAGGAGGCGGCGCCCGAACCGGCACCGCCGCCGGCCCCGCCGCCCGGGCCGCCGCCATCCCGGCGCCAGATGCTGTTCGGCCGGGGCGCCTGACGGGGCGGTCACGCCTTTTGCAGGTTGGGCAGCACGATTTCCCGCCACACGCGGGTGGGCGTGACCCAGTGGTCGGGGGCGTTGTAGGCACCGCACAGGATGACGACGGCCAGCCCGGCCGAGGGCATCAGCCACAGCCGCTGGCCGCCGTTGCCGAAGCCGCTGGCCCACATCTGCGGCGGCCCCGGCATGGCCGGCACCGGCTCCCGCCCCAGGAACCACTGCCGGCCATAGCGCAGGCCGTCGCCGGTCGGGACCGCGGGGGTGAAGGAGGCGTCCAGCCACGCCTTCGGCACGATCGCCCGGCCATCCAGTTCCCCGCTGCGCAGGCGGCCACCGTTCAGGATCAGCTCGCCGATGCGGGCGAGGTCGCGCGGCGTGAGGCGCAGCCCGGACGCGGCGGACGCGATGCCGTCGCGCCCCGAGGCCCATTCGAACCGCCCGATCCCCAGCGGCTCGAACAGCGCCTCGCGGGCGAAGTCGGGCAGGGGGCGCCCGGCGCCCTTGGCGATCAGCCCGCCCAGCAGCGCCGTCGCCCCGCCGCAATAGGTCCAGCGCGTGCCGGGTTCCGCCGCCACCGGGCGCTCCAGGACGTAGCGGTAGCGGTTGGGCGCCGATTCCATGGCGATCTCGCTGTTCGCCGGGCTGGTGTAGGGGAGGTCCTCGTTCCATTCCAGGCCAAGCGTCATGGTCAGCGCGTGGGCGACGGTGAGGCGCGCGCGGGCCGGGTCGGCGGCGAGGTCCGGGTACTGCGGGAACTGCGCCAGCAGCGGCGCCTCGGGCGGCGGCACGAGGCCGCGCTCCAGCGCGATGCCGTAGAGCAGGCCGACGATGCTCTTGGTCACCGAGCGCAGGTCGTGCAGCGTGTCCGGTCCCATGGCGACGGTGCCGAGCGGGCGGCCCCAGCTCTCGTCCGGGCCGTCGAAGTAGCGCTCCAGCGCCAGCCGGCCGGCGCGCAGCACCAGCACGGCGTGCAGGTTGCGCAGCAGGCCGGAGCGCACGCCGGCCTCCAGCCGCTCGCCCAGGTCGGCGGAGAAGCCGGCGTCCTGCGGGCTGGCGGCGGATGCGAACGGGCCGGCGGCCGGATCGGCCGGCAGGCCGGCCATGGAGAAGGAGGGCTGCATGCTCATGGCTCCGATCCCCCACAATACGGCGCGGCGGCCGAGTGCCAACATCGGGTCACCTCATTGTTCGCGCCAGGGTAGCCGGGCCGCGGGATGAAATCAAATTTCGGCGAGTGCGACCGATCGTAACCGCCGGGGCGCCGGGAAAACGGTGGCGCCGCGCCGGATTCCCTGCGAGACTCCGGTGCATGACCGGGAAACGCCTGCTCGTCGTCGCCCACTGTCCGTCGCCCAACACGCAGGCGTTGCGCGACGCGGTGGTGCGCGGCGCCCGCTCGGACGAGGTGGAGGGGGTGGAGGTCGTGGCGGTGGCGCCGCTGGACGCCGGACCCGACGACGTGCTGGCGGCGCAGGCGGTGATCCTCGGCACGCCGGAGAACCTGGGGTACATGAGCGGCGCGCTCAAGGACTTCTTCGACCGCGTCTACTACCCCTGCCTGGAGCGCACGCAGGGGATGCCCTATGCGCTGTACGTGCGCGCCGGGCACGACGGCACGGGCACGCGCCGCGCGGTGGAGACCATCACAACGGGCCTGCGCTGGCGCGCGGTGCAGGAACCGCTGATCCTGCGCGGCGCCTTCCGCGACGACTTCGTGCCGCGGTGCGAGGAGTTGGGCCTCGCCATGGCCGCCGGGCTGGAGGCGGGCATCTTCTGAGCACGCGGGTTCTGAGCACATGGGTTCTGAGCACATGGGGAGGAGCGGCGAAGCGACACAGCCGGGCCCCTGAACTTGCTCGCCTGTCATATAACTGTTATACCGGATGATACTTGCCGTTGTACGGGAGACCGGTACGCATGGATTCCGCCGCCATGACCGACGAGGACGAGGGGCGCCCCAACGGGCGCGGACGCGGCAAGCGCGCGACGCTGTCCTATGGACTGCTGCCGGGGCTGGTCGGCTACACGCTGCGCAAGGCGCAGGCCGCCGTGTTCGAGGATTTCCAGAAGGCGGTGGCGCCGCACGACATCACGCCCGGCCAGTTCGGCGTGCTGATCCGCATCCGCGAGAACGCCGGGCTCAGCCAATCGGCGCTGGGCACGGCGATCGGCATCGACCGCTCCACCATGGTGGCGGTGATCGACCGGCTGGAGTCGCGCGGCCTCGTCGTGCGCGCCCCGGCGGCGAACGACCGCCGCTCCTACGCGCTGAAGCTGTCGGACGCCGGCCTGGCCTTGCTGGACGAGCTGATCCCCAGGATCCAGGAGCACGAGCGGTCGCTGTTCGGCGATTTCTCCGACGAGGAGCGGGCGCGCTTCATCGACCTGCTGCGCCGGGTCGGCAAGAAAGCCGCCTGAACGCCGCCTGAACGCCGTGGCCGGAACGGCGGGGGGTGGCGCCGTGTTGAGGCGGTGACCGGGAGTCCGGTTCCCGGCCTTGCGCGGGAGACCACCGATGGCGAGCTACGGCAAGCGTTCCTCCGACGCCGCGTCCTGGGAGGCGCGCCCGACGACGGGATGGCAGGACCTGCTGCTTCTGCTGGCCCGCGTCCTGCTGGGCGCCATCTTCGTGGAGAGCGGGTTCGGCAAGCTGACCAACCTCGCCGGATTCGCCGCCGGGCTGGAGGGCATGGGGGTGCCCATGCCGATGGTGGCCGGCGCCGTCGGCGCGGCGGTGGAGTTCTTCGGCGGCCTCGCCATCGTGCTGGGCGCCTGGACGGCACTGGCGGCGATCCTGGTGGCGGGGTTCACCGTGGCGGCCACGCTGCTGGCGCACCGTTTCTGGGACGTGCCGGCCGAACAGCAGCGCATGCAGCACATCCAGTTCATGAAGAACCTCGCCATCATCGGCGGGCTGCTGGCGCTGGTCGCGGCCGGCGCCGGGCGCTGGAGCGTGGACGGGGTCCGGCGGCGGCGCTGAATCATTTTGTCTGGGTCACCCCGTGCGGGTCACCCTGTGCTGGGTGTGCGCCAGGGGTTCGACGCCGCGCAGGACCCATTCGTAGGCGGCGTGCGTCACGCCGATCCCGACGTCCTCGGCCACCAGGATGCGCGTGGTGCCGCCGAGCCCCGCCGCCGCGAGCGCCGCGGCGAAGGCGTCCGCGTCCGGCCGGCTGGTCACGACGGTGGCGGCGCGGCCGTTGCCCAGCTGCCGGGCGAGGTGCATGTAGGCCATCAGCCGTTCGCCCTCCATCTCGGCCAGCCGCGCGCCCTGCAGGTCGGCGATGGCGCCCCAGCCCGGCTCCCGCGTGCACAGGACCTGGCAGGCGCGTTCGAAGAGGACGGCGAATTCGTCGCGCTCGCCGCGCTCCAACGGACGGCGCACCGCGAGGTACAGCCCCCAGGGCCGCAACGCCACGGTGAACGCATCCATGCCGCCCTCTCCCCTTACCTTCGCCATAGCAGGTTCGGGGCAGGATAGGGTGCGGCGCGGCGGCGAGTCCATATCCTTGCATGCATGATCCTTGCGTGCATGTGCCGCGCACGCGTTCGCCGGCCGGGGCGGTCAGTGCACGGCGCGGCTCGACGGCGCCCAGGCCGAGGCCGGGCGGGCGACGGCCGCCGCCAGCTCCCGCGCGCGGCGGTCGGGCAGGGCGATGCCGCAGGCAAGCAGGCCGTTGGCCAGACCGCGCAGGTCGCCGCCCACGAGGCGCGCGGCCGCCGCCGGCAGCAGCCGGCGGGTGAGGAACAGCGCGGCCGTGCCCTCGCCGTGCTGGTGCAGGGCCAGCACGTCGAGCAGCGTGCGCTCGTCGTCGCCGATGGCCGGGCATTCCGGGCTGTGGAAGGCGAGGGGGCGCGCCGTCATGATCTGGAACAGCGTGACGTCGAGCAGCGGGATGACGGCGTCGGCCATGACGGTGGCGAACGCCGTCTCGATGATGCCGAGCACCGGCGCGCAGCGGTGGGCGCCGGCCACCCAGACCCGCATGCCCCACAGGAGGAGGCGCTCCTCGCGGGTCAGGTCGGCCAGCGCGGCGGTGCCGGCGACGGTGGTGCTGGCGGCGGGAGGCGTCATCACGGCAGCCCTCCGCCGCGGCGGGCGCGGGGCGGCGCGTCGGCGGCCGGGGCCGGGCGGGGGGCCGACACGGCGGCGCCCGGCAACCGCAGGCCGGCGCCTGCGAGTGCCCGCGCGAAGCCGCGGCAGGCCGGGCGGAAGGCCCGGCAGGCGTCGGCCGTCAGCATGCCGCGCAGGACCAGCGCCCCGTCGACGGCCCCTTCGGCCTGCGCCAGCTCCACCGCGCGCAGCAGCAGCCCTTCATCATCCGACAGGGCCGGGATGGCGACGGGGGTGAAGCGCACCGGGCGGCGTGCGCCATCGGCCACCACGCGCATCAGGCGGTCGAGCAGGGGAATGGCCGGGACGGCGTCGACGCTTTCGAACGCCACGCGGATCTGCGGCGCCGCGTCGGGATCGCCGGTGAAGGCGGCCAGCCAGAGGCGGACGGTCCAGACGGTGAACCGCTCGGGAAAGGTCAGCGCCTCCCACCGGGCGGTGTCGAAGGCGGGGGCATCGCCGATGCGGGCGTCAGTCATGGGCAGGACCTTTCCGGCTGCCGAGCCCCCGCTTTGTGACCTCTGTGGGGCCGGATAGTGCGAATGCGAATTACTCGCAATTAGTAGCGCAGAGCCGGCGCCGCGGCAAGCGCTATTCCGCTTGCCCTTCCGTAGAGGACGGATGGACGGAAGTCGGCCGGCATAGGCATGGCCCCCGTCCAACGGAAGGGGTGGGGGCTAACCAACGCGCTGTCGACGCGGAGCGTGCGGAGAGTCATCCTGCGCGCAACCAATACGGCAGCCGCACGGCAATCAGGACCAACGATCCCGGGAGGATCCCATGCCCACCCACGCCGACACGCACACCGCCGCCGCCCGCCCGCGCGTCACCGACACGACCATCGCGCAGCTGGCCGAATCCATCGCCCGCGCCGCCTCGCGGGAGCGGGTGGAGGGGGTTCTGCTCGCCGCCTACCTGCGCCACCTCTACGGCGGCCCCGATCCGGAGGTCGCGCACGAGGTGGGCATGCGGCATCTGGCCAAGGTCAACGCCCGCCTGCGCAACCGCGGCCTGCCGGCCGTCGCCTACGACGAGCACTGCTTCCGCTTCCTGAGCTGAGGGGACGCGGAAGGCCGGGCCCCGCGGCTCAGCCCTGCGGGTCATCCCTGCGGGGCCACGCGCAGGATGGCGCCGTCGGCCTCGTCGGTGAGGAGGTAGAGGGCGCCGTCTGGGCCCTGGCGCACGTCGCGGACGCGCTTGCCCATCTCGCCCAGCAGCCGTTCCTCGCGCACCACGCGCGTGCCGTCCAGTTCCAGGCGCACCAGCCCACGGCTGACGAGGCCGCCGTTGAACAGGCTGCCCTTCCAGCCGGGCACGGCGTCGGCGGTGTAGAACGCCATGCCGGACGCGCCGATCACCGGCGTCCAGTGCTGGACCGGCTCTTCCATGCCCGAAGCGCTCTGCTTGCCGGTGCCGACCGGCGTGCCGTCGTAGTTCACCCCGTACGACACCACCGGCCAACCGTAGTTCTTCCCCGGCTGCGGCACGTTGACCTCGTCGCCGCCCTTCGGCCCATGCTCGTTCATCCACAAGGCGCCGGTCTGCGGGTGGAGGGCCGCACCCTGGCTGTTGCGGTGGCCGTAGGACCAGATCTCCGGCCGCGCGCCGCGCTGGTTGACAAAGGGGTTGTCGGGCGGGACCGATCCGTCGGTGCGGATGCGGATCACCTTGCCGAGGTGGGAGCCGAGGTCCTGCGCCTGCCCGCGGAACTCGTCCTTCGAGCGCTCGCCCAGCGTGATGAACAGGTTGCCGCGCCCGTCGAACACGAGGCGGGAGCCGAAGTGCAGCGTGCTGGGCAGCTTGGGCTTCTGGGAGAAGATCACCTTCGTGCCGGTGAGCGCCCGGCCGTCGGCGCTGAGCGCCCCGCGCGCCACGGCGGTGGAGTTCCGGCCGTCCTCGCCCGGTTCGGCGTAGCTGAGGTAGACGAGGCGGTTGCGCGCGAAGTCCGGATCCAGCGCCACGTCGAGCAACCCGCCCTGGCCGCGCGCGTCGACCCTGGGCACGCCCTGCAGCGGCTCGGACTTGGCGCGGTCGGGGGCGCCATCGGGGGTGACGAGGCGCAGGGTGCCCTTCTTCTCGGTCACCAGCATGCGCCCGTCGGGCAGGAAGGCGAGGCCCCAGGGACGCTCCAGCCCGCCGGCGACGGTGGTCACCCGGACGGTGGCCTTCTCGGTCTGGAAGACTTGGCCGCCGGCCCCGCCACCGGCGCCAGTGCTGGTGCCGGGGCCGGCGGCGCCCGTACCGGCGCAGGCCGTGGCGGCGGTGGCCATCATGGCCAGTTGGATCCAGGCTGCGAAACGGGCGGTGCGCATGCGCTCGGCTCTCCCTTCCATGACGACAGCAAGAAGATGCCGTCGCGCCGCCGCCGTTCAAGGGCGTCCTTACGGAGGGGGATCGGCCCGGAGAGGATCCGCTTCGGCGGGCTTTGGTTCATCACGAAGCAACAAAGGCAACCAAGAACACAA
>NZ_DASPMG010000011.1:0-29823 GCF_035627195.1 Azospirillum sp.
GAAGCCGCAGCGCAACGTGGCCGAGCAGTACGTGGCCGGCGGCGAGCACGTGTGGAACAGCGGCATGTTCCTGTTCCCGGTCGGCAAGCTGCTGGCGGAGATGGAGCGCTACGCCCCCGCCGTGGTGGACGCCGCCCGCCGCGCGCTGGAGGCCGGGTCGGGCGACCTGGACTTCCTGCGGCTGGATGCAGATGCGTTCGGCCAAGCACCGGGCATCTCCATCGACTACGCGGTGATGGAGCACACGGACGCCGCCGTGGTGGTGCCCTGCGACCTGGGCTGGACCGACGTGGGCGCGTGGTCGGCGCTGTGGGAGATCGGCGCCAAGGACGGGGACGGCAACGTCGCCATCGGCGACGTGGTGACGGAGGACGCGCGCAACTGCTACGTCCGCACCGAAGGGCATCTGGCGGCGGTGGTCGGCATCGACAACGCCGTGGTGGTGGTGACCGACGACGCCGTGCTGGTGGCCGGGCGCGACCGCGTGCAGAACGTGAAGGCGGTGGTCGAGCGCCTGAAGAAGGCCGGCCGGAACGAGCCGGTCAGCCACCGCAAGGTGCACCGCCCCTGGGGATCGTACCAGTCCGTGCACGCGGGCGAGCGCTTCCAGGTGAAGTGCCTGACGGTGGAACCGGGGGCGCGGCTGTCCTTGCAGAAGCACCATCACCGGGCCGAGCACTGGGTGGTGGTGCAGGGCACGGCACTGGTGACGCGGGGGGAGGAGCAGATCCTCGTCTACGAGAACCAGTCCGTGTACATCCCCATGGGCACGGTGCACCGGCTGGAGAACCCCGGCAAGGTGCCGCTGAACATCATCGAGGTGCAGTCCGGCTCCTACCTGGGCGAGGACGACATCGTGCGGCTGGAAGACACCTACGGGCGGGGATGATTCCCGGGGCGAGGGCGGACCGTAACGCGCGTTGAGGTGTTGACGGCGGTTGAAAGCATGGGCTTAGTGGTATTTCCAGTCGAAGCCCCACACCGCCGTTGGACCACATCCCCGTGACCGCCCCGCCGCCCCGTCTGGCACTCCGTGGAATCACCAAGCGGTTCCCCGGAACGCTGGCCAACGACTCCGTCGACCTGACGCTGCTGCCGGGCGAGGTGCACGCGCTGGTCGGCGAGAACGGCGCGGGCAAGTCGACGCTGGTCAAGATCATCTACGGCGTCCTGCACGCCGACGCCGGCACCATCGCATGGGACGGGCGGGAGGTCACCATCGCCAGCCCGCACGCCGCCCGGCGGCTGGGCATCGGCATGGTGTTCCAGCACTTCTCCCTGTTCGACACGCTGACGGTGGCGGAGAACATCGCCCTTGGCCTGGAAGAGCCGGGGGCGATGAAGGAGCTGGAAAAGCGCATCCGCGCGGTGTCGGAGCGGTACGGGCTGGCGCTGGACCCCGGCCGGCACGTCTTCGACCTGTCGGTCGGCGAGCGGCAGCGGGTGGAGATCGTGCGCTGCCTGCTGCAGGACCCGCGCCTGCTGATCATGGACGAGCCCACGTCGGTGCTGACGCCGCAGGAGGTGGCGCGCCTGTTCGACACGCTGAAGCGGCTGTCGGCCGAGGGCTGCACCATCCTCTACATCTCCCACAAGCTGGAGGAGATCCGCGCCATCTGCGACCGCGCCACGGTGCTGCGCGGCGGCAAGGTGGTGGGGTCGTGCGACCCGCGCAAGGAAACCGCGCGCAGCCTCGCCGAGATGATGATCGGCGCGGAGCTGGCCACACCCGACCGTGCCGGGGCGGCGGTGGCGGGCGCCCCGCGGCTGGAGGTGCGGCACCTCGCCACCACGTCCGACAACCCGTTCGCCACGAACCTCGTGGACGTGTCGCTGGAGGTGCGGGCGGGGGAGATCCTGGGCATCGCCGGCGTCGCCGGCAACGGGCAGGCGGAGCTGCTGTCGGCGCTGAGCGGCGAGGCGCTGGTCGCCGACGAGGCGGCCATCCGCATCGACGGCCGGCCGGTCGGCCATCTGGGCCCGCGCGCCCGGCGCGAGCTGGGCTTCGCCTTCGTGCCGGAGGAGCGGCTGGGCCGCGGCGCGGTGCCGGAACTGAGCCTGTCGGAGAACGCGCTGCTGTCCGGCTATGCCCGCGAGCCGCTGGTGCGCGGCGGGCTGGTGCACTTCGGCCGGGCGCGGTCGTACGCCGAGCGCATCATTGGCGCCTTCAACGTGGTGTCGCGCGGGCACCGGGCGGAGGCGCGCTCGCTGTCCGGCGGCAACTTGCAGAAGTTCATCATCGGCCGCGAGATCCTGCAGAAGCCGAAGCTGCTGGTGGTCGGGCAGCCGACCTGGGGTGTCGACGCAGGCGCCGCGGCGGCAATCCACCAGGCGCTGATCGACCTGGCGCGCGGCGGGGCGGCGGTGCTGGTGGTGAGCCAGGACCTGGACGAGCTGTTCGTGCTGAGCGACCGCATCGCCGTGCTGTTCCACGGGCGCCTGTCGGAGAGCCGGCCGACCCATGAGACGTCGGTGGAGCAGGTGGGCCTGCTGATGGGCGGCCTGTTCGGCACCGCCGGCGATGAGGAGGAGGTGGGCCGTGTGGCGTAAGTGTTGCGGAGTGTGGCGAGCATGATCCGCCTCGAAGCGCGCGGGCAGGCGTCGCGCGTCATGGTCTACGCGACCCCCGTCCTGGCGGTGGCGCTGACGCTGGTCAGCGGGTTCCTGCTGTTCTGGGCGCTGGGCTTCGACCCGGTGAAGGCGCTGCACGCCTTCTTCATCCAGCCGCTGACCACGGCGCGCGGGCTGGGCGAGCTGGTGGTGAAGGCGACACCGCTGGTGCTGTGCGCCGTGGGGCTGGCCATCGGCTTCCGCGCCAATGTGTGGAACATCGGGGCGGAGGGGCAGCTGACGCTGGGGGCGCTGGCGGGCGGCGGGCTGGCGCTGGCGTTCTATGGCGAGGGCGGCTGGTGGCTCTTGCCGCTGATGGTGCTGGGCGGCGTCGCGGGCGGCATGGCGTGGGCGGCGATCCCGGCCTTCCTGAAGGTGCGCTTCAACGCCAGCGAGATCCTGACCAGCCTGATGCTGACCTACGTGGCGCTGCTGCTGCTGACCTATATGGTCAACGGCCCGTACCGCGACCCCGACGGCTTCGCCTTCCCTGAATCGCGGATGTTCGAGGCGCACGCCGTGCTGCCGGTGCTGGTGGAGGGGACGCGCGTGCACCTGGGCGCGCTGTTCGCGCTGCTGGCGGTGGCGGGCGGCTGGGTGCTGATGAGCCGGACCTTCATCGGTTTCCAGATCCGCGTCATCGGCCTGACGCCGGCCGCCGCGGGCTATGCCGGGTTCAACGAGAAGCGCATCGTGTGGCTGACGCTGCTGCTGTCGGGCGGTTTGGCGGGGCTGGCGGGGCTGGGCGAGGTGGCGGGGCCGATCGGGCAGATCACGCCAGGCATCTCGCCGGGCTATGGCTTCACGGCGATCATCGTCGCCTTCCTGGGGCGGCTGCACCCGGTGGGCATCCTGCTGGCAGGCCTGCTGATGGCGCTGTCCTTCATCGGCGGCGAGGCGGCGCAGATCGGCCTGGGCCTGCCCAAGGCGATCACCGGGGTGTTCCAGGGCATGCTGCTGTTCTTCCTGCTGGCGACCGACGTGCTGATCCGCTACCGCGTGCGGTTCGGCCCCCCGAAAAAGGGTGTCGGGAGGGCCGTGGCATGAGTTTCGATCCGTTCATCCTCGGGCCGGTGCTGGCCGCCATGATCACGGCGGCCACGCCGCTGCTGTACGCGGCGCTGGGCGAGCTGGTGGTGGAGAAGTCCGGCGTCCTGAACCTGGGCGTGGAAGGCATGATGCTGGCCGGCGCCGTCATCGGCTTCATCGTCATGGTGAACACCGGCAGCCACGCGCTGGGCTTCGCCGGGGCGGCGGTGGCGGGGGCCGTGATGGCGGGGCTGTTCGGCGTGCTGACGCTGCTGCTGCTGGCGAATCAGGTGGCGACGGGGCTGGCGCTGACGCTGTTCGGCGTCGGGCTGGCGTCGCTGGTGGGGCAGGGGTACGTGGGGCGGCCGATTCCCGACGTGCCGGAGCTGCGCATCCCCGGCCTGTCGGACCTGCCGATCGTCGGGCCGGCGCTGTTCGGGCACGACCTGCCGGTATATCTGGCGCTGGCGCTGGTGCCGGCGGTGGCGTGGTTCCTGTACCGCACTCGTGCCGGGCTGGTGCTGCGGGCGGTGGGGGAGAACCACGCGGCGGCGCACGCGCTGGGCTACAAGGTGCTGGGCATCCGCTTCCTGGCGGTGCTGTTCGGCGGCGCCATGAGCGGGGTGGGCGGGGCGTACCTGTCGCTGGCCTACACGCCGATGTGGGCGGAGGGGATGACCGCCGGGCGCGGCTGGATCGCGCTGGCGCTGGTCGTCTTCGCCACCTGGAAGCCGGAGCGGGTGCTGCTGGGCGCCTGGCTGTTCGGCGGCGTCACCATCGTGCAACTGCACGCGCAGGGGATGGGGCTGGCGGTGTCGTCGCAACTCTTGTCGATGTTGCCATATCTGGCTACCGTCATCGTCCTGGTGGCGATCTCGCGGGACGTGACCCGCATCCGCCTGAACGCGCCGGCCTGCCTGGGCAAGGTCTTCCATCCGGAGGCCTGAAGTCCGGGGCATGGCGGCTGCGCCGAACCATACGAATCAGGGAGCACTCACGTGAACAGACGGACGATGGGCAAGGCCCTGCTGGGGCTCGCGGGCGCGGCGGTGGCGCTGTCGGTGGGCGCAGGCAGCGCGGTGGCGCAGGACAAGCTGAAGGTGGGCTTCGTCTACGTCGGCCCGATCAGCGACCACGGCTACAGCTACCAGCACGACCAGGGCCGTCTGGCCGTGGAGAAGGAGCTGGGCGGCAAGGTCACCACCACCTACGTCGAGAACGTGCCGGAAGGTGCGGACGCCGAGCGCGTCATCGACCAACTGGCCGCTTCGGGCCACAAGCTGATCTACACCACCTCCTTCGGCTTCATGAACCCGACGCTGAAGGTGGCGCAGCGCTATCCCGACGTGAAGTTCGAGCACGCCACCGGCTACAAGCGCTCGGCCAACGTCGCCACCTACTCGGCGCGCTTTTATGAGGGGCGCACGGTCGTCGGCCTGATCTCCGGCAAGATGACCAAGTCGAACGTCATCGGCTACATCGCGTCCTACCCGATTCCCGAGGTGGTGAGCGGCATCAACGCCTTCACCCTGGCCCTGCGCGAGGTGAACCCGAAGGCCGAGGTGCGCGTGGTGTGGGTGAACTCCTGGTACGACCCGCCGAAGGAGGCCGAGGCCGCCAAGGCGCTGGCCGACCAGGGTGCCGACGTCATCGTCCAGCACACCGACAGCCCGGCCCCCGTGCAGCTGGCGCAGGAGCGCGGCCTGTGGGCCGTCGGCCAGTCGTCCGACATGACCCGCTTCGGGCCGAAGGCGCACCTGACCGCCATCGTCGACGACTGGTCGCCGTACTATCTGGATCGCACCAAGGAGGTGCTGGACGGCACCTGGAAGGCCAAGGACACCTGGGGCGGCTTCAAGGACAAGCTGCTGTACCTCGCCCCCTACAACCCGGCCATCCCGAAGGACGTGGTCGATCTGGCCGAGAAGGCGCGCACGGACATCATGGCTGGCACCCGCCACTCCTTCACCGGCCCGATCAAGGACCAGTCCGGCAAGGAGATGATCGCCGCCGGCAAGACCGCCACCGACGAGCAGATCCTGAAGATGGATTGGTTCGTCGAGGGCGTGGTCGGCAAGCTGCCGAAGTAAGCGCGTTTCGACCTGGAACAGGGAAGGGGAGGCCGGGCGGCCTCCCCTTCGCGTTTCGGGGCCGTGCGTTTCGGCTTGCGTGTTTCGGTCTACTCGGCCGCGATGACGTTCGGCAGCGGCTTGATGGCCTCAAGGGTGCCGGCGAGCTCCTCACGCGCCAGCTTGGCCTCGTAATAGCTTTGCAGGTTCATCCAGTAGCGCTCCCCCGTGCCGAACGCGCGCCCGAGACGGAGCGCCATGGCCGCCGTCACGCGGCGCTCGCCGTTGAGGATTTCCGTCACCGCGTTGGGAGGCACGCCGATGTGCGCGGCGAACTTGCGGGCGCTCATGCCCAGCGCCTCCAACTCGTCCCGCAGGATTTCACCGGGATGGATGGCCGGCAGGTTGTCGGTTGCGGTGTAGGGCACGGTCAGGGCTCCTAATGATAGTCGGTGATTTCGACATCCCAGGGCTCTCCGGGGATCAGAAGGGTGTCGGTGCCTTCGGGGGCGGCTTCGGTGAAGGCCCAACGGAAGCAGATCCGCCACTGATCATTGATCCGTATGCTGTATTGCCCCTTGCGGTCACCATCCAACGCCTCGAAGCGGTTCGAAGGAGGATTGCGCAGTTCCACCAGGCGCGTCGCGCTCTGAAGCTTGGCAATCCCTTTCGCCGCCTGTCGTGCGATGCTTTCGAAAGCGCGCACCCGCTCCCCCGACACGAAGGAAGCGGTGCGCTTGTCCGCGTAATTCCGTATGGCCAAATCTAGCCTCCGGAAGGCATTATATGTTACCTAACACATAACACGCAAGGGCCTGCCCAGGTGCGCGTCACCCCACCACGAACCAGCTGGACTGCACCTGGGTGGCGGTGATGCCGAGCAGGGTCACCGTGTTGCCGGCGCCGAAGTCGATCACGGCGTTGCCGGCCGCGGTGCCGACCGTCCAGGTGGCGGTGGCGGCGATCTGGATGCGGTCGCCTTCGGTAAAGTTGAAGTCGGCGATGACGTCCTGGCCGCTGGGGCCGGCGGCGATGGGGTTGGTGCCGTCGGTGACGCCGCTGTAGGCGAAGACGTCGGCGCCCTGGCCGCCGTACATCGTGTCGTTGCCTTCCTCGCCCCACAGGCCGTCGCGGCCCTGGCCGCCGTACAGCAGGTCGTTGCCCCTGCCGGCGGCCAGCACGTCGTCGCCGTCGCCGCCGTCCAGGAAGTCGTTGCCGGCGCCGGTCATCAGCCCGTCGTCGCCGCCGTTGCCCCAGAAGGCGTCGTCGTCGGTGCCGCCGGTCATCGTGTCGTCGAAGGCGGTGCCGCCGCCGGCCAGCCGGTCGACGCCCCAGGCCCAGGTGCTCTGCACGAACTGGCCGTCGGCGGTGGTCACGCTCAGGCGGCCGCCTTCGGTGAGGTCGCCGAACACGTGGACGCGCACACCCACGCCGGCGGCGCCCGCGGCGTCGGCGTCGAAGCCAAGCCCGTCGAGGCCGGCGTCGCCGTACACCACGTTGCGGCCGGCGCCGGCGTTCAGCCAGTCGTCGCCCTCGCCGCCCACCAGCCAGTCGTCGTCGGCGCCGCCCTGGAGGTCGTCGTTGCCCCGCCCGCCGAGCAGCCAGTCGGCGCCCGCGCCGCCGGACAGCGTGTCGTTGCCCAGCAGGCCGGCCAGCACGTCGCTGGCGGTGGTGCCGGTGATCAGATCGTTGGCGGGGGAGCCCTGGAAGATGGCCATGCGCGGCGTCCTTAGCGTGTGGATCAGGTGGCGCCCACGCTAAGTGCGATAACCGAACAGCCGCAACGGGCTTGTTATCCGGGCGGCGTGCGGCCGATGCTGCGCCAGCCCTCGGGCAGCAGGCGCAGGATCTCGGGGCCGGAACCGGCCGGGTTGGGGTCCAGCGCCACCAGCTCGCGGTCCTCGAACCACGCCCAGCGCGGCACCTCGGCGGTGGTCGGCACCCAGCCGTCGGCCATGCGTTCCAGCACCGTGCGGTCGGCGCCGTCGACCTTGAACTTCGCCTTGGGCACGCCGGCCTTGGCCGGGTTGGCGGCGGGGGGCGCGTCGGCGCCGGCGCGGGCGCGGATCCATTCGGTCTGGTAGGCGCGCAGCCCCTGCTCCAGGTCGCTCAGCACCGGCTGCACGGGGCAGCGCAGGTACGTTTCCAGCAGCGCGCGCAGCGCGACCTTCGGATCGGCGGACGGATCGGCGGGGGAGGACATGGTCGTGACTCGTCGAAGAGTGATGGAACCCGGGATCAGTCGAATTCCTGGAGCACCTTCGGGCTCTTGTCGAGCAGCTTTTCGATCATCACCAGCACCTCCTCGATCTTGGTGCGGGTGGCGTCCAGCTCGTCGGCGGTCTTGTCGTCGATGCCCGCTTCGAAGAGCATCATGTCGAAGTACTCCAGCACTTCCTTGAACGCCTTCTGCTCCGACAGGAGCACGTCGAAGGCGCCCAGCGAGGAGGTCAGCGCCAGCGGCGGGTTGCCGATGAAGGCGTGGCTGATGTCGGTGAAGATCGCCAGCGTGTTCAGCTTCTGGCGCACCAGCCATTGCGGGAAGTTGGACGGCAGCAGGTCGCCGGCCTCGGCGATGCGCTCCTCGATGGAGAAGAACAGGCCCTGGATGTCCCGGTTCATGTTCCGGATCTCGCGGAACTGCGGGAACGTCTTGGGCGGCCCGGCGTCGCGGCGGCGCCCCAGGGCGACGATGTCGTCCTGCAGCTTGCGCGCCATCTGCTTGACGACGTTCGCCACGCGCGGGTCCGCCGCCGTCGCCTGCTTCGCCATGGGGGACCCCTCCCGTCACCGGACCGCACCGTTACACACGTGCAATAGTCTCCAATGGCCGGTTAAGGAATTGCAAAATGTTTCCGCAGGTACGCCAATCCGTCGCAGGAATTACGGGGCCAAGGCGGCGCGCACGCGGTCCAGCAGCCGCTGGCGGGTCTGGTCGTCGGGGGCGTTGCGCAGTGCCTCGCCCAGGTCGAGCAGGGTTTCGGCGTAGGCGTTGTGCCAGTCCGGGCCAAGCGCGGCCGGGGCGAGGCGCGGTTCAGCCGCGCGGACCGCCGCACCCGCCGTGCCGGAGAGGTCCACCGTCTCGTCCAGGTCGGGCAGGTGGATGCGCGCGGCGTCCCAGCCCTTGGCGACCAGCGCCTGGCGGATCGACTCGCGCGCCCCGGCCTCGCCGTGAACGAGGAACAGGCCGCGCTTCACGCCCTGGCGTTCCTCCAGCCAATCGAGCAGCCCGCCGCGGTCGGCATGGCCGGAGTAGACGTCCAGCGTGCGGATGCGGGCGCGGACCTCGATCTCCTCGCCGTGGATGCGCACGCGCGCGGCACCCTGCTGGAGGATGCGGCCCAGCGTGCCGGGAGCCTGATAGCCCACCAGCAGCACGGTGGCCTCCGGCCGCCACAGGTGGCTTTTCAGGTGGTGGCGGATGCGGCCGGCGTCGCACATGCCGCTGGCCGCCATGATGATGCCGCCGCGCACGAGGCTGTTCAGCCGCATGCTCTCTTGCACCGACTGGATGCGGTGGACGTTCGGCCGCTCGAACGGGTCGCGGCCGTGGAGTTCGGGTCCCAGATCGTCGCGGTGGCGGCGGAACACCTCGGTGACCGCGTCGGCGAGGGGGGAGTCGAGGAACACCTCGGTCTTCGGCAACTGCCCCGTGTCGAACAGCCGGCCGAGGTCGTAGAGAAGCTCCTGCGTGCGCTCCACCGCGAAGACGGGGATCAGCAGCGTGCCGCCGGCCGCCAGCGCCGCCGCCACCTCGTCGCGCAGCAGGGACTGGCGCTGTTCGGTGGTCGCCTCCGTGCGCTCGCGGTCGCCATAGGTGGTCTCCATCACCAGCCAGTCGGGGTTGGCCGGCGCCTCCGCATCCTTGTGGAAGACCTTGCCGCCCGGCCCGACGTCGCCGGAGAACAGCAGGCGCATCGGCCCGCCCTTGGCGTCGAGTTCGACCTCAAGCGAGGCGGATCCCAGGATGTGCCCGGCCGGCCAGAAGCGGGCGCGCACGCCGGGCGCCACGTCGAACCAGTCGCCGTAGTCGTGGCCGCGCAGCTGCGCCAGCGCGCGGCGGGCGTCGTCCTGCGTGTAGATCGGCTGCACGGCGGGCCGTCCGCGCTGGCGGTTGCGGCGGTTCAGGCGCTCGACCTCCGTTTCCTGGATGTAGCCGCTGTCGGGCAGCATGCAGCCGAGCAGGTCGGCGGTGGCGCCGGTGGCGTGCACGCGGCCCTTGAAGCCCAGGCGCGTCAGCTTCGGGATCAGGCCGGAGTGGTCGATGTGCGCGTGGGTGAGCAGCACCGCCCTGACGGCCTTCGGGTCGAAGGGGAAGGGGCGGTAGTTCAGCTCCTTGATCGTCTTGGTGCCCTGGAACAGCCCGCAGTCGACCAGCACGTCGCCACCCGGCGTGTGCAGCCGGAAGCAGGACCCCGTCACCGTCCCGGTGGCCCCATGGAAGGTCAATGTGTGGGTCATGGCAGCCTCGGGAAGCGCTTGTTTCGGGGAGGTCAGGGAGACACGGATGAACACGGATGCGAGCACGGATGAACACGGATGGAGAAAAAATATCCGTGTTCATCCGTGTCTCAAAACACAAGCTTTATCGCCGCAGCGCTTCCGCCAGCAGGGGCGCCAGCGGGATGGCGTTGGAGGGGTGGGGGACGCCGTCGCAGGATTCGAAGGCCTCGATGCCGGCCGCGGCGAAGCGGGCCGCCACGTTGCCCGCGTGCAGCGCGTGCACGCCGATGACGCGCAGCGGGCCGGCGCCGCGCGCGGCCACGGCGCGGGCGCAGGACAGGATGGTTTCGCCCGAACTCACCACGTCGTCCAGGATCACCGCGGGGCGGCCGGCGAGGTCGGCGGTCTCCGGCAGGGTCACGGTCACGTCGCGGTCGCCGCGCCGCTCCTTGCCGGCCACGGTCCAGGACAGGCCCAGGCCGGCCGCCGTCGCCTCGATCAACGGGGCGGACTCCTCGTCGGGGCCGACCAGGACGGTGTCGGGGGACACGCCCCAGGCTGCCAGGCGCTCGGCCAGGACGGGGGCGGCGGACAGCGCGTCGGTGGTGCGGCCGGGGAACACCTCGTCCAGCTGGCCGGTGCGGTGCAGGTGCGGCTCGACGCAGACGATGCGGTCGAAGTGCTGGGCCAGCCACGCGCCGATCACCTTCTGGCTGACCGGCTCACCGGGGCGGAACACCGCGTCCTGGCGCATGTAGGCCATGTAGGGCGCCACGAGGCACAGCTCCCTCGCCCCCTCGCGCCGCAGGACGGAGGCGGCCAGCACGATCTCGACAAGCTTGTCGTTCGGGTTGTCGAGGGAGCGGTAGAGGATGGCGCGCTCCACCCGCTGCGGGCAGCGGACGAGGCTCTCGCCGTCGGGGAAGCGGTGCAGTTCGGCGGTGAAGCAGGGCAGGCCCAGGCGGTCGGCCAGCCGCTCCGCGGCCTCGGCCGATTCCGGGAAGGCGTAGACGCCGGTGTAGCGGGTCATGCGGCACCTCCCAGGCCGTTCACGCGGATGCCCGCGTCTTCCTCCGCCATCGTGCGGGCGAAGGCGAAGTCGGGGCGGGTGTTGGCGTGGATGCGGTACAGCGGTTCCCCCCGGCGTACGCGCGCCCCCACCTTGTGCAGCAGGTCGATGCCCGCCCCCTTGTCCACCGGCGCCCCGGCCAGCCGGGCGATGCGCGCGATGCGGTAGCAGTCGATGGCCTCCACCGTGCCGTCCTTGGGCGCCACCACCTCGTGCACCAGCGTGCCGAGCGTCGCCTTGGCCGGCGGCGGTCCCTGCCGTTCCATGATGCGTTCCATGGTGCGCAGCGCCTCGCCCCCCTCCAGCAGGTCGCGCGCGCGGCGGTAGCCGCTGCCGCCGCGCACCGCCGGATCGAACTCGATGATGCGGCCGGCGAGGCGGAGCGCGCTTTCGCGCAGGTCGGCGGGGGCGGCGGGCTCGCCGCGCAGGACGGCCATGACGTCGCGCGCCTCCAGCACCGGGCCGATGCCGAAGCCGACCGGCTGGGACCCGTCGGTGATCGCCACGTCCAGCGTCAGGCCCAGCTGGTCGCCCACGTATTCGAACAGCTTGCGCAGGCGCACCGCCTCCCCCTGCGTGCGCACCTTGGCGGTGGGGCCGACGGGGATGTCGACGAGCAGGTTGGTGGAGCCGGCCGCCGCCTTCTTCGACAGGATGGAGGCGACGAGCTGTTCGCGCGTGTCCACCGCCAGCGGCCGTTCGACGGAGATCAGCACGTCGTCGGCCGGCGACAGGTTGACGTGGCCGCCCCACACGAGGCAGCCCTTCACGGTGCGCACCAGCTCCTGCATGCGCTCGACGCCCACGTCGACGTTGGCCAGCACCTCCATGGTGTCGGCGGTGCCGGCGGGCGAGGTGATGGCGCGCGACGAGGTCTTTGGGATCGGCAGGCCGTGCGCGGCGACGATGGGCACCACGATCATGGAGGTGCGGTTGCCCGGCACGCCGCCGATGCAGTGCTTGTCGGCGATGGGGCCGACGTCCCACGTCAGCCGGCTGCCGGCGTCGATCATGGCGCGGGTCAGGCCCAGCACCTCGTCCGTGGTCATGAAGGCGGCGCAGGCGATGAGGAAGGCGGCGATCTCGATCTTCGAATAGCGCTGCGCCGCCACGTCGCGGATCACCGCGGCGAGGTCGGCGTGCGACAGCGTGGCGCCGCCGGCCTTGGCGCGGACGAGGTCGAAGCTGCGCGGCGGGGTGGGGTGCTCCACCGCCACCCGCGCGCCCTCGGGCAGGCCCAGGTGGCGGAAGGCGGCGGTGGACAGGCCGATCTCGCCGGGGCCGAGGATGGCGTCGTCCTCGACGAGGTTGAGCACGGCCAGCATCGCCTTGCCGCCGCCCGTGACCTCCACCCGGCCGAGGCCGAGGAAGTCCTCCACCCGGTAGACGGTGCAGTGGCGGTTGAGGAACGCGACGTTCTCGCGGAAGGTGTCGATCGCCAGTCGGCGCAGGGTCAGCATGGCACCGAGCTTGGCTCAGGCGGCGGGAAAGGGCAAGGCGGCGCAGCGCCTCACCCCGTCCGCCGTGCGGAGGCTCAGAAGAACAGGAAGTTGGCCTCGCCCGTGTTCATGAAGGCGGCGTGGTCGACGCCGACGAGGCGCAGCGTGTAGGCGCCGCCGTAGGCGGTGATCAGCACGTCGTCGCCGTCGTCGAGGATCTGCACGCCGCGCACGCGCCACCACTCGTACGTCTCGGCGTTGGAACCGTTCACGTTGTAGCCCCAGTCGCGGTAGTCGATGCGGTCCTGGCCGATGGCGAAGTCGGTCACCACGTCGGCCTGCACGCCGTTGGGCACGTCGGCCACGTCGAAGCGGAACAGGTCGTTGCCCGCGCCGCCGGTCAGCGTGTCGTTGCCCAAGCCCCCGCGCAGTAGGTCGTTGCCGGCGCCGCCGGCCAGGGCATTGGCGCCGCCGTCACCGGTCAGCGTGTCGGCGAAGGCTGAGCCGCGTAGGTTCTCGATGCCTGTCAGCGTGTCGCCCGCCGCCTCGCCGCCCGACGCGGTGCCGGCCAGCAGGCTGACCGCAACGCCGGTGGAGGAGGCGTCGTACGCGGCCCAGTCCACGCCGTCGCCGCCGGCCAGCAGGTCACCGCCGGTTCCGCCCGAGAGGGTGTCGTCGCCCGCCGCACCGGACAGGGTGTCGTTGCCGGCGCCGCCGAGAAGCCGGTTGGCGGCGCCGCTGCCGATCAGCGTGTCGTTGCCGCTGCCGCCCTCGGCGTTCTCGATGCCGGTCAGGGTGTCGCCCTGGGCGTCGCCGCCGCTTCCGGTCCCGGCCGCCAGATCGACCTGCACGCCTGCCGCCGAGCCGGCGTAGGTGGCGGTGTCGGTGCCCGTGCCGCCGTCCAGCACGTCGGCCCCGCCGCCGCCCGACAGCGTGTCGTCGCCGGCGTCGCCGGAGAGCGTGTCGGTGCCACGGGCGGCCAGGGCGACGTAAACGCCGGTGTCGGCGAAGCCAACGATATCGTCCATGCCGTCGCCGTTGACATCGGCCACAATGCGCGGCTGAAGGTTCTGGGATGACCAGCCCTGTGCCGGTCCGAACTGATAGATGGCGTCGTAGTAGGGACTGAACGTACCGTCACTTTGTCCTTCGATGACGTAGACGCATCCGGTTCCGAAGGCCAGCACGTCGGCTCGGCCATCGCCGTTCACGTCGCCCACCGCGCGTTGCCAAGTGTTCAGGCTATTCCAGCCGTTGACCGTGCCGAGGCCTGCATAAGCGAGTTGGGGCGCCGCGAACGTACCGTCGCCGCGCGCCAGCGCGACGTAGGTGTAGTCGCTGAAGGCGACGATGTCGTCCTTGCCGTCACCATTCACGTCGGCCAGCAGGCGCGGCCACTTGTCCTGGCTGTTCCACCCGTTGTTGTCGCCCAGCCCCGCAAGTCCAAGGATGCCGGTGTTGAAAGTGCCATCGGCCTTGGCGAGGGCCACGTAGGTGTCACCGCCGAACGCCACGATGTCGTCCCGGCCATCGCCGTTCACGTCGCCCAAGAGGCGCGTCCACCGGTCCTGGCTGTTCCAGCCTCCCGTGGTGCCATAGTTCGTGGACGCCAGCATTGACGGTGCAAACGTTCCATCGGACTTTGCGATTGCGACGTAGGTCTCGCCGCCGAACGCCACGATGTCGTCACGCCCGTCGCCGTTCACGTCGCCGATGAGGCGCGGATAGACGTTCTGGCTGTTCCACCCGCCGTTCGTGCCGTAATTGGCCGAACCCTGGAAATACGTGCCGAACGTGCCGTCGGCGTTGCCGGGAAGGACGACTGTGTAGCTGCCGAAGGCGATGATGTCGCTCCGCCCATCGCCGTTTGAATCGCCGAGCAACCGCGGATAGACGTCCTGCGACGTCCAATCCCCCGCCAAGCGGCCCAGCCCAGGATAGACGAATACCGCATCTTGGAAGCCCACACGTCCGTCGGTCAGCAGATCGTTGCCGTCCCCGCCGTTCATAAGGTCGTTGCCGGCGCCCCCGCTCAGCGTATCGTTTCCGAGGAGGCCGGACAACGTATCGGCACCGGCCCCGCCAATCAGTGAATCATTTCCCGCTGTGCCAGTAAACGTGGACACCATCGTCTCCCCATTGCGAATCTGCGCTGGGGGCGAACCATGACTGCATCAGGAAGGTGTGGTCAATAGATGCATATCAATGCATGATTAGTGTTGAAAAGTCATATTCTTGCATTGCAAGTTATTTTGTGATTGAAGGGTGTCAATCCATGGCGGGCCGTCCACGCCTCTATCCCGTCACGAACCAGTCGGCGGTGACGGCGCTGGCCTTGATGCCGGTGAGCGTCACCTGGGCGCCGTTGCCCAGCGTGACCACGGCGCCGGCGCCGCCGTCGGTGGCGGTCCAGGTGGTGCCGGAGGAGCGGACGATCCGGTCGCCCTCGGCGTAGGTGAAGTCGGTGACGGTGTCGGCGCCGCCGCCCACGCCGAAGCGGTCGGCGCCGCTGCCGCCGGTCATGGTGTCGGACCCCAGGTTGCCCCACAGCACGTCGGCGTCGTCGCCGCCGTACAGCGCGTCGTTGCCTTGGCCGCCGAACAGCGAATCCGCCCCGGCGCCGCCGTACATCACGTCGGCGGCGAGGTTGCCGTAGAGGGCGTCGGCGCCGACCTCGCCGGACAGCAGGTCGTTGCCCTGGCCGCCGAACAGGGCGTCGCCGGCCTCGCCGCCGTACAGCGTGTCCAGGCCCAGGTTGCCGTAGAGGGCGTCGGCGTCGGCGCCGCCGTACAGCGCGTCGGCGTTGTCGCCGCCCCACAGCGTGTCGGCGCCGGCCTCGCCGTACAGCACGTCGCGCCCGGCCAGCCCGGACACCACGTCGGCGCCACCGCCGGCCGACACGGTGTCGTTGCCGGTGCCGGCGGTCAGCGTCTGCGCCGCGTCGGTGCCGTTGACGGTCTGGCCGGAGGTGGCGGAGGAGCCGGCGTCGCGCACCACGCGGACATAGTTGTCGATGCGGATGACGTCGCCCTGCGGGCCGTGGCCGGTGGGGTAGTCCGAGGCGTCGCCGGTCTTCGGGTCGCTGCGCTGGGAGCCGGCGCCGTGCACGTCGGTGAGCTGATAGCCCTTGCCGAAGTTCATGAAGCCCCAGGCCTTGCCGACCGTCTGGTAGACGGCGTAGTCGCCGGTGCCGCCCTCCACGTGCGTCGTGCCGCTCCAGTAGTACGGGTAGTCGGGGGAGGCGGCGGTGCCGGTGTTGGTGACGGAGAACACCGGATCGATGGCCGGGCCGAGCTGTGTGGGATCGCTGGCGGCGGGGGAGCGGGAGTAGTCGACGATGCTCTCCAGCTCCTTGGCATTGGGCAGGCGCCAGTCGGTGTGGCCGGCGGTGGTGGCGCCCTCGGCGTAGGACAGGGCCTGCTTCCACTCCATGCCGGTGCCGCTGTCGGCCTTGGCCCACATCAACCCGGTGGCGAGGTCGGTGACCGTGCCGTCGCCGTTGTCGCGGAAGTCGTTGACGCCGTAGCTGGTGTTGCCGCGCACGTAGAGGGCGTAGAGCGAATACTCCTTGCCGTTGACGGTGACCGGGTAGCCCTTGATGCGCCCGTCCGCGAAATTCACGCCGAACGCCGTCGGGTCGCCCTGCATGGTGGTGCCGAGGTAGGGCGTGGCGGACCAGTACTGGCAGTCGATGAAGCGGGAGCCGGTGCTGGTGCTTTCGTATTTGAAGCCGAAGACGCCGCTGTCGATGTAGGGGGTGGAGGTGGCGGCGCTGCTGCCGGTGCTGCCGCTGAACTTGATCAGCGAGTACAGCTCCTTGATGGTGGGCAGGCGCCAGTCGTCGTGCCCGCCCAGCACCAGGGAGTCGCCGTTCGACACGGCCGCACTCCACGTCAGCTTGGACGTGGTGGGTGCTTGCGCCCAGGTCAGCCCGGTGTTGAGGTCGCTGACGGTGCCGTCGCCGTTGCTGCGGTAGGACGGCTGGTTGCCGCTGTAGATGGCGTCCTGGCCGTGGAAGTCGGCCCCGGCGGCGGGACGGGTGATGGTGTTGGTGTTGCCGTAGAAGCCGGTCTGGCCGGTGTCGACCACGGTGTAGGTGAAAGCCATGGCGCGTCCTCCCGCTTCGGCGTTGTGAGTGGGATATTTTCCCACGAACGAGCGTGGCGAGGTTTTCCTAATGGGGGGTTAATAAACTCCCTCCCCTGCGAAGCCAGGGCTATCGCATATGGCCTTCACCTTGGCTATTCCACGCAAGAGTCTGATTCCGCGCGCGTCAGGGGAAGTACGTTTTAGGTTCGCTGCCGCCCAATCTGGGCAAAGTATGAACCTAAAATTTTCATATGCGATAGCCCTCCCTGCGAAGCGGGGGAGGGAAGGGGCCCATGCACAGCATGGGAAGGGTGGGGCAACGGCTGGCGGGATAAGGGTTGATCAAAAACACGAAGATTGAAAGATTGAAAGATCAGAAGTGCTTGGCAGCGGCGTAGCTTTGCGCGCAGCTGGTGCGTGGGAGAGGTTCTTATAATCTTCTGATCTTTTAGTCTTCGTGTTTTTGATCATTACCCTTTTCGCCAGCGTTAGGCGCCGCTGATTTTCGCGAACAACTTGCCCCCACCCTGCCCGCTTGCGCGGGCTTCCCTCCCCCGCCGGAGGCAGGGGAGGGGTTTATAATCACCACCCCACGCGTTTCCAGCTTTGCAGGATCTTCTGGTAGTTGCCGCGTTCGAAGGCGGCGGGGTCGGGGCAGCGGAGCAGGTTCATGCTGCCTTGCGCCTGCGCCAGGCTGTCGTATTCGTGCTCCTCCAGCCAGCGTTCCAGGTCGCGGATCAGGACGCCCAGGCGTTCGGGGCCGTGCTGGAGCAGGGCGGAGACCACCTGCACGGCGTGCGCGCCGGCCATCACCGCCTTCAGCGCGTCGACGGCGCTGTGCACGCCGCCGCTGGCCGCCAGGGAGGGGCGGATGCGGCCGGACAGGTTGGCCAGCCAGCGCAGGCGCAACCGCAGTTCGGACGGCGTGGAGAGTTCCAGGCGCGGTGCGGCCTCCAGCGCCTCGACGTCGATGTCCGGCTGGTAGAAGCGGTTGAACAGCACCAGCCCGTCCACCCCTTCGCGGTCCAGCCAGTGCGCGAGGTTGGCGAGCGAGGAGTAGAAGGGCGACAGCTTCACCGCCACCGGGATGCCCACCGCCCGGCGCACCATGCGCACCACCTCCACCGCGCGCTCCTCGACGTCCGCGGCGTCCAGGTCGGGGTCGGTGGCGAGGGTGTAGATGTTGAGTTCCAGGGCGTCGGCGCCGGCCTGTTCGATCAGGCGGGCGTGGCGCGTCCAGCCGGACGCGGTGACGCCGTTCAGCGACGCGATGACCGGCACCGCCACCGCGTCCTTGATGCGGCGGACCTGCTCCAGGTAGCCCTCCGGCCCCAGGGCGTAGCGGTCGAGGGCGGGGAAGAAGCCGCGCGCCTCGGGGGAGATGAAGGCGGCGGCCTCGCGCGCCTCCAGCATGCCCATCTGCTCGTGGGTGATCTGCTCCTCGAACAGGGAGTGCATGACGATGGCGGACGCGCCGGCGTCCTCCAGCCGGCGCACCACGTCGAGGTCGTTCACCAGGGGCGAGGCGCCGGGCATCAGCGGGTGCTTGAGCCGCAGGCCGAGGTAGTCGGTGGAAAGGTCCATGGCGTGGCGCTCCCCTCAATCATCCTCGCCGGGGTCCAGCGGCGGTTCGGCGAAATGGGCCATGTGCTGGTACATGTCGTAGCGCAGGCGGTTGTTGGCCTCGGCCGCCTTCAGCAGCGCGCGGAAGCGTTCGGGGTCGTCCCGCTCCACCACCTTGAAGCGCGCCTCGCCCTGCATGAAGTCGTGCAGCGGCACCTTTGGTTCGGCGCTGTCCAGCTCCAGCGGCGCCTCGCCGAGGTCGAGGCGGCGCGGGTCGTGGCGGTAGAGCGGCCAGTGCCCGCTGTCCACCGCCAGCTTCTGCTGGTGCAGCGCGTGGGACATGTCGTAGCCGTGCGCGATGCAGTGGCTGTAGGCGATGATCAGCGACGGGCCCTTGTGGCTCTCGGCCTCCAGGAAGGCGTTCAGCGTCTGCGAATCCCGGGCGCCGAAGGCGACCTGGGCCACGTAGACGTGCTCGTACGCCATGGCGATCATGCCAAGGTCCTTCTTGGCGACCGAACGGCCGGCCATGGCGAACTTGGCGGACGCGCCGATGGGCGTGGCCTTGGACTGCTGGCCGCCGGTGTTGGAATACACCTCCGTGTCCATGACCAGGATGTTCACGTCGCGGTCGGACGCCAGCACGTGGTCGAGACCGCCGTAGCCGATGTCGTAGGCCCAGCCGTCGCCGCCGACGATCCACACGGACTTGCGCACCAGATGGTCGGCCAGCTCCTCCAGCCGCCGGGCCAGCGGGCCGGCGATGGCGGGCAGGCGGCGCTTCAGTTCGGCCACGCGGGCGCGCTGGGCGGAGATCGCCGCCTCGCCCACCTGGGGGGCCTCCAGCAGTTCGGTGACGAGGGCGGGGTCGAGGTGGGACGCCAGGGCGGCCAGCAGGTCGCGCGCCTGGGTGGCCATCTGGTCGAGCGCGACGCGCATGCCGAAGCCGAACTCGGCGTTGTCCTCGAACAGGGAGTTGGCCCAGGCCGGGCCGCGCCCGTCGGCGTTCTTGGTGTAGGGCGTGGTCGGCAGGTTGCCGCCGTAGATCGACGAGCAGCCGGTGGCGTTGGCGATCACCGCGCGGTCGCCGAACAGGCGGGTGAGCAGCGTCAGGTACGGCGTCTCGCCGCAGCCGGCGCAGGCACCGGGGAACTCCATCAGCGGCTCGTAGATCTGCACGTGCTTGATGGACAGCGGCACCTTCTCGCGCGGCGCCTCGGGCAGCGTCAGGAAGTGGGCGAAGGTGGCCTGCTCACGCACGCGCAGTTCGTCGGCCGGGCGCATCTCCAGGGCCTTGCGGCGCGGGTTGGCCTTGTCCTTGGCCGGGCAGACCTCGACGCAGAGCGTGCAGCCGGTGCAGTCGTCGGGGGCGAGTTGGAGGCGGTAGCGCTCGCCGGGGAACTCCTGCCCCTTGTAGGCCAGCGTGGTGAAGCCGTCGGGCGCGCCGGCCAGGGCGGATTCCGGCGCCACCTTCGCCCGCATGGCGGCGTGCGGGCAGACGACCACGCACTTGTTGCACTGGATGCAGAGTTCGGCGTGCCACGCCGGCAGTTCGGTGGCGATGGCGCGCTTCTCGAACTTCGACGTGCCGGTCGGCCAGGTGCCGTCGACGGGGAAGGCGCTGACCGGCAGGCGGTCGCCGTGGCCGGCGATCATGGCGGCGGTCACGCGCTGCACGAAATCCGGCGCGCCGGCCGGCACCACCGGCGGGCGGACGCGTTCGGCGGTGGGGGCGGCGGGCAGGTCGATGCGCTTCAGGTGGGTCAGCGCCTCGTCCACCGCGGCGAAGTTGCGGCGCACCGCCTCCTCGCTGCGGCGGCCGTAGGTCTTCTCGATGGCGCCCTTGATGTCGGCGATCGCCTCATCGAGCGGCATGACCTTGGCGAGCGCGAAGAAGCAGGTCTGCATGATGGTGTTGATGCGCCGGCCCAGCCCCGCCTCGCGCGCCACCGCGGTGGCGTCGACGGTGTAGAGGGCGACCTGCTTGTCGATGCAGGCCTGCTGCACCTCGCGCGGCAGGCCGTTCCACACCTCCTCAGGCGTGCCGGGGGCGTTCAGCAGGACGGTGGCGCCGGGGGCGGCCAGCTCCAGCACCTCCATGCGCTCCAGGAGCGGGTGGTGGTGGCAGGCGACGAAGCCCGCGCGCCTGACCAGCCAGGGGGCGCGGATGGGGCGCGGCGAGAAGCGCAGGTGCGACACGGTGGTCGAGCCGGACTTGCGGCTGTCGTAAACGAAGTAGCCTTGCCCATGCTGCCCGGTGTGCCCGGCGATGATCTTCAACGAGTTCTTGTTGGCGCCCACCGTGCCGTCGGCGCCCAGGCCGAAGAACACGGCGCGCTTCACCTCCTCCGGCTCGATGTCGAAGCTGTCGTCCCAGGACAGGGAGAGGCCGGTCACGTCGTCGACGATGCCGACGGTGAAGCGGCGCTTCGGGTGGTTCTTGGTGAGTTCGTCGAACACCGCCTTGACCATGGCGGGCGTGAACTCCTTGGACGACAGGCCGTAGCGGCCGCCGATCACCACGGGTTCGGCGGTGCCGGACCCGGCGGCGCGCGCCTCGGCCAGGGCGCCGACGACGTCGAGGTACAGGGGCTCGCCGACCGCGCCCGGCTCCTTGGTGCGGTCCAGCACGGCGATGCGGCGCACGGTGTCGGGCAGGGCGGTGACGAAGTCGGCGATGGAGAAGGGACGGTAGAGGCGCACGGTCAGGGCACCCACCCGCTCGCCCCGGTCGGCCAGGAAACGGGCGGTCTCGGCGCAGGTTTCCGCACCCGAGCCCATGGCGATGACCACACGCTCCGCCTCCGGGTGGCCGGCGTAGTCGAACAGGTGGTAGCGGCGGCCGGTGCGCGCGGCGAAGCGGTCCATCGCCTCCTGCACCGCGGCCGGGCACGTCTCGTAGAAGGGGTTGCAGGCCTCGCGCGCCTGGAAGAACACATCGGGGTTCTGCGCGGTGCCGCGCAGAACCGGATGGTCGGGGCTGAGCCCGTGCGCGCGGTGGGCGTGCACGGCGTCCTCGTCGATCAGGGCGCGCAGGTCGTCGTCGGACAGCACCGTCACCCGGTTCGCCTCGTGCGAGGTGCGGAAGCCGTCGAAGAAGTGCAGGAACGGCACCCTTGCCTTCAGGGTCGCGGCGTGGGCGACCAGCGCCAGGTCGTGCGCCTCCTGCACGCCGGCCGAGGCGAGCATGGCGAAGCCGGTCTGGCGGCAGGCCATCACGTCGGAATGGTCGCCGAAGATGGACAGCGCGTGCGTGGCCAGCGTGCGCGCCGCCACGTGCATGCAGTAGGGCGTCAGCTCACCCGCGATCTTGTACATGTTGGGGATCATCAGCAGCAGGCCCTGCGACGCCGTGAAGGTCGTCGCCAGCGCACCGGCCTGGAGGGCGCCGTGGACGGCGCCGGCCGCACCCCCCTCCGACTGCATCTCGATCACCTGCGGCACGGCGCCCCAGACGTTGGCGCGGCGATGCGCCGCCCATTCGTCCGCCATTTCGCCCATGGGCGAACTGGGCGTGATGGGGTATATCGCAATGACCTCGCTGGCGCGGTAGGCGACGGAGGCGGCGGCCTCGTTGCCATCCATTATGGTGCCGTCCATGATGGCGGCATTGGGGCTTTGGGTGGTGGTCATGGCGCATCCCTTTCTGGCGCGCGTGCTGTCAGGGAAGCGTCCACCCAAAGGGCATTGGTCGTCCATGATGCTTTCCGTCGCACACTGATTGGTCACCGATGCGCGTTCTCATCGCCGACGACACGATCCTGATGCGCGCCATGCTCTCGGAAATGGTGCGGGAGTTCGGCCACAGCGTCGTGCTGGCGCGCGACGGGCAGGAGGCGCTGGACAAGGCCTGGGAGGAGGGGTTCGACGTCGCCATCGTCGACTGGGAGATGCCCAAGCTGGACGGGATCGAGGTGTGCTGGCACCTGCGGTCCGACCCGCGCAGCGCCTATGCCTACCTGATCCTGATGACGGCGAACGAGGAGCCGTGGCGGCAGTTCAAGGCGCTGGACGCCGGCGCCGACGACTTCATCCCCAAGCCGGTCAACGCCGCCTTGCTGAAGGCGCGGCTGCGCGCCGCCGGGCGGCTGCTGGCGATGCACGAGCAGCTGCTGGAACTGGCGCTGACCGATCCGCTGACCGGCGTGTTCAACCGCCGCGCCTTTCTGGAGCGGGCGGAGGGCGAACTGGCCCGGGCCCGGCGCACCGGCCGGCCGCTGTCGGCGCTGATGTGCGACATCGACCACTTCAAGCGGATCAACGACACGCACGGCCACGCGGCGGGGGACGAGGCGCTGAAGCGCTTCGCTGCCTGCTGCCGCGCCCATTTGCGTGTGAGTGACGTGCTGGGCCGCCTGGGCGGCGAGGAGTTCGCCATCCTGCTGCCCGAGACCGGGGCGGGGGAGGCGGTGCTGGTCGCCGAGCGGCTGCGCGAGGCCGTGGCCGGGCTGGAGGTGGAGAGCGAGGAGGCCCGCTTCGGCCTGACGGTGAGCATCGGCGCCACCGCCTTCCTGTGCGGCGCCGACACCGTGGACCGCGCGCTGGCCCGCGCCGACGAGGCGCTGTACCGCGCCAAGACGGGCGGCCGGAACCGGGTGGAGCTGGCGGTGTGAGAGGGCCTTTATGGTCCTTTTGACGCGGACGTGCGTTTCAGGCATATTTGCTGTCATTGCTGCGTTTGACAGCACCGGAGCATGCCATGGCGACCTTGACCGTCCGCAATCTCGATGACGACCTCGTTCGTAAGCTGCGCATCCGGGCCGCCGAGCATGGACGGTCGGCGGAGGCCGAGCATCGGGAGATCCTGCGGCAGGCCCTCGGCGGCGAACCCGTGAAGCCGAGCCGGGCCGAGGTCGCGCAACGGCTGGCGGCTTTTCAGCGGGACATCGGCAGCCGGACCGCAGGCTCGTCCGCCGAGTTGCTGGCGCAGGCGCGGGAAGAGCGTACGCAACGGCTCACCGGTGGCGGTTCCGGGTCGTGAGGGTCGTCGTCGACGCCTCCGTGGGGCTGAAATGGGCGTTGCGGGAGGCTGACAGCGGGCAGGCGCTCGCCCTGTTGAGCAGCGGCGAAGACCTGCTGGTTCCGGACTTCTGGCTCAACGAAGCGACCAACGTCCTGTGGGTGCAGGTTCTGAAGGGCGGCTGGACGCCGGGTGAGGCCCGCACGGGGCTCGCTTTGCTTCAGGAGGCCGTTTCACCGACGGAAACGAGCGACCTTGGCCTGCATGCCGTGGCACTCGACATAGCCCTGGCGGTGGGCCACTCGCCTTACGACTGCCTTTACGCCGCCTTCGCCATCGCCATGGGGGCGGAACGGCTCGTCATGGCCGACGGGCCGTTCCTGAAGGCGCTCCGCCGCCATCCCGATCCAATGCTGTCGCGGCTGCCCTTGTCGCTGGCAGACTGGGCCGCCGGCGCCGGCTCGGCACCGGCAGGCCGGGCCTGATTGTCACCCGCCTCGCCGCCGTTCGCCGGTGGCGGCGAGGTACTGGGCGGCGGCGCGCAAGAGGAATTCGGCCACCGCCATGTCGCCCACGTCGCGGTCGGGGCCGCCCAGGCGCTGCTCGCTTTCGGCGTGCACCAGGGCGGCGGCGATGACGTCGGCGGTCAGCCAGGCGCGGCGGTCGTCCTCGGGCACCGGCTCGATGCGGGCCAGCAGCTCGCCGCAGGCGGCGTCGATGTCGATCAGGGCCGGGCGGTCGGCGGCCACGTAGGACACCTCGCTTTCCGGCGTGGCGGCGCCGTGGTAGGCGCGCGCCAGCAGGGCCGTCTCCACCGCCTGGCGGAAGATGGTGCTGCGCGGGCGCGTCTTGCGGCGCAGGCGCATGGCCATCATGGTGAAGAGCTGGGCCACCGCCTCCGCCTGCTCGGGCGGGACCTCGTCGATGATGTCGACGATCTCGGCGCTGACGGCGTTGCGCGGCGGCTTCTGGCCGGGCCGCACGACCGAGGTGGCGAACACCGCGATCAGCGTGCGCAGGGCATCGGCCTGCTCGTCGGGCGTGATGCGGCCGATTTCCCCGGAGTCGAACATGGGCGCCCTCCACAATCGTGCATAGGACACATCTGGTGGGGACATATCTGGTGGTGGGCGGCGGGTCCGGAAACCACCCCCTGTACCACCGCGCCCGGCGGCGCCCCGCCGGACCGCGCCGCGCCGTGCGGGCGTACTCCCTCCGGACAGGGTGGGGTTCCCCGCAATGCAGCAAAGCCCACGCCGGACGGGCGGTTGTGGCGGGGGCCGCCGGGCCTCACCTCTCAGCGGCACGGAAACGACGCGGGGGAAAGGGAACATGACGCCAGCCGCCATGACGCCGGCCACCATGACACCGGCCACCATGACACCGGCCACTATGACACCGATGGAGCGCGCGCAGGCCCTGCGTCAGGCGCTGCAGGACAGCTTCCGCATCGACCTGTACTCGATCGTCGCCGAGCGCGACTTCGAACGCCTGCTGGCCGAAGCCATCGCGGCGGCCGAGCACGACGCCTTCCACCGCGGCCGCGACCTGGGACCGGGGTGATTGGGGCAGGGGGTGATGGAACCGGGAAGCCGGGGCGTGCGTTGAACCATCCGCACACAGGGGAACTTCGGCCTCTTGTCTCGGCTCCGCCGCCTGCGCCCAGGGACGGAGCCGAACTTTTTCGTCCCCCTCGGTTGCTCCCTCGGGTTCCCGGCCCGTCAGGTTCCCGGTTCATCCAGGGCGCCGCCGCGGCCGTCGCCGGTCAGTGTGCCCGGCTGCATGCCGCCCGGCGCGGTGGGGCCGGGCTCGATGGAGACGCCGCCGCCGCTGCGCTCCACACCGCTGCGGCTGCCCTCCAGGGGCGCGGCGGCGGACGATCCCGAGGGCATGCCGGTGGATCCTGGGCCGGTGGATCCCGGATAGCCGGCCGTGCCGCTGTAATGGTCCGTCTGCGAGCAGCCGCCCGCCAGCAGCGCCGCGAGCGCCGCGGCGGCCAGGAATGTTCGCCTGAATGTCCGGTGCATGGTCGTCCCTTCCCCTCCTGCCGCGCCGGCGCCTCCGGCGCGCCACCCTTCAACAGGGGGACGGGCGCGATCGTCACCGCTGCTGTGCGGAGATGCGGGCCTGGCGTTCGCGCACGTCGGCGGGCCATGTGCTCTTGATGAAGGCGACGACGGCCGCGATCTCGCGCGCGCTCAGCACGTCCGCGAAGGCCGGCATCTCGCCGCGGTAGCCGGGCGGGGCGAAGGGGGCGAGGCCGTCGCGCACCATGGCCAGCAGCTGCGCGTCCGCATGGTGCCAGGTGTGGCCGGAGGGGTCGTGCGGCGGTGCCGGCAGCATGCCGTCCGGCTTGCGCTCGCGCCAGTTCGGCTGCCCCTCCAGCGCGGTGCCGTGGCAACTGGCGCAGTGCGCGGCGTAGACGTCCCGGCCCAGGGCCACCAGCGCGGCGTCGCCCGGATCGGGGGCCGGCGGGTCGAACGGCCGCACCACCACCAACGCCGCCACGGCCGCCGCCAGAGCCACCCCCGCCGCGACCAGCGCGCGCTTGTACCGCATCGGCGTTCCCCCCTTTCCGTTCCGCGCCGATCCTAGCGCAATGGCGCGGCGCGCGCAGGCTTCCGCCGCGTTCGCGGCATCGCTACAGTCCGGCAGCGGATGAACAGGGGAGACCGGGCGGATGGGGAACGTCATCGCCTCGCGGGCCTACGTCGACGGCCGGCATGTCGCCGAGGTGCCGATCGAGGAGGCGGGCGCCTGGGCCGGGCGCGACGGGCATTTCGTGTGGATCGGCCTGCACGAGCCGGACGAGGCGCTGCTGCGGCAGGTGCAGCAGCAGTTCGGCTTGCACGAACTGGCCGTCGAGGACGCGCTGCACGCCCACCAGCGCCCGAAGATCGAGGTGTACGGCGACAGCGTCTTCCTGGTGCTGCGCACCGCCCGGCTGGACGGCGACCGCATCGCCTTCGGCGAGACGCACGTGTTCGCCGGCAAGGATTACGTGGTGTCGGTGCGGCACGGCGCGTCCTCGACCTACTCGCCGGTGCGGGCGCGGGCCGAAAGCTCGCCCAAGATGCTGCGCCACGGCGTGGACTTCGTGCTCTACGCCATCATGGACTTCGTGGTGGACTGCTACTTCCCGGTGCTGGACACGCTGGAAACCTGCACCGAGGAGCTGGCGCAGGAGTTGCTGATGCGCCCGCCCGAGCAGCGCGACGTGCAGCGCATCCACGACCTGCGCCACGACCTGGAGGACCTGCGCCGCACCGCCTCGCCGCTGCTGGACGTGTGTTCGCGGCTGGAGCGGTTCGACCTGCCGATGATCGACCCGGAGATCCTGCCGTACTTCCGCGACGTGCAGGACCACGTGATCCGGGTGAACGAGGCGATCAACGCGCTGCGCGAGGAGCTGTCCTTCGCCTTCGAGGCCAGCCTGATGCTGGCCTCGGCCCGGCAGAACGACGTGACGCGCAAGCTGGCGGCCTGGGCCGCCATCCTGGCCGTGCCGACGGCGGTGGCCGGCATCTACGGCATGAACTTCGAACACATGCCGGAGCTGAAGTGGACCTTCGGCTATCCCCTGACGCTGGCGGTGATCGCCGCGGTGTGCGTGACGCTCTACGTCCGCTTCCGGCGGACGGGGTGGCTGTAGGTCACGCGTCGGCGCCGGCGCCGGTTTCCGCGCCGGTTTCCGCGTCGTCGTCCGCATCGGTGCGCCCGGCCATCGCCTGGGCCGAGGCGACGAGGCAGACGTCCAGGCTCTCGTCCAGGAAGCGCAGCATCAGGTCGCGGTAGGGGCCGCGGTCGCCCACCGTGCGGGCGCGCTCCACCAGGTCGAAGTAGGAGTCGCGGTCGTCGGTGCGGACGACGATGGGCGGGTAGCCGGCGCGGTTGAGGATGAGGTTGGTGGTGAGCAGCGCCACCGCCGCGTTGCCCTCGTGGAAGGGGCGGATGGACATGAAGCGGTGGTGCGTCTCCAGCGCCGTCTCCACACCCGGCTCGGTGCGGCGCAGCCAGCCGCTGAGCGCCGACATGGACACGCGCACCTTGGCCGGATCGGGCGAGCCGGCGGCGACCCCTTCCTTCAGCGGCCCCTCGCGGTACTTGCCGGCGGTGTGGTCGATGCCCTGGTAGAGAACGGCGTGAAAGGCGGCCATGGTGCGTTCGGTGACCACGCCGTTCGGCTGGAAGGACAGCCGCGCCATCAGGTGCAGCGCGTTCACGTGGTTGGCGACCAGCCGCTGCGCGGCGGGCGGGCGGTTGCGCAGCACCGGCCCCTTGTCGAGGACCCGCATGATCTCGTCGCGCGTCAGCTCGCCGTTCTCGACGGCGTTGCAGGCCACGGTCAGCTCCAGCTCGAACCAGTCGGCGAGGCCGTGCACCACCTCCGGCGGCAGGGGCCGCGCCGCGTCGAGCGCGCGCTTCTTGGCAGAGATCTCGTCGAGCAGCGCCATGTCCGGGTCCCAGCTGAGGTTTCGTGCAATTTTAGCGAACTCGGCCCCCCGACCGGAAGCCCTCTGGTGGTGCGGCGGGGCGACCCTGCGGGAATTTGCCGCTCAGTGCCGCCTTGCCCGCACGATTGGGAAGGTTTTTACTGTTCGCCTGGCAAACACTGCATCCGAAGAAGCGCCCGTGGGGAGCACCATGACCATGGAACTCGTCGCCTGGGATGACAAGATGAGCGTGGGCGTCGACGTCCTGGACGAGGACCACCGGCGCCTGCTCGACATGTTCAACAGCCTCCTGGAAAACGGCGTGGCGAAGCGCAACAGGGAGGCGCTGAGCGCGCTCCTGGCCGACCTGCGCGACTACACGGACGTGCACTTCTCCCGCGAGGAGGCGTTCATGCAGCGCAACGGCTACCCCGACCTCGACTCGCACCGGGCGGCGCACCGCTATTTCGTGGACGAGGTGGAGAAGCTGCGCCACGACTTCGACGGCGGCAACGAGACGATGCTGCGCATCGACCTGATCCTGCTGCTGAAGGACTGGCTGATCGAACACATCCAGTCCACCGACATGCAGTACAAGCCGTACGTGCTGGGGTAGGGCATCTGCAACCACGCAAACAGAGGAAAGACCTGTGCCCGTAATCGTATTTGAAGCCGGTGCGCTGAAGAAGGACGTCAAGGCCGAGCTGATTCAGCAGCTGACCGACGTGTCCGCGAAGGTCACCGGCATCCCGAAGGAGCTTTTCTTCGTATCGATTCACGAACTGCCGGACGACGACATCGCCGTCGGCGGCGTCACCGTCACTGAATTGAAGCGCAAGCTGGCCGAGCAGCGCGCGCAAGCACCATCGGGCGTTGCGCTGGAAGACTGACGTTCCGTTCGCCTGCCCGCGTCGAAGGGCAGCCCTCCCCCAGCGGGGCTGGAGAGCTGTAGGTTGGGTCTGGACCCAACGTCCTTCGCATAGCGGGGAACGTTGGGTTTTCGCTGGCGCTCAACCCAACCAACACAACTCCTGTTGATCACTCCGCCGGGTGCGGGGCGCCGTGCGGGACGTGGCCGTGCCCGTGGGCGTCGTGCTCGGCGTCGGCGGGGAAGGGCGCCTTCTTGGCGATGTAGCTGTACACGGTCGGCACGACGAACAGCGTGAGCAGCGTGCCCAGCATCATGCCGCCGACGATCACCGCGCCGATGGCCTGCCGGCTCTCGGCACCGGCACCGTGCGCCATGGCCAGCGGCACCGCGCCCAGCACCATGGCGCCGGTGGTCATCAGGATCGGGCGCAGGCGCAGCACGGCGGCGTCCTCCACCGCCTTCCTGATGTTCACGCCCGTGCGCTGGAGCTGGTTGGCGAACTCCACGATCAGGATGCCGTGCTTGGTGATCAGGCCGACCAGCGTGACGAGGCCGATCTGGCTGTACACGTTCATGGTGGCGCCGGTATAGAGCAGCGCGGCCAGCGCGCCGGTCATGGAGAGCGGCACCGTCAGCATGATGACGAACGGGTCGATGAAGCTCTCGAACTGCGCCGCCAGCACGAGATAGATGAAGGCCAGGGCCAGCACGAAGACGAAATAGAGACCCGTGGCCGACTCGCGGAACTCGCGGCTCTGGCCGGCGTAGTCGGTCTGCGCGCTGGCCGGCAGCACGCGGTCGGCGGCGTTCTGGAGGTAGGCCAGCGCCTCGCCCAGCGCGTAGCCCGGCGCCAGCGTGGCGGTGATGGTGGCCGAGCGCAGCTTGTTGAAGTGGTTCAGCTCCTTGGGCGCCACCCGCTCCTCGATCTTCACGAGGTTGGCCAGCGACACCATGGGGCCCATGGTCTGGCCGGCCGCCACCGCCGCGGCGCTGGGCGTGCCGCGCACGTAGATGGAGGCGATGTCGTCCGGGTTGCGGCGGTCGACGCCGGCGACCTGCACCATCACGTCGTACTGCTTGCCTTCCTTCTTGAAGCGGGTGACCTGACGGCCGCCCAGGAAGGTTTCCAGCGTGCGGCCCACCGTGTCCACGTCGATGCCCAGGTCGGCCGCCTTGTCGCGGTCGATGGAGATGCGCAGCTCCGGCTTGTTCAGCTTCAGGTCGGTGTCGAGGTTGGTGATGCCGGGG
>NZ_DASPMG010000012.1:0-30344 GCF_035627195.1 Azospirillum sp.
ATGCCGATGCCGTCCTCCAACGCGGCGATGCGGCGAAGCACGGTCGAGTGCTTCACCGCCAGCGCCCGGCCCGCCCCGGCCAGCGTGCCCTCCCTGGCGACCGCCAGGAAGAACTTCACGTTTTCCCAATCCATGCCCTGCACGTGCCCCGGCCTGTGCGGGTGCGCACACCCCGGTCCAGTCTAGGCGGCGCCCCCGCGGGCTGTAAACCGCGCCGCCTCACGACCCCTGGCCGGGCTCGCCGAAGACCTGCCGCAGCCATCCCAGCACCACCGTGCGCGAGGCGTCGGGCGTGCCCATGTGGTCGGACGCCACCTCGGCGTAGACGTTGTGCCGGTGCGCCGGCAGCCGGTCGAAGGCATAGGCGCGGCCGAGGTCCATCAGGTTCCTGTCGGCCGTGCCCACGGTCCACAGCACCGGCACGCCGATGCGCGGCGCCACCGAGGCGATCGCCGCCAGCCCCTCGGGATCGAAGTAGCTGGCGTAGACCCGCGCCGTGGCGGTGACGGTGCTCAGCTTGCCCAGGTGCAGGTCCTCGAAGGCCGCGGCGGCGTCGCCGCGGCCGGAGGCGACCATGGTGCGGGCCAACGCCACGCTGTCCTTCACCCGGCTGCGGAAGTTGGGGGTGTCGGCCGTCTGGCCGGGTCCGAGGGCGAGCACCGCGTGGACGCCGGAATGGGTGGCGGCGTAGCCCATCGCCATGTTGGCGCCCATGCTGTGGCCGGCCACCACGATGCGGGTGGCGCCGTCGGCGCGCAGGTCGGCGACCCAGGCGTCGATCTCCGTGTGCGCCTCCTCCAGCGTGCGTTCGTAGGCGCGGGATTGCGACCACGGCATGTCGGGCGTCAGCACCAGATAGCCGGCGCCGATCAGATCGGTCGCCAGCGTCTGCACGTGCTCGGCCGTGCCCTTCTTTCCGTGCATCAGGACGACGCCGACCTTGTCGGCCGCGCCCGCCGCACCGCTCCACGCCAGCACGGCGACCGCCACCACGGCCATCTGGAACAACCATCGTTTCATCGCTCAACCCTCGCTTCATGGGAACATGGGCCAAGGCTAAGCCCCGGGGCGGTGGCCCGGTGATGTGCGTCTTTGCACACCGGCTGTCGAATGGCGGGTATCCGCCGCTGCGCCGGACGCGGCGGGCGAATACCGCAGCTAAAAGCTGCGGCATCCGTTTAAATTCGCAACAATTCATTGCTTGCGCCGCACGCCGTTGTTTGGCACTCCGGGCCTATGTGGATATCCAAGGGGGTAGGGGATGGCGGACCTTGACGCGGGGTGGCGCACCATGTCGGCTCGGGGTGGGGATGCGGCCGCCCTGGCAAACGACGGCTTGCCCTCCGGCCGCGGGTATGGTGTCGCCGGCTTCGCGGAGGCAGCACTCCCGTCCGCATCCCGCCCCGCCATCGGCGGCTTCGGCCTGCCAGCCAGCCTGAACGGGGCCGGCACCATCCGCTACGTGGTGGTGTCCGACGGTGCCGCCGCGCCGACCGTGGCGGAGGTCAAGGCCGGCACGGCGTCGGGTGGCGGGGCGGCGCTCAAGTCCGGCAGTTTCGCCTTCGGCGCCGGCCCACTCACCAGCAGCATTCCGTCCGTCACCGGGCTGATCACTGGAACGACGTACGACGTCTATTTCGTCACCGAAGCCTCCAACAGCACGCCCAACCTCACGACGGCGCCGACCAAGGTCGGCGTGAAGGGTGCGGCCCCCGGCAACGCGGTGCCGACCAACAGCGCGGTGCCGTCGATCAGCGGCACGGCCACCGTGACCAACGTCCTGACCGCGACCAACGGCACGTGGAGCGACGCCGACGGCGACCCGCTGAGCTATAGCTACAAGTGGTACCGGGCGGAGGACACCAACGGCACCGACGCCACGTTGATCACCGGCGCCACGGCGGCCAGCTACACGCTGACCACGGCGGACGCGCACAAGCACCTGCGCGTCGTGGTCACCGCCAACGACGGCCAGGGCGGCACGCAGACCGCCTCCTCGACCTACACGGCGATCACCAACAGCACGCCGACCAACAGCGTGGTGCCGAGCGTGTCGGGCACGGCGGCGGTGGGCAACGCGCTCAGTGCTGCGACCGGCACCTGGGCCGACGCGGACAGCGACAGCCTGACCTACACCTACCAGTGGTACCGGGCGAGCGACACCAACGGCGCCGGCTCTGCGTCCATCACCGGCGCGACGAGCGCCAGCTACACGCTGCAGTTAGGCGATTTCAACAAGTACGTGCGCGTCGTGGTGACCGCCAACGACGGCAAGGGTGGAACGCAGACAGCCACATCGGCCTATTCGGCACCGGTGGTGGCGTCCAATGGTGCGCCGACGAACAGCGTCGTGCCGACCGTGTCGGGCACGGCGACGGTGGGCAACGCGCTGAGCGCGGGGGACGGCACCTGGAGCGATCCGGACAGCAATCCGCTGACCTACACCTACCAATGGTACCGGGCCGACGACACCAACGGCACCAACCTCGCGTCGATCAGCGGGGCGACGGCCTCCAGCTACACGCTGACCACGACGGACGCCCACAAGTACCTGCGCGTGGTGGTCACCGCCAACGACGGCCAGGGCGGCACGCAGACGGCCTCGTCGGTCTACACGGCGATCACCAACTCGGCGCCGACCAACAGCGCGGTGCCAAGCGTGTCGGGCACGGCGACGGTGGGCAACGCGCTGAGCACGACCAACGGCGTCTGGAGCGACGCCGACGGCGACGGCCGCACCTTCACCTACCAGTGGTACCGGGCGGACGACACCAACGGCACCAACCTCGCGTCGATCAGCGGGGCCACGGCATCCTCTTACACGCTGACCACCGCGGACGCGCACAAGTACCTGCGCGCGGTGGTGACGGCGAACGACGGCCAGGGCGGCACGCAGACGGCCACCTCGGCCTACGCGGCGATCACCAACTCGGCGCCGACCAACAGCGTGGTGCCGAGCGTGTCGGGCACGGCGACGGTGGGCAGCGCGCTGAGCACGACCAACGGCACCTGGAGCGATGCCGACGGCGACACGCTGAGCTACACCTACCAGTGGTACCGGGCCGACAGCTCCAGCGGCACCAACGAGACGGCGATCAGCGGGGCCACCAGCAGCAGCTACACCCTGACCGGGTCCGATGCGTCGAAGTACGTTCGTGTCGTGGTCACCGCCAACGACAGCAACGGCAGCTCCACGCAGACCGCGACCTCCTCGCGCACGCAGGCCCTCGACGCGACGCCCCCGTCCATCACCGGGGTTTCGATTCCCGACAGTGCGATGAAGATCGGCGACGTGGTCACCGCCACCATCAGCGTGACGTCGGACAGCGACACCTACACGCTGGGCAGCGGCAGCATCGGCGGCTTCGCGCTGGGCAATCTCAGCAAGGTCAGCGACACCAGCTACACCGCCACATTCACGGTCACCGCCGGCGGCACCGACGTGGCGGCCGGCGCCGACATCCCGGTCAACCTCGTGCTGACCGACAGCGCCAACAACTCCAACACCGCCTACACCACCGCCATCAGCCAGCCTGGCGACACCATCGACGTCAACAAGCCGGCGCTGCTCTCCGCCAACCCAGCCGACGACGCCACGGGGGTGGGCATCACGCAGAACCTCGTGCTGACGTTCTCGGAGCCGGTGCAATCCGGCAGCGGCAACGTGACGCTGTACAAGACCGGCGTGGGCACGGCGGTGGAGACCTTCGCCATCACCGACGCGCGGGTCACCGTTTCCGGCAGCCAGATCACCGTCAATCCGAACGCCACGCTGGACTACTCGACGTCGTACTACCTGGAGATCGCCTCGGGGGCGGTCACCGACCTGGCGGGGAACATTTACGACGGCCTGAGCGGCGGCACCTCCTACAACTTCACCACCGCAAGCGCACCCCCGCCACCGCAGGACGATCCGCCCCCGCCGGGCGGGGCGCAGACCACCACCAAAACCGAGACCGTCGACGGCGTCGTGATTCGGGAGACCACCCAGGTCACGTCCGACGGCTCGGTGACGCAGACAATCGATATCCCCATCGTCACGGCCACGCGCCTGGAAGAGAACGCCAAGACCAGCAACGCCGACATTCCGCTGGCCAAGGACACCGCCTCCGGCCAGTCCTTGCTGGAAGCCAGCCTGCCCGTCGGCGTCGGCCTGCAGGTGGAAACCTCGACAACGGCGGCCACGGGCGCCGGAACGGGCCTGGACGGGTTGATCCGCGCCATCCGGAACCGCACCGAGAACCAGCCCGACGACAAGGCCAGGATGACCAGCGTCGGGCAGACCTTCCTGGACGTGCTGCCGCCCGCCACCAACCTGACGGTGCGCACCATCATCCCGGTGGTCGCCGACCCGGCGGCCCCGCCGACGGCACCCATCGTCATCACCGGCACCGCCCCGGCCGCCGGGAGCACGCAGCAGCAGGCCATCGTCATCGACGTGCGCAACCTGCCCAAGGGCACCGTTCTCCAGCTGCAGAACGTCGAGTTCGCGGCCATCGTCGGCGACGTCCAGGTCGGCGGCGGCGAGGGCAGCCAGATGGTGGTCGGCGACAGCGGCAGCCAGATCATCGTGCTGGGCGCCGACGACGACACGCTGCGCGGCGGCGGCGGCAACGACTTCGTCGGCTCCGAGGGCGGCGACGACCAGCTGTGGGGCGACGAGGGGGCCGACACGGTGACCGGCGGCATCGGCAACGACGTGCTGTACGGCAACCAGCAGGACGACTTCGTCTACGGCAACCAGGGCGCCGACACCATCTTCGGCGGCCAGGACCGCGACACGGTGTTCGGCGGGCAGGACGGCGACGTGCTGTACGGCAACCGGGCCGACGACGCGCTGTACGGCCAGCTCGGCGACGACACTCTGTTCGGCGGACAGGGCAACGACGTGCTGTGGGGCGGCCAGGGCAACGACCTGCTGGCCGGCAACCTGGGTGCGGACACGCTGTACGGCGGGCAGGGGGCCGACGTGTTCCGCATCGGCGCCGCCGAAGAGGGCGGCGACATGGTCGCCGACTTCGAAGCCGGCGTGGACAAGATCGCCGTGGTCGGCCCGAACTTCGGCGGCATCCAGGCGGGTGCCTTGTCGGCGCGGCACTTCGCCTTGGACAACCCGGCCACCACGGGTGCCCAGTTCGTGTTCAGCACGCGCACCGGCGTGCTGTCCTTCGACGCCGACGGCGTGGGCGCCGGGGCGGCGGTGGCCATCGCCACGCTGAACGTGCGGACATTGAGCGCCAACGATATTCTCGTCGTGGGGAGCGGCGGCTGAGCGTGACGGGGCGGTGCATCGGCACCGCCCCGCACCTTTAGCTCCGCTGCCCCCCGTCGCGCGTCACCGAAACCCGATGAGGGCCAAGCCGTCCATGATGGATTCGACGTCCTCCGGGCCGACGCTGGCCGACGCGCTGAGCCGCCATGAGGCGGGACGCTGGGCGGAAGCCGAAGCGCTGTATCGCCGTCTGCTGGTGCAGGATCCGGCCGACGGCAACGCCTGGCACCTTCTCGGCGTGCTGCACGCGGAGAAGGGCGATCACAAGGCCTGCGAAGCCTTCATCCGGGTTGCGCTCGCCATCGCCGAGGCTCCCGAGTTCCACTACAATCTTGCTGTTTCGCTGATGGCGCGGTCCCGGTTCGACGATGCCGTGGACGCCTTCCGTGCCTGCGTTCGCCTGAACCCGGACCATGCCGACGCCGAGTTCTGTCTTGGGAATCTGTTCCAGATCCTGCGGCGGCCGAACGAGTCCATCGCCGCCTACCGCCGCGCCATCGCCATCCGGCCCGATTTCGCCGAGGCGCATTCCAATCTCGGCGCCATCCTGCAGGCTGTCGGCGAACTGGAACTGGCCATCGCATCCTTCTGCGCCGCGATCCAGCACAAGCCGGACCATGCCGAGGCGCACAACAACCTCGGTCACGCGCTCCAGGCCAAGGGCCTGTTGAGCCAAGCCGCCGCGTCGTTCCGCGTCGCCCTCCGCTTCCGGCCCGATTTTCCCGAAGCCTGGTCGAACCTGGGCAACGCGTTCAAGGAGCAGGGCCTGCCGGGCGAGGCCTTCGCCGCGTACCGCATGGCCCTGACCCACCGCCCCGCCTATGCGGCCGCCCACAGCAACCTCCTCATGGCTCAGCATTACGCCATGGAGTGCGGAAACGCCGACTTCCTGAGCACCGCGTGCGACTGGGCGGCACGCCATGGGCGGCCGGCGGAACCTGACCTTTATGCCAAGCCCGGCCTTTATGCCGCTCCCCGCGCGCCCGAACGGCCGCTGCGGGTCGGCTATGTGTCGGGAGACTTCAACAGCCATCCCGTGGGCTACTTTCTGGAAAACGTCCTTGCCGCGCACGACCGGTCCCGGGTCGAGGTCGTTGGCTATGCCAACAACAGCCGATGCGACGGACTGACCGACAGGCTGCGCGCCCTGGCGGACGGCTGGCACGAGATCGTCGGCGTCGGTGACGACGCGGTGGAAGAGCGTGTCCGGCGGGACGGGATCGACGTGCTGGTCGACCTGTCCGGCCACACGGCCGGTAACCGTCTGACGTTGTTCGCCCGGCGCGTGGCTCCGGTGCAGGTCACCTGGCTTGGCTATTTCGGCACGACCGGCCTGCGGAGCATCGACTGGATCCTGGCCGACCGTCATGTGGTTCCTCCAGGAGAGGAGCGGTTTTTCACGGAGTCCGTCTGGCGCTTGCCGGGCAGCTATCTGTGCTTCACGCCGCCCACGGAGGACGTGCCCGTCGGACCGCCGCCGCTGTTCACCACGGGTTGCGTCACCTTCGGGTGCTTCAACAACCGGGCCAAGATCAGCCCCGCGACCGTGGCGCTTTGGGCGCAGGTGCTGAAGACGCTGCCGCAGGCGCGCCTGCTGCTGAAGGCCCGGCAGTTCGGTGATGCGGGCGTGCGTCAGGCTCTGCTGGACCGGTTCGCCGCCCACGGCGTCGGCGCGAACCGCCTGCGGATGGAAGGGGAGTCGTCCCGTTCGGAGTATCTGTCCGCGTACAGCCGTATCGACGTCGCGTTGGACCCGATGCCGTTCGGTGGCGGAACGACGACGGCGGAGAGCCTGTGGATGGGGGTGCCGGTCGTGACGCTGCGTGGTGACCGGTGGGCCGGCCGGATCGGTGACAGCTTTCTGGAGACGGTTGGCCTGGCGGACCGGCTCGTGGCCGACAGCCCTGCGGACTACATCGCAAAGGCGGCTGCGTTGGTGGATGATGCGGCTGGTCTTGCGGACCTGCGCTCGAACCTGCGCTCGACGCTTCGGGGGTCGCCGCTGTGCGATGCTCCGGCATTCGCCCGCACCCTGGAGCAGGCCTATCGGTCCATGTGGCAGGCGAAGAGCGTGTCCGGGGGAGCGTTGCGGGACCCTGGGTGAGGTGAACCGTCAACGGACGCGAACGCGGGCTCATCCACGCATTCGGTCGCGCATTCGGTCGCGCATTCGGTGTTGACGGCGGCGGTTCCGCTTCCCGCGCTGTCGCTGGTCGCGACCAGCGCTCTGCCGACGCTGCCGGCGGGCCTCGCCGCCGCCGCGGTCACGGTTGAACCGGACCGCATCATCACGTGATCACAGCCCAGGCGCTTGTGGCGATGGCCGGCTGCCCGGCCCGCGGAGCGGCGTCCGGCCATGTCCATGGCCGCTGCCGGCGCGCGCTCGCCGACTCCCAAATCATTAGTTTGCGAAACGAACATTCTTGATTGACACGCTCGGGTATTCCGATATCCTGCCGATATATCGGACTCATATCAGCAGTGTCCCGCGCCCTGACACTCTGCCGCTCTGGCGCGCGGCCCAAGGAGGATGCCCGATGAAGCTGACCGACGCCCAATTGGCCGAATATGACGATCGCGGATTCCTGGTGTTTCCCAGCCTCGTGTCCCGCGAGGAGATCGAAATCCTGCGCCGGGACCTGCACCGGGTCGCCCGGACCGATGCCGAAGGCGTGATCCGGGAGAAGAGCGGCACCGTCCGCTCGGTGTTCCGGGTCCACGACCCGAACGGCCCGACGGCGTCGCCGCCGTTCCAGGCGCTGGCGACGCTGCCGCGCATCATGGAGCCAGCCCGCCAGGTCCTGAAGGACGAGCCGGTCTACGTCTATCACACCAAATGCAACCTGAAGGATGCCATCGACGGCGCCATCTGGCAGTGGCACCAGGACTATGGCTACTGGCAGACGGACGGCGTGCCGCGCCCGGACATGACCACCTCCCTGCTGATGCTGGACGAGGCGACCGAGATCGGCGGCTGCCTGTACTTCATTCCCGGCAGTCACAAGCTGGGCCGGCTCGACCCGGTGCTGGACGAAACGACCACCTCCTACAAGCTGTGGACGGTTCCCAAGCCGCAGCTCATCGACATCATGACCACGCTCGGCGATCCGGTGCCGATCACCGGCAAGCCGGGCACCGTGGTGCTGTTCCATCCGAACATCGTCCACGGCTCCGGCCACAACATGTCGCGGCATTCCCGCTGGCACATCTACACCGTCTACAACCAGGTCTCCAACCGCCCGGCCGGGGTGGAGAACCCGCGGCCCGCGTGGGTGGTGTCGCGCGACCACACGCCGCTGGAGCTTGGTCCCGACGACGGGATCCTGCGGTCGGCCGCGGCGGCCGGCGCCGCGGCGGCCGAGTGACCGTGATGGGCATGCCCCGGTTCCGGGCAGCGGTCCTCCGCGAGATCGGAGCGCCCTTGTCCATCGAGCGCCTCGGCGTCACCCCGCTGGAGCCGAACGACGTGCTGATCCGCATGCACGCCGCCGGCCTGTGCCACACGGACCGGGAGGCGATGACCGGCGCCTTCGCCGTGCCGGTCCCCGTCGTGCTGGGACATGAGGGCGCCGGGGTGGTGGAGGCGGTGGGCTCCGCCGTCCAGCGGGTCCGGCCGGGCCAGCACGTGGTGTGCACCATCTACGCCAGCTGCGGCCAATGCTACTTCTGCCGCCGCGACCAGCCGATGCTGTGCGAGCAGGTGGTGCCGAACCACCGCGACGCCACCCTGTCCGGCGGCCGCACCCGGCTGAGGAACGGCGACGAGCCCGTGGGGCATTTCCTGGGCGTCTCGTCCTTCGCCGAATACGCGGTGGTGCCCGAGGCGGCCGCCATTCCGGTGCCGGACGAGATGCCGTTCGACCGCGCCTGCCTGCTGGGGTGCAGCGTCATCACGGGCGTCGGGGCGGTGCTGCGCGTCGCCAGGGTCGGACTGGGCGACAGCGTCGTGGTGGTCGGCTGCGGCCCGGTCGGGCTGAACGTCGTGCAGGGGGCGCGCCTGGCCGGTGCCGGCGCCATCGTCGCCATCGACCGCCGGGCCGACAAGCTGGACCGCGCCCGCGCCATGGGGGCGACCCACACCATCGAGGCGGCCGAGGGCATCGACGTGCTGTCCCGCATCCGCGCCGTCACCGGTGGGCGCGGGGCCGACCACGCCTTCGAGGCGGCGGGGGTGGTCGGTACGCTGCAGGCCTCGGTCGACTACACGCGGCCCGGCGGCACGGTCACCATCCTCGGCAAGACCGACCCCAACCGGCAGATCGCCCTGCGGTTCGGCTCCATCACCGGGGAACGGCGCATCGTCCGCTCCAGCCTCGGGGGCGCCAAGGCCGCGGACGACTTCCCCGCCTACGCGCGGGCCTACCTGGACGGGCGGCTCGACCTGGACGGCCTGATCGATCGCCGTCTTCCGCTCGACGCGATCAACGACGCCTTCGACGCGGTCGAGCGCGGCGACGTCGTCCGCGCCGTGGTGACGATGCACGACTGAACGGTCCGGCCGACGATCCACGACGCCACTCAAAATGCCATTCCATGGGAGGGAAACGATGAAGGCGATGCTGAAACGCTGCATGACGGCGGCGGCCGCACTGGCCATCCTCGCCGGCGGTCCGCTGGCCGCGCAGACGCCCGCCAAGGACCAGCGCCCCATCCGCATCGGCGTGCTGACCGACCTCTCCGGCTCGCTGGCCGATCTCAGCGGTCCGGGAAGCGTCGAGGCGGTGCGGATGGCGGTGGAGGATTTCGGCTCCTCCGTCCTTGGCCGGCCGGTGGAGGTGCTGGCGGCCGACCACCAGAACAAGGCGGACATCGGCGCGCAGATCGCCGCCGACTGGTACGACAACCAGGGCGTCGAGATGATCATCGACCTGCCCAACTCCGCGGTCATGCTCGCGGTGCAGGAGATCACCAAGCGCAAGAACAAGGTCGTCATCGCCACCGCCGGCGGTTCGTCCGACTTCACGGGGAAGGCCTGCTCGCCCAACGGCATCCACTGGGTCTACGACACCTACGCGCTCGCCGCGGGCACCGGGCGGTCGGTGGTGAAGCAGGGCGGCGACAGCTGGTACTTCATCACGCTGGACTATTCCTTCGGCCTGTCCCTGGAACGCGACACCGCCTCCTTCGTCACCGCCGCCGGCGGCAAGGTCCTGGGCGCGTCGCGGCATCCCCTGAACACGGCCGACTTCTCCTCCTTCCTTCTGCAGGCGCAGGGCAGCAAGGCCAAGGTGATCGGACTGGCCAACGCCGGCGGCGACCTGATCAACACCGTCAAGCAGGCGGCGGAGTTCGGCATCGTCCAGCAGGGGCAGACGCTGGCCGGCCTGCTGATCTTCCTGTCCGACATCCACGCGCTGGGCCTTGAGACCGCGCAGGGGCTGGTGCTGACCGAATCCTTCTACTGGGACCAGAACGAGGCCACGCGCGCCTTCTCCAAGCGCTTCGCCGAGCGGTTCAAGCGCATGCCGACGATGGTGCACGCCGGCGACTACGGCGCCGTCACCCATTACCTGAACGCGATCAAGGCGGCCGGCACCACCGACGCCGCCAGGGTGATGGAGACCATGAAGGCGACGCCCATCAACGACTTCATGACCAAGGACGGCCGGGTGCGCGAGGATGGGCGCGTCATCCGCGACATGTACCTGTTCGAGGTGAAGAAGCCGTCGGAATCCAAGGGGCCGTGGGACTACTACAAGCAGCTCGGCGTGGTGGCCGGGGCCGACGCGGCGCGGCCCCTGTCGGAAAGCGAGTGTCCGCTGATCCGGAAGCCCTGACCCGGCCGCGCCTGCCGCCGGTATGACCCGGCGGTGGCGGCTTGCGCCCGCAGCCGGTCCGCGCTACAGCCGTGGCGTGGCCCGGCTGCGGGGCCATCCGCAGTCGAGGCCATCGCAGCATGCCATCGCAGCATGGTTGGGAGATGCCGCCGTGAGAGAGCCGGTAGCCGCCGCGCCCGAAGGGTCCCTGGCCGACCAGGCCTACGCCCAGATTGAGGAGCTGATCGTTTCCGGCACCCTGCCTCCGCGGAGCTTCCTGTCGGAAAAGCAGCTCGGCGCCCGGATCGGCATCGGCAGGACGCCGGTCCGCGAGGCGCTGAAGCGCCTGGAGACGGACGGGCTGGTCACCGTCGTCGCGTCGCGCGGCATCATGATCACCGAGGTGGACGTGAAGCTGCTGCTCTACGTCCTGGACGTGCGGCGCGAACTCGAACGGCTGATCGCGCGCCGGGCCGCCCGCTTCGCCACCCCGTCCGAGCGGGATCGCTGCCGCGGCATCGCCGAGGCGATGCTGGAGGCGGCGCGCCAGGGCGACGGGACGCGGTTCATGCACCTGGACCAGGAGTTCAACCAGCTTCTCGACCACTGCGCCCGCAACCCGGTGGCGGCCCAGACCATTCGCCCGCTCCGCTCGCTGTCGCGCCGCTTCTGGTTCCAGAACTACCACACGCAGACCGGCAGCCTGACCGGCGGCGCCCGGACGCACGCCGACCTGATGCTGGCCGTCGCCGAGGGCAGCGCCGACGAGGCGGCGGCGCTGTCGGACCGCCTGATGAGCAACGTCGAGGACTTCGCCCGCGCGACCCTCAACTACCCGTTCGAGCACGCCGGCGGCGTCTGACGGGTCCGGCCGGTCACCCGCCGGAGCGGCCCTTGAGCATGCGCAGGGGATTGTAGGCCAGCACCGTCTCGCCGCGCTGGTTGACCACGCGGTTGCTGGTGCGCACCAGCCCGCGGCCGGGCTTGGAGGTGGGGCGCGCCTCGATCACCTCGCACTCCACGTGGATGGTGTCGCCGACGAAGGTCGGGCCCTTGACGTTCAGTTCGGCGTGCAGGAAGGCCAGCCCGGTGTCCTGCATGCTGGGCGTCAGCAGCCCCTCGGCGCAGGAGTAGACCAGGGCGCCCGGCACGACGCGGCCGCGGATCGCCATGCCGCCGCGCTGGTCGGCGTTGGTGAACAGCTCCTCCGTCAGCCAGCTCAGGTTCACGAAGGCGACGAGGTCGGCCTCGGTGATGGTGCGGCCCAGCGTCTTGAAGCGGGTGCCGACCGGCAGGTCCTCGAAATGGAAGCCGATGCCGATGGTCTTCATGCCGTCATTCGTGCCGTCGTTCGTGGCGTCGCTCACGGTGCGTGTCTCCAGTCGTAGAGGCGTTCGGGGTTGTCGGCCAGGATGCGCTGCCGCAGCCCGGCGTCGGGAAGCCAGTCCAGCAGCTCCGCCCGCAGCTGGTCGGGCGTGGGGGCCGGGAAGGGGAGGCCGACGTGCGGCCAGTCGCTGCCCCAGACCAGCCGGTCCGGGTTGGCGTCCAGCAGCGCGTCGACATAGGCGCGGACGTCGCCGAAGGGGGCAGCCGTACGGCGCGACATGCGGTAGCTGCCGGACAGCTTGACCCAGCACCGCCCCTCGCGCAGCAGGCCCGCCAGGGCGCGGAAGCCCGGATCCTCCGGCCCCTTGGCGGCGGGGACGTGGCCCATGTGGTCGACCACCGATTCCACCGGCAGCCGCTCGACCACCGCCGCGAACCCTTCGGTGGCGGAGACGTCGACCAGGAACTGCATGTGCCAGCCGAGCGGCGCCACGCGCTCGGCGATGCGCCGGGCCGCCGTCAGCGGCACGCCGCCGCGGAACAGCAGGTTGATGCGCACCCCGCGCACGCCGGCCGCGTGCATGGCGGCGAGGTCGGCGTCCGGCTCGCCGCCGTCGATCACGGCGACGCCGCGGAAGCTGTCGCCGCCCTCGGCCATGGCGTCCAGCATGGCGCGGTTGTCGGTGCCGTAGACGCTGGGCTGCACCAGAACGGTGCGCGCCGTGCCGAGGTGCGCGCGCAGCCGCAGGTGCCGCTCCAGCGGCATGGGCGGGGGATCGTAATTGCGCTCGGGCACCGCGGGGTAGCAGTCCATGGGGCCGAAGACGTGGGCGTGCGCGTCCACGGAACCGGCGGGCAAAGCGATAGCGTCGGTCATGGTTCGCGCCGCTGCAGGAAGTCGAGGAGGGTGCGGGCGCACTCCCCGGCGTGGGAGAAGGGCAGGCCGTGCCGCACGCCGGGGAAGACGCGCAACTCGGCGTCCGGCGCGCGCTCCTTCAGCTCGGCGGCGAGGCGCACCGGCACGAAGGGGCTGGAGTCCGGTGACAGCACCAGCAGCGGCCGGGCCAGCGACGGCAGGGCGTCCGTCAGGTCGGTGCCGGCCAGCAGGTCGCCCAGGCCCAGCGCCACGTGCGGTTTCGTGCGCTCCTGCTCGGCGCCGAACCACGCCGCGCGCGCGGGGTCGAGGGCGCCGGGGGCGAAGCGCCATTCGTTCATCCGCGCACTCCAGCCCATCACGCCGCCCGTGGCGAACAGATCGCGCCAGCCGCCCAGCTGGCCGATGCCGCCCCCGGTGAAGGAGGCGTTGCTGACGGTGACCGTCGCCACCCGCTCCGGCCGGCGCAGCGCCGCCGCCAGCACGACCGTGCCGCCCATGGACTCGCCCACGAGGTGCACCGGGCCGGGGCCGGCGGCCTCCGCCGCGTCGAACAGGTCGTCAATGAGTTCGTCCATCGACCACGCTGTGCCCTCCGGCGGGACGGGGGAGGCGCCGAAGCCGCGCACGTCGAAGCGCACGCAGGCGTGGTGCGGGGCGATCACCGGCAGCCAGTCCGCCCAGATGTCCATGCTGGTGCCGATGCCGTGGTGGAAGACCACCGGCCGCCCGCGCGTGCGCCAGGGCGGCACGAGGTCGGTGACCGAGACGTTCAGGCCGCGCGTGCTGGTGGGCATGGTCCGGTTCCCTTCGCGATCAGGAGGGCCGCAGGTCCACCACGCCGTCCTCCAGGCGCTGGAGCAGGTGGCGCTGGATCTTCTGCGTCTCGGTCTTGGGGATGCGGTCGACGAACTGCACGTAGCGCGGTAGCATGAAGTCCGGCAGCCGGCCGCGCAGGAAGGCGGGCACCGCGGCCGGGTCGATCGGCCGGCGGGCGACGAGGACGGCCTTCACCTCCTCCCCGAAGATGGGATCGGGCACGCCGACCACGGCGGCGTCCTCCACGTTCGGGTGGTCGAGCAGCGCCACTTCCACCGCGACGGGGGAGATGTTCTCGCCGCCGCGGCGGATGATCTCCTTCAGCCGGCCGTGGAAGGCGAGGAAGCCGTCGGCGTCGAAGGACCCGCTGTCGCCGGTGTGGAACCACAGGTTCCGGCTGGCCGCCAGCGTCGCCTCCGGATTTTTGTAGTAGCCGGACAGGATGACGAACGGCTCGCGCGGGCGCACGACGATCTCGCCGCGCACGCCCGGCGGCACGGGGCGGTCGTGCGCGTCGAACACCCGCACCTCCATGTCGGCGCGCGCCGCCCCGCAGGTGCCGAAGCGCGACCGCGCCACCGTGTTGCCGGTGACCCAGCCGCCGATCTCGGTCATGCCGTACAGCTCGTGCACGGTGACGCCGTAGCGGTCCTCGACCAGCCGCCAGACCTCGGCCGGGGCGCCGCCGCCGACGCAGAAGCGCAGGCGGTGGTCGCGGTCGGGGTCGCGCAGCCGCGCCGTCAGCATCGCCAGCACCGTGCCGACGTAGGTGAAGCCGGTGGCGTCGAAGCGCCGCGCGTCGTCGAAGAAGGCGCTGACCGAGAAGCGCGGGCGCAGAACCAGCGCCGCCCCGGTCTCCAGCACCGACATCACCGCGTACATCTGCGGGTTGGTGTGGAACAGCGGCAGGAAGACCATGATGCGGTCGTCCGGCCCCAGGCCCAGCATCTCCACCGTCGCCCGGCCGCAGGCGAGATAGGCGCGATGGCTGTTCAGAACCCCCTTGGGCAGGCCGGTGGTGCCGGAGGTGTAGATGATCGTGCAGTCCTGCGTCCCGTCGCCGGCGAAGGGGGCGTCGGGCGCAAGCCCGGCGGCGTGCGCGTCCAGGCCGTCCTCCCCGGTGAAGGACAGCACGCTCAGCCCGTCCAGCAGGTCCCCCAGGTCGGCGCGCTTCTCTTGCAGGATCGCGTCCTCGACCACCAGTGCCGTGGAATCGCTCTGCCGCAGCGTGTAGCGCAGCCCCTCGCCGACGAGGCCGGTGTTGACCGGCACCGTCACCGCGCCACGGTTGGCGATGGCGAACCACGCCACCAGGAACGCCGGCCGGTTGGAGCACATCAGCGCCACGTGGCTGCCCGGACCGATCCCGCGCGCCGCCAGGGCCGAGGAGAGGCGCAGCGTGCGGTCCGCCATCTCGCCCCAGGTCACGGTGCCCTCGTCGCTCAACACGAAGGGCCGGTCCCCGTGGCGCGCGGCGCCATCGAGCAGGCGGGCGACGATGCTCATGCGCCACCCCCGGCCGGCTTGGCGCGCGGCGCCACGCTGCGCGTCAGGTACTTGCCGATGGTGTTCTTCAGCACCTCGGCCGAGCCGCCGGCGATCTCGTACGCCTTGGCGTCGCGCAGGTAGCGGCCGAAGGGCGCGTTCTCCATGGTGCCGTAGGCGCCGCAGATCTGCACGGCGCGCGACGCCACCTCGGTCCCCACGGCGCAGGCCTTCAGCTTGGCCTCGCTGGAATAGCGCGCGATGTCCTCGTGCCGGTCGAGCGCTTCGGCCGCGCGGTAGCACAGCAGGCGGGCCGCGTCGATCTCCGTCAGCATGTCGGCCAGGTACCACTGGATGCCCTGGAATTCGAGGACCGTCTGGTCGAAGGCGACGCGGTCGCGGGCGAAGGCCAGCGCCCCCTCGTACGCCGCGCGCGCCACGCCCAGGCTGATGGCCCCGGCCACCGTGCGGGAGTGGTCGAGCACCGTCACCGCCTGGCGCACGCCCTTGCCCTCAATCCCGATCAGGTGGTCGAGCGGCAGGCGCACGCCGTCCAGGCGGATGTTCATGTGCGGCCCGTTGCGCAGGCCGAAGGTGGCGGAGTTGTGCCCCTCGTACGCCGTCAGGTTCGGCACGTCGCGCGGCACGGCGAAGACCGACACGCCGACGTCCGTCTCCGCCAGGATAATGAAGAACTCGGCCGCCGCACCGGAGGTGATGAAGTGCTTCTCCCCCGTCACCACCCATTCGTCGCCGTCGCGCCGCGCCTTGGTGTCCAGCGTGCGGATGTCGCTGCCGTGCCCGGCCTCCGTCAGCGCGTAGGAGCACAGAAGCCCTTCCCGGAAGCGCGGCAGGTAGCGTTCCTTCAGCGTGTCGGCGCCGAACAGGGCGATCATCGTCTGCGCCTGCAGGATGGTGATCATCGAGATGCCGACGGCCGCGCTGCCCACCGACACCTCCTCGAACGCGGCGACGGCGTGGCCGTAGTCCAGGCCGCCGCCGCCCCAGCGCGGGTCGAGGGTCAGCGTGTTGTAGCCGGCCGCCGACAGGCCCTTGACGATCTCCACGGGGTAGACGTCGGCGCGGTCGATGGCGTCGCCGTGCGGGGTGACGTGCTCCGCCACATGGGCGCGCAGGCGCGCGACGAAGGCCGGGTCGACGTAGGGGCGCCACAGGGCGGTGGCGAAATCCTCGGTCATCTCAGACACCATAGCTCATGGTTGCCGGCAGCCAGGTCGACAGGCCCTGGGCGTAGAGCACCAGGTACATCATGACGACCATGATCAGGACGTAGGGCACGACCGACCGCGACAGCCGGTCGAAGGGGATGCGGCCGATGCCGGCCACGGTGAACAGGTTGATGCCGACCGGCGGGGTGATCTGCGCCACCTCCACCGCCAGGACCACGAAGATGCCGAAGGCCAGCGGATGGATGCCCAGGCTCTGCGCCACCGGGAACAGGATCGGCACCGTCACCAGCATCATCGACAGCGCCTCCAGGAACATGCCGAGGATCAGGTAGAACACCACCATCATCGTAATGATGGCGAAGTGCCCCAGCCCCGACCCGGCGATGGCCTGGGTCAGCGCCTGCGGCACGCCGGTCAGCGTGAAGAACTGCGTCAGCAGGGAGCCGAAGGCGACCAGCATGAAGATCATCACCGATCCGCTGACCGCGCTCTTGCCCGCCTTCAGCACCTCCGCCCAGCCCAGGCGGCCGTGCGCCAGCCCGACCAGGGCGATGTACAGCACGGCCACCGCCGCCACCTCCGTCGGCGTGGCGATGCCGGTGTAGATGCCGGCGAAGATGATGACCGGCAGCGCCAGGATGGGCCCGGCCTCGCGCACCGCGCGCAGGCGGTCGGCCCAGGTCACCGGGTCGCCCGCGGATTCCCGCGGCGTGGCGACCGAGGTGTAGACGGCCATCAGGAAGGCCAGCAGCAGCCCCGGCAGCACGCCCGCCACGAACAGCGCCCCCACCGACTGGTCGGTCAGCAGGCCGTACAGCAGCAGCCCGATGGACGGCGGGATGAGGATGCCCAGCGTGCCGCCCGCGGCGATCAGCGCGCCGGAGCGGTGGGTGGGGTAGCCGTGGCTGGTCAGCGCCGGCAGCGCCACCAGCCCGATGGTCGCCGCCGTCGCCACGCTGGATCCGCTGATGGCGGCGAAGATGGAGCAGGCGATGACCGTGGCGACGCCCAGGCCCCCGCGCAGCCCGCTGACCCAGGTGGCGGCGAAGGTGAACAGGCGGTTGGACAGGCCGGTCGCCTCCAGCAGCGTGCCGGCCAGGATGTACAGCGGCACCGCCAGCAGGACGAAGCTGTTCAGCGCGTTGTAGGCGCCCGTCGCCAGATTCTCGAACAGACGGTCGGTGCCCGACAGCATCAGGTTGCCCAGAAGCGCCCCGATGCCCATGGCCATGAACACCGGCATGCCGATGGTGATGAGGCCGAGGAAGACGGCCAGCACGAGAAGAACCGAAAGATCCATGCGCGTGTCCTCAGGCCGGCGGCAGGTCGGGGGGCGGCTTGGGCGCCTCCAGCCCGATGGCGGCGCGCAGCAGGTTGGCGAGCAGGGCGAGCGCCAGAAACACGCCGCCCGCCACCACCAGCCCCTGGAGCAGCGCCAGCGGCACGTGCAGCATCGTGTTCGTCTGGAAGCCCAGCTGGTGGTAGAACAGGGCCAGCCGGGCCGCCCCCACGGTGAAACCGATGGTGAAGGCCAGGGCCAGCGCGTCGCACAGCATGTCCAGGACGCGGCGCGCCCGCGGCCCCAGCCGTTCGACCAGGACGGTGACGCGGAAGTGGGCGCCCTCCACCGTGGCGTGGCCGACGCCCAGGAAGGCCAGGGCCAGCATCAGGTAGACGCTGACCTCCGACCCCCACAGCGTCGGCGTGCCGACGCTGCGCAGGGCCACGTCCAGCAGCACCACCGCCGTCAGCGCCCACAGCGCCACGAAGGCGGCCTTGCCGGCCACGGCGTTGACGACGTCCAGGACCCGGACGACGCGTCCCGGCAGGCCGGCGTGCGTCGCCTTCGCGGCGTACGGGACCATGCCCCACCCGTCAGCTGCGCGGGGCGATGAGGGCGGCGACCTCCGGGCTCAGCTCCTTGCGGGCCTTGTCCAGCAGCGGCTTGGTGGCGTCGCGCCAGGCCGCGTATTCCGGCATTTCCGGCCGCAGGAAGGTGACGGTCAGGCCGCGCTGCTCGTAGGTCTTGGTCAGGCTGTCGATCTCCGCCAGGATGGCCTGCCGGTTCTCCATCTCGGCGCGGCGCACCGCCTTCTGGAAGACCTCGCGGTCGTTGGCCGGCATGCCGGCCAGCCACTGCGGGTTGGCGGCCCAGCCCATCATGGTGGTGCCCAGGAAGGACGCGGCCACCAGCACGTGCTTGCCCACCTCGTGCATCTTCTGGCTGTCGACGCCCTGGAAGCCGATGATGGCGGCGTCGATGGTGCCGTGCTGCATGGCCGTGTAGACCTCGGCGAAGGCGATGGTCACCGGCGCGCCGCCGAAGGACTTCACCGCCTCCGCCTGGCCTTCCGAAAAGACGCGGACCTTCTTGCCCTTGAAGTCCTGCGGGGTGCGGATCGGCGCGCGCGACACCACGGCCGGCGGACCCAGGTCGGCCAGTGCCAGCAGCGTGGTGTTCTTGTCGGCGAAGCGCTTCTTCAGGGCGGAGAACAGGCCGTTCGGCTGCTCGATGACGGCGTCCAGTTCCTTCATGGTCAGGCCCGTGGGCGCGTCCATCACCTTGGTGTCGGACACGATGCCCGACCAGCCGTTGACGGTGATCCAGGCGAACTTGACCTGCCCGGTCGGGATCGCCATCGGCATGTCCTTGTCCTGCCCCAACTGGCCGCCGGGGAAGTGCTGGAACTTGATGGTGTGGGGTTCCAGGTCCTTCAGCGCCCGCTCCATGGACGGCACGAACTCGCGCACGCACACGTGGTTGGCACCGCCCCAGGTGGCCAGCGGCACCTGCGTCTGCGCCGCCGCCGGCAGCGCCGCCAGGGCCAGCAGGCCCGCCGCCAGCCCCGCCCCCAGACCCGATGCGGCGGCCTTCATCAGGCCGGATCCCATCCCTTGCCGGTTCATCCTTCCTCCCTTTCCGGCCACCGCCTTCGCCGGGGGCGGCCAATCGTTCGTTTGCTAAGCACACAATAAGCCCACCCCGACGCCATCGTCAATGTGATGGCTGACATCACGTATGTGATATGATCTTCGGCCAGGAAGCCGGGCGGCGCGCCCGTGCTACAGTGCCGGGGCGGCAGCGAGGGGGACATGACCAGCAACGTCGTGAAATCGGCTGGCCGGATCCTGCAGATCCTGGAGTTCTTCGACACGGTGAAGCGCCCGGCGTCGCTGATGGAGATCGCCCGCGCGCTGGACTTCCCCCAGTCCAGCACCTCGGCCCTGGTGCAGAGCCTGGTCAGCCTGGGGTACCTGGGCGTCGACGCCGAGACGCGGCTGTACCTGCCGACCCCGCGCGTCACGCTGCTGGGCTCGTGGATCGACGAGGCGATCAGCGGCGGCCGGATCCCGCGTCTGATGGCCGAGCTGGGGGAGGCGACGGGGGAGACGATCATCCTGGCCATCGCGAACGGCCTGTGGGTGCGCTACATCCACGTGGTGCCGGCGACCAAGCCGATGCGCCTGCACATCCATCCCGGCATGACGCGGCCCATCGCCGGCTCCGGCCTTGGCAACCTCCTGCTGTCCACCTACCCCGACCAGGAAATCCCGGCGCTGGTCGCCGCGGTGAACGAGCAGCACCGGGGGGAGTTCGTGCCGGTCGAACTGCCGGCGCTGATGGAGGAACTGCGGGAGATCCGGCGTACCGGCGTATCGCTGTCGGTGGACCGCATCTCGCAGGGAGCCGGCGTGGTCTCGGTGTTCCTGCCGCGCCCGGCCGGCCGGCCGCCGCTGGCGCTGGGCATCGGCGGCCTGAGTTCGGTGATCAGCGCCGAGCGGGACTCGCTGGTGGCGCTGATGCGCGACGCCATCCTCCGGCACCTGCCGGACAGCCGCCAGCCCGGATAATTCACCGGATTGCCGACGAGCTTCCAGCGCCGGCAACAACCGCATGAGTCGTTGGGCGGGGGCTGGGGAGGTCGATTCGCATCCAAACATCAACGCCGGTTAATGATCGCATTCGTCGCTTGATCGCCGGCCATGGCTGAAAAAAAGTGGGGCCATTCCATGGCGCGAGGTCCCACATGATCGAGACGACAGACACCACGCGGGCGAGGCCGAACGCTCCGTTCGGCATGCGCGCGCCGTCCGTCCATGCTGGTGCCGGGCCGCTGCCGCAGTTCACCTACGCCGCCGGGACCCCCGACGGCGACCTGCCCGGCGCGGACGCCTTCTGGACGTGGCGCCGGATCATGGCGCCGCTCTACGACATCGCCGTCCATGCGCCCGCCTATCTGGCCGACTTCCAGGGCGCCGCCAGCTGGTTCCATTTCGACCGCATGCTGCTGGTGACGACGGACGCCGCGCCGCACCGGCTGCGGCGCTCGCCGATGACGATCGCCCGCACCGCCGTCGACCATTGCCTGATCCAGCGGCACTCCGGCGCCGGCTGGCGCGGGCGGCTCGGCACACGGGACTGGAGCGCCGGTGACGGCGACGTCAGCGTGCTCGACCTGACGCAGCCATTCGACCTGGAAGCGGAGGGCGCCACGGCGGGCGTCGTCGTGCCGCGCCGGCTGCTGGCGCCCCTGCTCGGCACTGTGGACGCCTTGCACGGCGTCGTGGCGCCGGGCCGTTCGCCGCAAGGCCGCATGCTGGGCGACCACCTGCTGTCGCTGAGCGAACAGGCGCGCCAATGGCCGCGCCGCAACGCCGTCGTGGCGACGACCGCCACGGTGGCCGTGATCGCCGCGTGCCTGCAGCCGGCGCCGGATCACGCCGTCGCGAACCTGACCGAGCGCGCCCCGTCGCTCATCGCCATCAAGCGCCACATCGAGGAACGGCTGACCGAACCGGATCTGGCGCCGGAGACGATCGCGCGCGACTGCGGCGTGTCCCGCACCAACCTGTACCGCCTGTTCGAACCGATGGGCGGGGTGGCGCAGTACATCCGGGAACGCCGCCTGCTCCACTGCTACGCCGAGATCGTTTCGCCCGCGCACGCCCACCGCCGCATCGGCGACATCGCCTACGACTGGGGCTTCCCGGACGAGACGGTGTTCAGCCGCGCCTTCCGCCGCTGCTTCGGCCTGTCCCCGCGCGAAGCGCGCGCCGCGCGCCGCGATGGCGGGCCGGCCCCCCTCCGGGGCAGCCGCCGGGGGACGGCCGACGCCCTGGAACTCGACACGCCGGATCTCTGGCTGCGCGCCCTCGGCGGACGCTGACGCGCGGACGCGGCGGCATGGGCATCGCCGCTTTGACACGCAAAGCCAGAATTTCGGGACGGGCGGCCAAGTGCGGACCGGCGGTCCGGGGTAACGTCCGGGCATCCACGGACCCGATCCAGCCCGACCCGACGAGGCGACCATGACCACCCCCCTTCCCATCGGCGCCCTGCGCAGATGATCGCCGACGCGCCCCTGGCCGAACCACCCGCCGCACACCCCATCCCGGAGGTTCCATGACCGACAAACTGACCGACACGCCGCCCTTCGACACGCCGTCCCGCCTGCCGGCCGGAACGACGGATCTGAACGCCCGTCATTCCTCCGGGGTCGGCACGCAACCGCAGGGAAGGCTGTCCGACGAGGACCTGGACCAGGCGAGCGGCGGTGGCAACTGGTGGGATCCCGTCGTGTCGAACCTGACCGCCACGATGGCGCCCCCGCCCCCGCCGTCCGTCGATCCGGCCACGGTGGCCCACAACGCCGTCATGGATTTCCTGAAGGGGGTGGCCTCGCAGGGGAAGCCGTGACGGCGCCCACCATTTCGAAGCACCTTGGACAGACCCCGGAGCACCCATGACCGCCGAACAGCCCGGCGACCTCGTCCGGCAGTTCCACCGCCTCTTCTCCGAGCAGCCCGGCCTGCTGGCCGGCCTGCACGGGCTGAGCGTTCCCGCCGCGGCGGAGGCGCTGACCCGCATCGGCGCGGTGAACGGCATCCCCACTTCCGCCGCCGAGATCCGCCGCTACGCGGCCCAGGCCGTCCGCCGGCTGGAGTGCCGGCACGCGCTGGGCGACGACGAGCTGGACGCGCTGACCGGCGGCGGCGCCGTCACGGATGCCGGCGGCCTGCTCGCCCTGTTCACGCCGCCGGTACTCCCGGACCGCTGAAATCCGGGCCGCTGATATCCCCAACCGAGCCACGAGCGATCCCCATGACCACCGAACCCTCCGCCGACCTTCCCATCGACGCCCTGGCCCACCTGACCGCCGAAAGGCCGGACCTGCTGGCCGCCGTGAACGCCGCAGCCACCCCCGACGCCGCGGCGGACATCCTGGCCGACGCCGCGCAGGCGCGGGGGATCGCCGTCGACCGCCCCCGGCTGGCCGCCCTCATGGCCGCCAACGCCGCGCGCCGCGGCGGGGCGCTGACCGACAGCGAACTCGATCAGGCCAGCGGCGGCGGCTCCCCCATTCCACGCGGGATGGAGATCGGCACCGCGGTCATCCCGGTGGTCCGGGACCGCTCCAACGGCGACGGCTTCACCCCCTACTGGTGAGCGCCCGCCGTACCGGCGTGGGACGCACGGCCAGGAAAAAGGGACGCAGCGCCAAGTCCGGGCGCGCGCGATCCGCTACTCTCCGGCGCGGAACCATTCCTGGTCGCCCATTTCCGGTTGGCTCGTCGTGACGCCCGATCACCTCTCCCCGCCAGCACCCCCGGTCCCGCCGGTCGTCTTCCGGCCGCCGGGGCCGGAGCAGCTCGACCGCATGCTGCGGGTCACCTCCTCCACGGCCTGGACGGCGCTGGTGGTCCTGGGCGTCACCGCCGTGCTGGCGCTGGGGTGGAGCGTCGTCTCGACGGCGCCGATCAAGGCGTCGGCGCAGGGCATCCTGCTCACCCCCGGCGGCGTAGCGGACGTCGCCGGTCCGGCCGGGGGCCGGCTGGCCGAGGTGCTGGCCCGGCCCGGCGACCGGGTGGCGCGGGGCCAGACCGTCGCCCGCATCGACCAGCCGGACACCGCGACCCGCCTGGCCGGCAAACGGCGCGAGCTGGACGGTCTGCGCGACCAGCGCGTGCGGGTGGCGGCCTTCCACGCCGACGAGGCAGCGGCGCGCGCCCACCTGTCGGAGGAACGGCGGCGGGCGCTGACCGCGCGCGTCGCCGCCCTGCGAAGCCGCGAGCGCACGCTGGCGGAGATGCTGGCCGCTCAGCGCGACCTGCTGGCCAAGGGCTTCGCCAACCGCGAACGGGTGCTGGCGACGCAGACCCAGCTCCAGGACGTGCAGGGCCAGCTGGCCGAGGCGGAGAACGCCGCCGTGCAGCTGACCACCGACGAGGAGGCGCAGCGCACGCGCGCCGCGCGCGAGGTGCTGGACATCGACATGCGCATCGCCGCGGCGGCGCGCGACGCCGACGCGCTGGCCGACGACCTCGCCCGCAACACGGCGGTGGCGGCGCCGTGGGACGGCGTGGTGGTGGAGCTGACCGCCAACGTCGGCGAGATCGTCGCCTCCGGCGCGCCGGTGATGCGCATGCTGCCCGACGCGGGCGCCGATGCGGGCGACGGCGGCCCGGCGGTGCCGCTCGTCGGGCTCCTCTACGTCTCGCCGGGGGACGGCAAGCGGATCCGGCCGGGCATGCCGGTGCAGGTCGTCCCCTCCACCGTGCGGGTCCAGCGCGACGGCTTCATCCACGGCACGGTGGGCGCGGTATCGGCCATCCACGCGACGCGCGAGAGCATGATGCGCACCCTGAAGAACAGCGCGCTGGTGGAACAGCTGATGCGCGCCGGCCCGCCCATGGAGGTGGTGGTGCGCCTGACGCCCGATCCGGGATCGCCCAGCGGCTTCCGCTGGTCGTCCGGCCCCGGCCCCAACCGCGTGATCGAGGGGGGCACGATGGCCGAGGGCCGCGTGGTGGTCGACCGCGTCCCGGTCATCGCGCTGGCCGTTCCGCAGGCGGAGCGCCTGCTCGCCGCCTTCGGCCTGTGATTTTATGCCGGCCGATCCCACGCCCCCCGCCCGCCGCCGCGTGCGCGCGCCGACCGTCCTGCAGATGGAGGCGGCGGAATGCGGCGCGGCCTCGCTCGCCATGGTGCTGGCGGCGCACGGCCTGTGGGTGCCGCTGGAGGAGCTGCGGACCGCCTGCCGCGTGTCGCGCGACGGCAGCAAGGCCGGCAACGTCGTGCGCGCCGCGCGCACCTATGGGCTGGATGCTGCCGGCTACCGCTACGACGTGGCGCAGCTGCGCGGCCTGCCGATGCCGGCCATCGTCTTCGTCAACCTGAACCACTTCCTGGTGCTGGAGGGCTTCGCGCGCGACCGCGTCTTCCTCAACGACCCCGCCGCCGGCCGCCGCACCCTGCAGATCGCGGAGTTCGAGGGCATCTATTCCGGCGTGGTGATGACGTTCGAGCCGACGCAGGCCTTTCGCCCCGGCGGCCGGCGGCCCCGCGTCCTCGGCCGGCTGGCGCGCTGGCTGGAGGGTGCCCGGGCCGGCTTCTTCTTCACCGTCCTGGCCGGCGTCGGGCTGGTGCTGCCCGGCCTGGTGATGCCGGGGTTCACCCGCGTCTTCATCGACGACTACCTGATCGGCCGGCAGGCGGACTGGGTGGCGTGGCTGCTCGGCGCCATGGCGGCGGCGGCGCTGGCGCAGGGTGGCCTGCTGTGGCTGAAGCTGGCGATCGAGCGGCGCCTGGAGACGCGCGTGGCGCTGCTGGCGAGCGGCCGGTTCGTGTGGCGGCTGCTGCGGCTTCCCTACGGCTTCTTCGTGCGGCGCCACGCCGGCTCGGTCGGCGGGCGGACGGATCTGGCGCCGCAGATCGGCGCCCACGCGGGGCGGGCGCTGGGAAGCATGCTGGTCGACGGCGTCGCCATCCTGGTCTTCGCGGCGGCCATGGCGGCCTACGGCGGCTGGCTGGCGGCGGTGGTCGTCGCGGCCGCGGGGGGCAACCTGCTGCTGTTCCTGCTGTCCCGCCGCCGGCTGGAGGAGATGAACCAGAAGGCCACGCTCGACCACGTCAAGCTGGCGGGAAAGACCATGCAGGGCCTGCAGATGATCGAATCGCTGAAGGCGAACGGCACCGACGGCCCCTTCTTCGAGGGCTGGAGCGGGCAGCTGGCCCTGCTGGAGACGCAGCAGCAGGCCATCGCCCGCGTCGCCGCCCGCGTCGCCGTCCTGCCGGACGCCGTGACCCAGGCGGCGACGGTGGCGGTGCTGGCGGTGGGCGGGATCCTGGTGATGCGGGGCCAGCTGACCGTCGGCACGCTGATCGCCTTCCAGGGCCTGCAGGCGAACTTCATGCTGCCGGTGCAGCGGCTCATGCAAACCGCGCTGACGCTGCAAGGCGCCCGCGGCCCGATGGAACAGCTCGACGACGTGCTCGATCATGCCGAGGCGGTGGAGTTCGCGCGGCCGACGACCGCCGCGGCGGCGCCGGCCGGCCCGCTCGGCGCGCCGCAGCGGCTGAGCGGCCGGCTCGCCGTGCGCGCGCTCACCTTCGGCTACACCCCGAACGAGGCGCCGCTGCTGGAGGGCTTCGACCTGGACCTGCCGCCCGGCGCGCGGGTGGCGCTGGTCGGCGGTTCGGGCAGCGGCAAGTCGACGGTGGGCAAGCTGCTCGCCGGCCTCCTGGAGCCATGGTCGGGCGACATCCGCCTCGACGGCCGGCCGCTGGCGGAGATCCCGCGCCCGCTGCTGCGCCGGTCGCTGGCGGTGGTCGACCAGGAGATCGTGCTGTTCGAGGGGACGGTGCGCGACAACATCACCCTGTGGGACCCCGACATGCCCGACAACCTCGTCGTGCAGGCGGCCCGCGACGCCGAGATCCACGACGGCGTCATGGCCCGCCCCGGCGGCTACGCCGGCCCGGTGACGGAGGGCGGCGGCAACTTCTCCGGCGGCCAGCGCCAGCGGCTGGAGATCGCCCGCGCGCTGGTCGGCGGCCCGACCCTGCTGGTGCTGGACGAGGCGACGAGCGCGCTCGACCCCGTCGTCGAGAAGGCGGTGATGGGCAACCTGCGCCGCCGCGGCTGCGCCTGCGTGATCATCGCGCACCGGCTCAGCACCATCCGCGACTGCGACGAGATCATCGTCATGGACCGCGGGCGGGTCGTGCAGCGCGGCACGCACGAGGCGCTGATCGCCGTCGACGGCCCCTACCGGACGCTGGTCGATGCCTGACGCCCCCCTGAGCGAGGCGATCCCCACGCTGGAGGCGCTGGCGCGCCGGCACGGCGCCGTGCGGGTGCTGGCCGGCAACGCGCCGCTGCTGCTCGACGACCCCGGCCGCGTGCATGTGATCCTGCACGGCGAGGTGGACCTGTTCCTGGTGGAGACGCGGGACGGCGCGCCCGCTGGCCCGCGCCGATACCTCTTCACGCTGCGCGGCGGCGACCTGCTGTTCGGCTTCGACGCCGGCACCGCCCTGTTCCCGGTCGGCGTGCTGGCGGTGGGCAGCGTCGGCACCCGCGCCGCCGGCCTGGACCTGTCCGTGCTGCGGACGGCCGCCGCCGGCCTGGAGGACGCGGACCCCCTGGCGCCGCGCCTGGACCGCTGGGTGGCCGGGCTGTCGCGGGCTCTGGCGGCGCCCATCGTTCCGCGCCCGCACCTGGACGCGGCACTCGCGGCCGGCGAAACACGGACGCTGCGGGGCGACGTGCGGCTGGGCAGCCAGCACGAGGTGGTCTGGCCCGACCTGGGTGCCGGCGGCCCGGTGCCGCTGTTCCTCGACACCGAGGAGGTCTGGGAAGCGGCCGACGGCGTGATGCCGCCCCTGACCAAGGCGACCTGGGTGGCCCTGCCGGGCGACCCTGCGCCGGACAAGCGCATGGTGACCGCCCGCACCACGGCCGAGGCGCTGGCGGCGGGTGCCTGCTGGCCGGCGCTGGCGGCGCTGCACCGGCTGGCGCTGGACGTCGCGCCGACCAACCTGCGGCTGGCCGCCGTGGACGAGGCGAACCGCCTGCGCCGCCGCGACGAGGTGGACGCGCAGGCCGGCCGCGCCGCCTTCGGCCATCTGGCCGCCGGCTTGGCGGGCGAGCCGGCGTCCGGCGCGCTGCCCGTCATCGACAGCACGGACCCGCTGGTGCTGGCCGTCGCCGCCGTGGTCCGGCCGCTGGGCCTGACGCTGCGGCCGCCCCCGCGCGAGCGCGACGGCGAGCGCCCCGCCACCCTTCCGGCCATCGAGGCGGCCAACCGCCTGCGCGCGCGCCGGGTGGTGCTGGAGCCGGGATGGTGGCGCGACGACGTGGGCCCGTTCCTGCTGCGCCGCGCCCCGGATGGCCATACTCCCAATGGCCGGCCGCTGGCGGTGCTGCCGCGCGGCCTGCGCGGGGGATACGACCTGTACGACCCGGCCGAGGGGCGGGTGCGCCCGCTGTCCGCGGCCGAGGTCGCCGGCCTGCGGGGCGAGGCGTTCGTCTTCACGGTCCCGTTTCCCGCCACGCCGCTGCGCGCCCGCGACATCGCGCGCCAAGCGCTGCGGTGGAACCTGGGCGACGTGCTGATGGTGCTGGTGCTGGGGCTGGCCGGCGCGGTCCTCAACATGGGCGTGCCGATCGCCACCGGCTTCCTGGTCGATTCCGCCATTCCCGACCACGACCTGCCCAAGCTGCTGGAGATGTCCGCGGTGCTGGCGATCGCGGCGCTGGCCATGCTGGTGACGCGGCTGGCCGGCCAGATCGCGTCCGCCCGGATCGAGGGGCGTTCCGGCAGCCGCATCCAGGCGGCCACCATGGACCGGCTGCTGCGCCTGCCCATCGGCTTCTTCAAAAACCACGTGGCCGGCGACCTCGCCCGGCGCGCGCTGTCGATCCGCGCCATCGAGCAGGCGCTCAGCGCCTCGCTCGTCGCCTCACTGCTGAACGGGGTGTTCGCGCTGGGCTCGCTGGTGCTGATGGCGTGGTACTCGTGGACGCTGGCGCTGGCCGGGTTCGGCCTGATCCTGCTGATGGCGGCGGCGGTGGCGTGGCTGGGGCTGGAGCGGGCGCGCCGCGAGAGCGCCGCCCTGAAGACCACCGGCGAGGCGGCCGGCCTGCTGTTCCAGCTGTGCAACGGCATCGCCAAGCTGCGCCTGGCGATGGCGGAGGACCGCGCCTTCCTCCTGTGGTCGCGCCGGCACGGTGCCGCCGGCCGGCAGGTGTTCGAGGCCGGCAAGGTCACCGACCTGACCCAGGTCGTGGCCACGGTGTTCGGCCCGGTGGCGACCGGCGCGCTGTTCGCCGTCATCCACCAGACCGGTCTGGCCGAGGGCGGCATGGCGCTGGGCACCCTGCTGGCCTTCCTGACCGCCTTCGCGCAGGCGGTGGCGGGCGTGACCGGGCTGGCCGCCGCCGCGGTGCAGATGGCCGCGCTGAAGCCGCTCTACCGTTACGCCGCGCCGATCCTGGAAAGCGAGCCGGAGGTGGATGGGCAGACGCTCGACCCCGGGCCGCTGTCCGGCGCCATCGAGATCGACCACGTCTCCTTCCGCTATGGGGAACAGGGGCCGCTGGTGCTGTCCGGCCTGTCGCTGTCCGTCGAGCCGGGGGAATGCGTGGCCCTGGTCGGGCCGTCGGGCTGCGGCAAGTCGACGATCCTGCGCCTGCTGCTGGGGTTCGAGCGGCCGGAGGCCGGCGCCGTCCTGTTCGACGGCTTCGACCTCGCCGGCCTGGACGTGCAGGCGGTGCGCCGGCAGTTCGGCGTCGTCCTGCAGAACGACCGGCTGATGCCCGGCAGCCTCCTGGACAACATCCTCGGCCCCCACCTGCACCTGGGCGAGCCGGACGCCTGGGCGGCGGCACGGCAGGTGGGCTTGGCGGAGGATCTGCGCGCCATGCCCATGGGCCTGCACACGGTGGTCGCCGACAGCGGCGGCACGCTGTCGGGCGGGCAGGTGCAGCGCGTGCTGATCGCCCGCGCCATCGTCGCCCCCCCGCGCTTCCTGCTGTTCGACGAGGCGACGAGCGCGCTCGACAACCTCACCCAGGCGATGGTGACCGAAAGCCTGGACCGGCTGACGGCCACCCGCCTGATCATCGCCCACCGCCTCAGCACCGTGCGCAACGCCGACCGCATCCTGGTCCTGGACGGCGGCCGCATCGTCGAATCCGGCCGCTACGACGATCTGATGGCCGCCGGGGGCGTTTTCCACGCCATGGCCGAGCGGCAGCTCGTCTGACGGCGGGGTGCCCGGCGGCGCGGGCCGGGCGCCCCCGTGGCGGACCCTACGAGGGGATCGCCCCCCTGAGCCTCTCGAGGGAGTCATAAGGCTGCTTCGGCTTCGGGCCGTCGAAATTGGCTCCCGACTTGATCCCGCCGACCATGGTGTCGAGATCGCCGTCGCTGAGCGCCGCCCCTGCCGCCGCCGGGGCGAGTTCGGTCCGCAGGTCGGCCTCCTTGGTCAGGTTGTCCAACAGGCGCTTGTTTTCGGTATGGCTCATGTCTTCCGTCCAATCCATCTCGGCATGTCGGCGGGCCTCCGCCCGCCCGACGCCACGGTAGCGCGTTCACCGCGACGGCACTTGGCGCTGCGTTCCAGACTTCTGGCATTCCGTGTCAAAGGAACCCAGCCACGGGGTGGGCGCGGAGGACGCCCCGTTCCTCAACGCACGTTGAGACGAAAAACCCTATCCTGAACATGGGTTGAACACGGCTCCCCGGCGTCCCGTGCTAGCACCTGCGGGCATCGCACCACCTCCGGTTTCACCGCCGGACGCTTGGCGGGCGCCTCTTGTCCGGGTCCCGGTCCG
>NZ_DASPMG010000013.1:0-3671 GCF_035627195.1 Azospirillum sp.
CCTTGCGGTCATCCGGCGCTTGGCTCAGAACATCTTGCGGGCGCACCCGTTGGACCGGTCAATGAGCCTGAAAATGTTCAGGGCCATGATAAGCGAAGAATTCTTCTTCGAACTCTTTGCTTACATGCGATAGCCCTCCCTCGCGGGAGAGGGGTTGGGGTGAGGGGGCATAGCGGCCGATAGGCCGGACAAAGACTCTTCTTCCGCCCTACCGGGCGTAAATACCCCTCATCCCAACCCTTCTCCCTCAAGGGGAGAAGGGCTTTGAAGGTTACGCCTTCACCGTCTCCTGCTCCTTCACGAAGGTCTCGAAGGCGTCGATGGCCAGCGGGCGGCTGATCAGGTAGCCCTGGATCTGGTTGCAGCGCTGCTGGCGCAGCATGTCGGCCTGCTCGCGCGTCTCCACGCCCTCGGCGATGGTGGCGAAACCCAGGCTGTCGGCGAGGTTGACGATGGTGCTGACGATCGCCGGGTCGGTGGAGGACTTGACGATGTCGCGCACGAAGCTGCGGTCGATCTTCAGCGTGTCGATGGGGAAGCGCTTCAGGTACGCCAGCGACGAGTACCCCGTGCCGAAGTCGTCGATCGACAGCTTGACGCCGATGTCCTTCAGCCCGTTCAGGATCGTCACCGCCTTCTCGATGTCGCCGATCATGGCGCCCTCGGTCAGCTCCAGCTCGATCCGCTCGGGCGGCACGCCGGTGCTCTCGATCACCGAGCGCACGAAGCCGACGAGGCGGGCGTCCTGGAACTGGCGCGGCGACAGGTTCACCGACACCGTGCCCACCGGCAGCCCCTGGTCGATCCAGCCGGCCAGCGCGCGCGCCGCGGCGTACAGCGTCCAGGCGCCGATGTCCCAGATCAGGCCGGTGTCCTCGGCGAACGGGATGAACTCCGCCGGGGACACGGTGCCGCGCGAGGGGTGGATCCAGCGGATCAGCGCCTCCGCCCCGATCATGCGGTTGGCGGCGAGGTCGACCTTGGGCTGGAAGTACAGCTCGAACTCCTGGTTGGCGATGGCGCGGCGCAGGTCGCTTTCCATCCCCAGCGTGAAGTTCGATTCATCGCGCATCCCCTCGTCGTAATAGAGGAAGCGGTGCTCGGGGTTGCGCTTGGCGTGGTACATCGCCAGGTCGGCGTTGCGCAGAAGCTGGTCCGCCGTCTCGCCGTCGTCGGGGTAGAAGGCGATGCCGACCGAGGCGCCGCAGTAGATCTCCTGCCCGTACAGCGAGAACGGCTCGCTCAACGCGTACAGGATCTTTTCGGCCAGCCGCTGGCCGGCGGTGCGGTCGGCGGCGTCGGGGGCCACCACCAGGAACTCGTCGCCGCCCAGGCGGCCCACCGTGTCGGCCACGCGGGTGCAGTTGCGCAGGCGCCGCGCCACCAGCTTCAACAGCTCGTCGCCGGCGTGGTGGCCCAGCGTGTCGTTGACGTGCTTGAAGCGGTTGAGGTCGATGAAGGCCACGCCCACCTTGGTGCGCGAACGCTGGGCGCGCAGGATCGATTCCTCCAGCCGCTCGCAGACCAGCCAGCGGTTCGGCAGGTCGGTCAGCCGGTCGAAGCTGGCCTGATAGCGGATCTGGTGCTCCTGGTACTTGCGCTGGCTGATGTCGGCGATGGTCAGCACGTAGTGTTCCAGCAGCCCGGACGGCGAGCGCACGGCGTTCACCGACAGGTGCGCCGCGAATTCCTCGCCCGAACGGCGGAAGCTGGTGATCTCGCCCTGCCAGCGGCCGGAACTCTGCGCGGTGTGCCAGATGTCCTCCAGGAAGGCGCGCTCGTGCGCGCCCTGGGCGAAGAGGACGAGCGGCTGGCCCACCAGCTCGTCGATCTCGTAGGCGGTCATGGCGGTGTAGGCCGGGTTCACCGCCTGCACCAGCAGCTCCGGATCGACGATCAGGATGCCGTCGGCCACCGAGGCGAAGACGGTGGCGAGCAGGCGGATCTTCTCCTCGTGCTGCTTGCGCTCGGTGATGTCCTGGACGGTGCCTTCGTAGAAGCGGATGGTGCCGGCGGCGTCGCGCACGCACCGTGCATTTTCTGAAATCCAGATGATCGTTCCGTCACGCCGGAAGACCCGTGCCTCAAAATTTTGCACCACGCCCTGGCGGTGCATGAGGTCGGCGAAGGCCTCGCGGCGGCCGGGATCGACGTACAGCTGGCCGGCGATGTCGGTGAGGTGGGCGATCATCTCGCCCGGCGACGGGTAGCCGTAGATCCGCGCCAGCGACGGGTTCACCCGCAAGTAGCGGCCGTCGATGGTGGTCTGGTAGATGCCTTCGACCGCGTTTTCGAAAATACTGCGGTACTGTTCCTCGGTCTCCTGGCTCATGCCCCGAGCCTCCCCTGCCGCTGCGCACAATCCTTCGGCGAACAACATGATATGCCTGAACTGCCTTCTCGGTTGGAAAGCCACGCAAGTTCCATGCCGCGGACCCAGGGGCGGGCGGCATTGAAGTGTGTTTCATATCTTTCATGAAAGGAAGCATTTTATAACAAATCCGGGATGCGGCATGGGCGCGCGGGGAACCCCTGTCGGCGAATCGCCGCCGTGCCCTGCGCACCATCGACGCAGCCCCCGCGCCGTGCCGCGCGGCCGGGCGGAAAATCCTTTGCAATCCGTGGCTTAGGGGTCCGCGCGCGACGTGCGGTTGCGCATCGGTGTGCGCAGTTCTGGCCTTGCCGACGGCCGCTGCGCCGGTTAGATTTAACACTGTCTTAATTTGAGCGAAAATTGACGCGCACCCCGCCGGTTGTCACACCGGGGTCACGGGGGCGGGCCGGACGGAGGGCAGAGAAAGCCGGTGGCGACGCTGAATCTCTCGGTGTCGAGTGCGACGTGGTTGGACCTGGCGCGGCCGCAGCAGACGGCGCGTCCGGGTACCACCGGCTATGTGCCCCAGCAGCAGCGCCCGCAGACGAACCCGGTGCCGGACGGCGTCGCGCGGGCGACCAGCACCCCCATCTTCCGGAACGACGGCAACAGCGCGGCGATCCGCAGCCCGCTCGCCAACCCCGACGCCTACTTCACGTCGCGCAACCTGATGCAGCGTGTCGGCGACATGCTGTCTATTAAAGAGGCAATCGGCCAATCCATCACCACTTTGCGTACGACGAACGACGGAGTGGGCAAGATCGGCGGCTATGTCGAACAGGCGCGTGATCTGGTCACCCAGGCCTACGGCACCCTGGGCAACGACGCCACGGCGGTGGCGAAGCGGCGCGACTTGGCCGCGCAGTTCAACGCGCTGAAGGACCGCATCGACGGCGTCGCCCGCACCAGCGCGCGCAGCGGGCAGTCGCTGCTGGCGGCCGACACCTATTCCCTGGCGGTGAACGCGCAGTCGCGCCGGGCGCTGGACGCCATCCCCGGCCTGTCGGGGGCGAACGTCACCAACCTGACGGCGGCCGACACCTATATGGTGCGCGTCAGCGGCTCCGGCCTCATCACCGGCAACACCGAGGACATCGCCAGGGCGCAGGCCGAGCGCGGCTTCCTCAATCTCAGCGTCTCCGGCAGCCTCAGCGACACCGGCGGCGGCTTCGGCAACATCGCCCTGTCGCTCGGCCGCGACGCCGGCGGCGGCTGGTCGCTGACGCTGCGCGACGGCGAGGAGAGCATCACCTACGGCCTGTTCGGCGACGGCTCCACGCCGACCACACCCACCCAG
>NZ_DASPMG010000014.1:0-2580 GCF_035627195.1 Azospirillum sp.
CGAACCACCTGCCGGACCGCCGCCTGGTCGTCGTCAAGGAGCCGATCGGCGTCACCGCCGCCATCACGCCGTGGAACTTCCCCGCCGCCATGATCACCCGCAAGGCGGGGCCGGCGCTGGCCGCCGGCTGCCCGATGGTGATCAAGCCGGCCACGGCGACGCCGTTCTCGGCGCTGGCGATGTGCGTGCTGGCCGAGCGCGCCGGCATCCCGGCGGGCATCCTCAGCGTGGTCACCGGATCGGCCCGCGAGATCGGCGGCGAGATGACCTCGAACCCCATCGTGCGCAAGCTGTCCTTCACCGGCTCCACCGAGATCGGCAAGCAGCTGATGGCGCAGTGCGCCGGCACGGTGAAGAAGGTGTCGCTGGAGCTGGGCGGCAACGCGCCCTTCGTCGTCTTCGACGACGCCGACCTGGACGCGGCGGTGGCCGGCGCCATGGCGTCCAAGTACCGCAACACCGGGCAGACCTGCGTGTGCGCCAACCGCCTGCTGGTGCAGGACGGCGTCTACGACGCCTTCGCCGAAAAGCTGGCCGCCGCCGTCCGCGCGCTGAAGGTCGGCCCCGGCCTGACGACGGAGGGCGCGCAGCAGGGGCCGCTGATTGACATGAACGCGGTGGAGAAGGTGGAGGACCACATCCGCGATGCCGTGTCGAAGGGGGCCCGCGTCGTGGTGGGCGGCAAGCGGCACGAGCTGGGCGGCAGCTTCTTCGAGCCGACCATCCTGGCCGACGTGACGCCGGAGATGAAGGTGGCGCGGGAGGAGACGTTCGGCCCCGTGGCGCCGCTGTTCCGCTTCACGACGGAGCAGGAGGCGGTGCGCATGGCCAACGACACCGAATTCGGCCTCGCCGCCTATTTCTACAGCCGCGACATCGGCCGCATCTGGCGGGTGGCGGAGGGGTTGGAATACGGGATCGTCGGCATCAACGAGGGCATCATCTCCACCGAGGTCGCCCCCTTCGGCGGCATGAAGGAGAGCGGCATCGGCCGCGAGGGCTCCAAGTACGGCATCGAGGAGTTCGTCGAGATCAAGTACCTGTGCCTGGGCGGCATCGACCAGTAACGGCGTGAGTCACGCCGGGACCGGCTGGACGGCGCCGTTTGACCGGTCCCGGTGTTTTCGTTAAAGTCGCACTATCGTGCTCGGCAACGGGCCGCGGCAGGGCGGGTGATCCGACATGCGCATCGTCTGGCGCCGTGCAAACGGCGATCCCGTCGCCTTCAGCGCGCCGGTGGTCATCGCGGCCGTCCTGATCGTGCTGGCGGTGCTGGGTGGCGGTGGCGCGGCCGTGGTGAGCGCGGTCAACAAGCGCGAACCCGATCCCACCCTGCGCATGGGGCCGAAGAAGAACTACGCCCACCTGCCGGAGATGTCGCTGGCGCTGGGCGGCACCGGCAAGACCATGGACCTGCGCGTCCTCATCGAACTGGACCCCAAGGTCGACCCCAAGGTCGCCGACCCCTACGCCGCGCGCATCGCCGACCGGCTGGGCGACCGCATCCGGCAGATCGAGCCGGAACGGCTGACCGGCGCCGACGGAGCCAACCTGATGAAGAGCACGGTCACCGCGGTGGTCGACCGCGAGCTTCGCCCCGTGAAGGTGCGCGACGTGCTGCTGGAGCGCATGGTCGTGCGGTAGGCCGTTTCGTCATCCGTCTTCCAATGCCGGCCCGGATGCCCTATATCAGCGGCCTCCATGAAAACCGCCGATTTCGACTTCGATCTGCCGCCCGAACGGATCGCCGACCACCCGGTGAAGCCGCGCGACGCCGCGCGCCTGCTGGTCGTGGAGGAGCCGTTCCAGGACCGTGTCGTCCGCGAGCTGCCGGAGCTGCTGCAGCCGGGCGACCTGATGGTCTACAACGACACCCGTGTCATCCCTGCGCGCCTGACCGGCAAGCGCGGCGAGGCGAAGATCGAGGTGACGCTGCACAAGCGCATGGGCGATGACACCTGGGCGGCCTTCGCCAAGAACGCGCGCCGCCTGAAGCCAGGCGACATCGTCACCTTCGTCCGCGACTTCGCCGCCACCGTGCTGGAAAAGCACGAGGGGGGCGAGGTGGTGCTGCGCTTCACGGAATCCGGTGCCGCGCTGTTCGAGCGGCTGCACCGCCACGGCGTCATGCCGCTGCCGCCCTACATCAGCCGTCCGCAGGGCGAGGAATCCTCCGACCGGGACGACTACCAGACCGTCTTCGCCAGGGCCGAGGGTGCCGTCGCCGCGCCCACCGCCGGCCTGCACTTCACGCCGGAACTGCTGGCGGCGCTGGAGGCGCGCGGCGTGCGCCGCGTGCCCGTCACGCTGCACGTGGGCGCCGGCACCTTCCTGCCGGTGAAGGTGGAGGACGTGCGCGACCACAAGATGCACGCCGAGTACGGCGAGGTGTCGCCGGAGACGGCCGCCGCGGTGAACGAGGCGCGCGCGGCCGGCGGGCGCATCGTCGCCGTCGGCACCACGGCGCTGCGCCTGCTGGAATCCGCGGCCAGCGAGGACGGCGTCCTGCACCCCTTCGCCGCCGAGACGGACATCTTCATCACGCCCGGCTACCGGTTCCGCATCGTCGACCGGCTGCTG
>NZ_DASPMG010000015.1:0-5937 GCF_035627195.1 Azospirillum sp.
CGTCACCGCCGCCACGAAGATCGGCGGCGACGTCCACGTGCTGGTCGCCGGCAAGGGCGCCCAACCGGTCGCCGAGGCGGCCTCCAAGATCGCCGGGGTCTCCAAGGTGCTGCTGGCCGACGACGCCGCGCTGGAGCACCAACTGCCCGAGGCCGTGGCGCCGCTGGTGGTGAACCTCGCCAAGGGCGGCTACGGCCACGTGCTGGCCGCCGCCACCTCGGCCGGCAAGAACTTGGCTCCGCGCGTCGCGGCGCTGCTGGACGTGCAGGCCATCTCCGACATCACGGGAGTCGTTTCGGCCGACACCTTCGAGCGGCCGATCTACGCCGGCAACGCCATCGCCACCGTGCAGTCGTCCGACCCGATCAAGGTGATCACCGTGCGCACCACCGCCTTCGAGGCGGCCGCCGCGACCGGCGGCTCGGCCTCGGTCGAGGCGGCCTCGGGCGCGCAGGACGGCGGCCTGTCGAAGTTCGTGGGGCAGGAGCTGACGAAGTCGGAGCGTCCGGAGCTGACGGCGGCGAAGATCGTGGTGTCGGGCGGGCGCGGCATGCAGTCGGGCGACAACTTCAAGCTTCTGGAGGCGCTGGCCGACAAGCTGGGGGCCGCCGTGGGCGCCAGCCGTGCGGCGGTGGACGCCGGCTTCGTGCCGAACGACTACCAGGTGGGGCAGACCGGCAAGATCGTGGCGCCGGAGCTGTACATCGCGGTGGGCATCTCGGGCGCCATCCAGCACCTGGCCGGCATGAAGGACAGCAAGGTCATCGTCGCCATCAACAAGGACGAGGAAGCGCCGATCTTCCAGGTGGCCGATTACGGGCTCGTCGCCGACCTCTTCAAGGCGGTCCCGGAACTCACCGACGCGCTCGGCAAGTAATCGGACCATCCCCAACCCACGACCTGCGGGAAAGCCCCTATGCCCACGATCAAGAACATTGGTGTCATCGGTGCCGGCCAGATGGGGAGCGGCATCGCTCATGTCTGTGCGGCGTCGGGCTACGACGTCGTCCTGATGGACGTCAGCGACGAGATCCTGCAGAAGGCCATCGCCGGCATCACCAAGAACATGGACCGTCAGGTCCAGAAGGGGAAGCTGGCGGAGGCCGACAAGGCCGCGGCCCTCGGCCGCATCAAGACCTCGACCGACATGGCCGCCTTCGGCGACAGCGATCTGGTGATCGAGGCCGCGACCGAGAACGAGGCGCTGAAGCGCGAGATCTTCAAGAAGCTGGTGCCGAACCTGAAGGCCGAGGCCCTGGTCGCCACCAACACCTCGTCGATCTCCATCACCCGCCTCGCGGCCTCCACCGACCGGCCGGCCAAGTTCATGGGCATGCACTTCATGAACCCGGTGCCGCTGATGCAGCTGGTCGAGCTGATCCGCGGCATCGCCACGGACGAGGAGACCTTCTCGGCGGTCCGAGAGCTGACGCTCAAGATCGGCAAGACCGCGGCGGTGGCCGAGGACTTCCCGGCCTTCATCGTCAACCGCATCCTGCTGCCGATGATCAACGAGGCGGTCTACACCCTCTATGAGGGCGTGGGCGGCGTCGAGGCCATCGACACGGCGCTGAAGCTGGGCGCCAACCACCCGATGGGCCCGCTGGAGCTGGCCGACTTCATCGGCCTGGACACCTGCCTCGCCGTCATGCAGGTGCTGTACGAGGGTCTGGCCGATTCCAAGTACCGCCCCTGCCCGCTGCTGGTGAAGTACGTCGAGGCCGGCTGGGTCGGCCGCAAGGTCGGCCGCGGCTTCTACGACTACTCCAAGAATCCGCCCGTCCCGACGCGCTGACCGGGACCGGACGGCTCTTTCGACACGAACCCGCCGCGGGCGACCGCGGCGGGTTTGCCGTGTCCGGAACCGCCGGGGCCGCTGGCGTGTTCGTTGCGCACACGCCCAAGGCGCATCCGGAGGCATTCCCCATGCGGCGCACCCTCGCCTTCCTGTCGCTCGCCACGCTGTTCGCGGCACCCGCTTTCGCCCAGCAGGCGGCGCTCGACCGACAGGACCAGAACTTCCTGAACGAAGCGGCGATCCTCAACCTGTCGGAGCTGCAGATGGCGAAGCTGGCGCAGGAGCGCGCCGAGACGCCGGAGTTGAAGCGCTTCGTCGACCGCCTGATCCAGGACCACGGCAAGGCGATGGAACGCCTGCAAGGCACCGCGCAGGGCCTGGACTTCCGCCTGCCGCAGGAGGTGGACGCCCCGACCAAGGCGCGCCTCGACGACATCGCCAATTCCGCCGCCGCCTTCGACCGCCGCTTCATGGCCGAGCAGGAGGACGCCCACGCCCGCGCCATCAAGCTGTTCGAGGCGCAGGCCCAGTCCAACGGCCACCCGGCGGTGCGGCAGTACGCCGAATCAGCGCTCCCCGACCTGCGGGCACACCTGGAGGCGGCCCGCTCCCTGTCCGACCTGATGGCGCAGGGCCCGCAGACGCAGGCCCCCGGCTACGGCACCTCCCAGCCCCCCGCCGGCCCGGACGGCACGGGCAGCAGCACCGCCGATCCGGCGAAGCCGTAGAACCCGCGAACGCCCTCCCCCGCCGAAGGCGCTACGTGATGCACACATCTTCCGGCGGAAGATAGTGTATTGATATGGCAAGAAAAAAGCCCCTCTCCCTTGAGGGGAGAGGGGTTGGGGTGAGGGTGATTACGGCTCGGAGAGCCGGAAAAGAGTCTTTGTCCGCCCTGCCGGGCGTAACGCCCCCTCATCCCAACCCTTCTCCCTCAAGGGGAGAAGGGCTTTTCAGCTTCCACGCAAGATGCGTGCATCAGGTCGCTGCAGGGCAGGGGGAGGGAGATTCACAGCTTACGCCTCGCCGGACTTCTCGTACTCGTCCGCCTCGACCTTGGCGGCCTCGTGGGCGCTGTCCAGGGCGGACAGCGTGTAGGCCAGCGCGATCTGCGCGTGGTGCGCGGAATGGTGCGGGTCCTTCAGCTTGTGCTTGGCCGCCTTGCGGTGATGGATGATCGCCTTTTCCAGCTGATCGATGGCGGTGAGGTGGATCTGGGCGTGCGAATGGACGTCTGACATACTGGTGTATTCCTCACAGGACTGAACGGATCGCGCCGTTTTTCGCGGGAAGGACATTCCTTTCGCGATTGAATGTTCGTTCAATCCGCAAGTCTACAGGACGCGACGCCGCACCCCCGGGCCGCCTCCGCCGCAAGTGCGCGCTCAGCCGCCCGTCTTCATCATGCCGCCGCGGTCGCGCGCCGGGCCGCCGCGGTTGATCAGCTTCTTCAGGAACGCCACCATCTCCGGCGAATCCCACTCGGCCGCCCCCTCCATGCGGCCCAGCTGGCGGCCGTCGGCGTCGATCAGCAGCGTCGTCGGCAGGCCGCGCGGCTTGAGGGCGCTCATGCTGGCGCTGGGCGCGTCCAGGTACAGCCCCAGGTTCTGCACGCCCAGCTTCTTCAGGAACGGCTCCACCGTGTCGCGCCCGCCGCGGTCCACGGACAGCGCCACCACCTCGAACCCCGGCCCGCCCAGCATGCCCTGAAGGCGGTCCAGCGACGGCATCTCCTTCACGCACGGGCCGCACCACGTGGCCCACAGGTTCAGCAGCACGACGCGGCCGGCGAAATCCTTGATCTCCGTCCGGCGCCCCTCGCCGTCGACGAAGGAGAAGGCGGGCAGCGCCTCCGGCTCGCCGCTCTTGAACCGCTCCGGCCCGGCGGCCGGGATAGGCGCCGCGCTGCCGCCCGACATGCCGGCCGACAGCTCGACCACGGCCGGCCGCGCGGTCATGGCGTCCACCGCAACCCAGCTTGCGACAACGAGCGCCACACAAAAGATTGCGGCTGCCGTGAAAGTCCGCATACTCACCGCCTCGTACCCTCCCCTATTGAAGCGTCCCGGTCATCCATGAGCGCCGATCAGCCCAAGCCGTCGTCAAATCCCTCGGCCGCACCCGCCGCCAGCCAGATGTGGGGCGGCCGCTTCGCCCGCGGCCCGGCCGCCATCATGGAGAAGATCAACGCCTCCATCGGCTTCGACAAGCGTCTGGCCGACCAGGACATCGCCGGCTCCAAGGCGCACGCCGCCATGCTGGCCGCCCAGGGCATCATCGCACAATCCGACGCCGACGCCATCCGCGAAGGCCTGGACCGCGTGAAGCAAGAGATCGACTCCGGTGCCTTCCAGTTCAAGGTGGAGCTGGAAGACATCCACATGAACGTCGAGGCGCGCCTCAACGAGCTGGTGGGCGAGCCCGCCAAGCGCCTGCACACCGCCCGCTCGCGCAACGACCAGGTGGCGACCGACTTCAAGCTGTGGGTGCGCGACGCGCTGGACCGCCTCGACGGCGGCCTCAAGGCCCTTCAGGCCGCGCTCATCGACCTGGCCGAGAAGCACGCGGACACGGTGATGCCCGGCTTCACCCACCTCCAGGCGGCGCAGCCGGTGACCTTCGGCCACCACCTGCTGGCCTATGTGGAGATGTTCGGGCGCGACCGCGGCCGCATGCGCGATGCCCGCGCGCGCCTGAACGAGTGCCCGCTGGGCTCCGCCGCGCTGGCCGGCACGCCCTTCCCCATCGACCGGCACGCCACCGCCGCCGCGCTCGGCTTCGACCGCCCCACCGCCAACTCGCTGGACGCCGTCTCCGACCGCGACTTCGCGCTGGAGTATCTGGCGGCGGCGTCGATCTGCGCCATGCACCTCTCCCGCTTCGCGGAGGAGATCGTGCTGTGGTGCTCCGACCAGTTCCGCTTCATCCGGCTGTCGGACGCCTTCACCACCGGCTCCTCCATCATGCCGCAGAAGAAGAACCCGGACGCCGCCGAGCTGGTGCGCGCCAAGGCCGGCCGCGTGGTCGGCGCCCTGAACGGGCTGCTGATGGTGATGAAGGGCCTGCCGCTGGCCTATTCCAAGGACATGCAGGAGGACAAGGTGCCGGTCTTCGAGACCGACGACACCCTGGCCCTCTGCGTCGCCGCCATGGAGGGCATGGTGCGCGACATGACCCCGAACCCCAAGGCGATGCGCGAGGCGGCCGAGCGCGGCTTCCTCACCGCCACCGATCTGGCCGACTGGCTGGTGCGGGTGCTGGGCATGCCGTTCCGCGAGGCGCACCACGTCACCGGCCGCGCCGTCAAGCTGGCCGAGGACAAGGGCGTCAAGCTCTCCGGGCTGTCGCTCGAGGACATGCGGTCCATCGAGCCGCGCATCACCAGCGAGGTGTTCCAGGTGCTGACCGTCGAAGCCTCCGTCGCCAGCCGTCTGAGCTTCGGCGGCACCGCCCCCACCCGCGTGCGCGAGGCCGTCGCGGCGGCGCGGGAGCGCTTCCTGTGAGCCGCCGGCACCCGACGACGGTCGGCCTCGCGGTGGGGGCGCTCGCCGTCGCCCTCGCCCTGGCGCTCGCCGGCTGCGGCAAGCGGCCGAAGGACGTGGACGCCCCCAGCACCACGAGCGCCCGCCCCTTCCCGCAGCCCTACCCGAACCCGAGCCTCGACCCGAAGCCCAGCCAACCCTCCTCCGGTCTGAAGTTCCCATGAACCCGTTCGTCTACCGCAACGGCGTGCTGCACGCCGAGGGTGTCTCGCTCGCCGCCATCGCGGCCGAGGTCGGCACGCCGTTCTACTGCTATTCGACGGCGGCGCTCATCGCCAGCTACCGCGCCTACGCGGGCGCGTTCGAGGGGCAGGACGCCGGCGTCTGCTACGCGCTGAAGGCCAACTCGAACCTCGCCGTGGTGCGCACGCTGGCCGCCCAGGGGGCCGGCGCCGACGTGGTGTCGGAGGGCGAGATGCGCCGCGCGCTGGCCGCCGGGGTGCCGGCGAACCGCATCGTCTTCTCCGGCGTCGGCAAGACCCGCGCCGAGATGCGCGCGGCGCTGGAAGCCGGCATCTACCAGCTCAACGTCGAGTCGGTGCCGGAGCTGGAGGCGCTCAGCGAGGTCGCCTCGTCCATGGGCGTCACCGCGCCCAT
>NZ_DASPMG010000016.1:0-13950 GCF_035627195.1 Azospirillum sp.
ACCTTCGCCACGATCGGCAGGGCCACCTTGTGGACCAGCGGGATCAGCGCCGCGCCGACGATCAGGCCGAACACGCCGGACGCGGCGGCCGTGACGAACCATTCGATGAAGCCGCCGGCCGCCGGAACGGCGTGCCCGGCCGCCACCGCCGCGTCGTGGATGCCGTGGCCCAGCGCCGCCATGCCATAGCCCTCCAGCCCGTGGATGATGATGCCGCCGCCGACCCACAGCATCGCCGCCGTGCCAACCACGCTGAGCACCTTGAGGAACACCGGCATGCCGACCACCAGCCCGCGGCCCAGCGCCTGCGTCACCGGCCGCAGCGCCCGGTCGGCCCCGCCCGCCGGCGCCTCGCCCGCCCGGCGCATTCCCAGCAGCGTGGAGGCCGGGCGGTCGTTGCGGGCCAGCGCCACGCCCGCGTCGTCCGCCTTCACCACCAGCGCCACCACGCCGTACACCGCCAGCGTGATGCCGATGCCGACGACCGCGAGGATGAGCGCCTGCGACCAGTAGGACGCGGTCTCGGCCGCCACGGTGGACAGGGTGATCGCCATGATCTCGGCCGACAGGATCAGGTCGGTCTTGATGGCCCCGGCGACCTTCTCGTCCTCCATCGCCTTGGCGTCCGGGGTGGCGGCGGTGGTGACGCCGGGGATCTCGCCGCCGTGGCCGTGGTGCTCGGCGTGCGGCCACAACGCCTCGTAGGCCTTCTCCGCTCCCTCGTAGCACAGGAAGGCGCCGCCGATCATGAGCAGCGGCGTGATCGCCCAGGGTGCCGCGAAGCTGAGCAGCAGCGCCGCCGGCAGCAGGATCACCAGCTTGTTCTTCAGCGAGCCCATGGCGATCTTGCCGATGATCGGCAACTCGCGGTCGGCGGCGAATCCCACCACGTAGCGCGGCGTGACGGCGGCGTCGTCCACCACGATGCCGGCCGCCTTGACGCTGGCGCGGGAGGCCTGCGCGGCGGTGTCGTCCAGCGACGCGGCGGCGACCTTCGCCAAGCTGACGACGTCGTCGAGCAGTGCGATCAATCCGGTGCTCAAGGAACAGGCTCCATCCCGTGGTGGTCGAAAGCGGCAGGCCGCGTGCCGCGGGCCTGCGTTCAACACCGTAATACGGCAATCGTGTTCCGGCCAGGGGGTGGGGGAGGCGCTTGAAAGCCCCTCTCCCTTGAGGGGGCGACGCCGAAGGGCGTCGCGGTTGGGGTGAGGGTGATTACGGCCGGATGGCCGGATAAAGAGTCTTTGTCCCGCCTCCGGCGGTAAATACCCCTCATCCCAACCCTTCTCCCTCAAGGGGAGAAGGGCTTTATGGGCCTTCGACCATTCAAGCGATTGCCCTGCGGCCAGGGGGTGGGGGAGTCGCGAAGGCGGCGTGACGGCGAAGCCCCAAATGCTGAACAGCCGCGCGTCGCCGCGATTGCTGTATAAGGGGCCTCGTACGATCGTGTGCCGGCGGTTGGGGTTGCCCGATGCGTATCCTGAAGTTCCTGCGCGGGCATCTGCTCGACACGTTGCGCGGCAAGCTGCTGCTGATCTCGCTGATCGTCATGGCGGTGCCGATCGCCACCGGCGGCTACCTGCTGGAGCAGGAGGGGCGGCGCACCCTGCTGCGCGAGAAGCAGGAAAAGCTGTTCGGATTGGCGCGGATCCTCGACGCCAACCTGGGCGCCGGATTCGACGTGCTTCTGGCCGGTGAAACGCCGCCGGCCCCGGCGGCGCTGGCGCGCCTCAACGCCGCACTCGCCCCCTTCACCGACACGGTGGCGAACGCCAACCCGGGCGTCGGCGTCGGCTATTACAGCCGGGCGCTGAACGCCATCGTCACCTACGGCCCCAGCCGGCAGTACGGCCACACCGTCGGAACCGCCATCCCGGCCGACCATCCGGGGTGGAAGGTGCTGGCCACCGGCGAGAGCGCGGTGGAGACCGGCCCGCAGGTGCGCGGCCTGATCATGAACGCCATGCTGCCCATCGTGCGCGACGGCTCCGTCATCGGCTACATCTGGGCGAACGAGCTGTCGGACGACATCGACCGGCAGGCCGCCGCCATGGACCGCGCGGTGATCGGCGTCAGCCTCGCCGGCATCGTGCTGGGGCTGGTGCTGACGCAGTTGATGTCGGCGCGCCTGTCGCGCGACGTCGAGCGCATCACCAACGGGCTGAGCCGCCTGCGCTCCGACCTGCGGCAGACGATCCGCCCGCCGCGCGGCGAGATCGGCGAGATCGCCGTGGCCGTCAACGCCATGGCGAAGGCGCTGCTGGACGCGCGCTCGCTGACCGAGAACATCGTGAACAGCATCGCCGACGGCGTCATCGCCATCGACGTGCGCGGGCGCGTCACCTCCATCAACCCGGCGGCCCAGCGCATCGTCGGGGTGGCCGCCGCGGACATCGTCGGGCGCCCCTACCAGTCGCTGTTCCGCCCCGACGCCAACTTCTCCAGCCTGCTGCTGGACACGCTGGAGACCGGGCGCGAGCACATCGGCGTCGGCATCGACTTCCCGCTGCCCGGGCAGGTGCTGCACGTCACCGTCAGCAGCAGCCTGCTGCGCGACAGCCGCGGCGACACCATCGGCGCCGTCGTCGTGCTGAAGGACCAGACCGAGCAGCACCGCCTGAAGACGCAGATCATGCGCGCCGACCGGCTGGCGGCGCTTGGCGAGCTGATGGCCGGCGTGGCGCACGAGATCCGCAACCCGCTGACCGCCATCCGCGGCTTCATGCAACTGCTGGAAACCTGCGACGACATCCGGGAATGGCAGGAATACGGCCCGCTGATCATCCGGCAGGTCGACAGCCTGAACCGCATCATCACGGAATTGCTGGAGTTCGGCCGCACCCGCCCGCCGGTCGTCCGCCCGGTGCAGCTGAACGACCTGATCGCCGAGGTCACCCGGCTGGCCGGCCGCCGCTCCACCGTGGAGGTGGTGCTGGAGCCGGCGCCGGACCTGCCCGTGGTGGAGGCGGACGCCGACGCGCTGAAGCAGGTGGTGCTGAACCTTGTCATCAACGCCACGCAGGCGATGCCCGAGTCCGGCACGATCCGCATCGCCACCGCGGCGGAAGGCGACCGGCACGCCGTGATCACCGTCGCCGACGACGGGGTGGGCATCGCGCCGGAGGACCTGGAGAAGGTGTTCGACCCGTTCTTTTCCACCAAGGCGAGCGGCACCGGCCTGGGGTTGGCCATGGCGCACCGCATCGTTGACGCGCACCACGGAACCATCACCATGGCGAGCGTGCCGGGCGCCGGCACCACCGTCACCCTGCGCCTGCCCTTCGTCCACAACACGGCGGTCCCGTCATGACGAACCGATCCCCGCACGCCCCGACCTCGCATGCCTTGGCCCCGCACGCGCTGGCCCCGCAAGCCCTGATCGTGGACGACGAGGAGGGCATCCGCCAGATGCTGGCGGCGGTGCTGGGCAAGGAGGGGTTCGCGGTGACCACCGCCGCCGACGGGGCCGAGGCGGTGGCCGCCTTCGCCGCGTCGCGCCCGGACGTGGTGCTGATGGACATCCGCATGCCGCGCATGACCGGGCTCCAGGCCCTGTCGGAAATGCGCCGGATCGACCGCTCCACGGCGGTGATCCTGATGACCGCCTTCGCCCAGGTGGAAACGGCGGTGCAGGCCATCAAGGACGGCGCCTTTGACTACATCATCAAGCCCTTCGACATCGCCGAGGTGAAGCTGCTGGTCGGCCGCGCCCTGCAGATGCGGGGCCTGCGCGACGACATCGCGGCCCTGCACCGGGAGCTGTCGGCCAGCTACCGCACCGACCGCATCCTGACCAACAGCCCGAAGATGGCCGACCTGCTGCAGACCATCGCCAAGGTGGCCAAGAGCAACGCCACGGCGCTGATCACCGGGGAGAGCGGCACGGGCAAGGAGCTGGTGGCCGCCGCCATCCACTACAACAGCCCGCGCGGCACCGGCCCCTTCGTGAAGGTGAACTGCGCCGCCGTGCCGGAAGGCCTGCTGGAGAGCGAGTTCTTCGGCCACGAGAAGGGCGCCTTCACCGGCGCCGTCGCGCGCCGCCGCGGCCGGTTCGAACAGGCCGAGCACGGCACCCTGTTCCTGGACGAGATCGGCGACATCTCCCCAGGGCTGCAGGTGAAGCTGCTGCGCGTCCTCCAGGAACGCGAGTTCGAGCGCGTCGGCGGGACCGAGCCGGTGCGCACCGACGTGCGCGTCATCGTCGCCACCAACAAGAACCTGGAGGAGCTGGTGCGCCAGAACCTGTTCCGCCAGGACCTCTACTTCCGCCTGAACGTGGTGACCCTGCGCACGATCCCCTTGCGCGAACGGCCGGAGGACGTGCGCCTGCTGGCCGGCCACTTCCTTCAGCGCTTCGCCGCCGAGAACCAGATCGACGTGACCGGCTTCGACGACCGCGCGGTGGAGTGCCTGCTGCGCTACCCCTGGCCCGGCAACATCCGCGAGCTGTCCAACGCCGTCGAGCGCGCCGTGGTGATGAGCACCGGCAGCCTGATCTTCCCCGAGGACCTGCCCGAACAGATCGGCTGCGCCGCCGCCTGCCGCGAGGAGCCGGACGAGCCGGTCGCCGCCGCCGGGGACGGCCTCACCCTGCGCGCGAAGATCAGCGAGTACGAGGCCCGCGTGATCGCCGAGGCGCTGGCGCGCAACGCCGGCAACCGCGTGAAGACCGCGCAGGAGCTTGGCATCAGCCGCCGCTCGCTGCTGTACAAGCTGCAGGAGTACGGGATCAGTTGAGGCGCGGTCCGTTGGGTTTTCGCTGGCGCTCAACCCAACCTACCAAGGCGTGCGTTCCCCGTAGGTTGGGTTGAGCGCCAGCGAAAACCCGACGTCATTACCCCGCTACACCAACCGCCACCGGTGCAGGCGCTCGTAATACGGCCGCGCCGCCTCGGCGACCCTTGCCAGCTCGCCCGACAGCTCCGGCGCTCGCGGCGGCGGGGCGGCGAAGCCGGTGGAGGCCTCCACCGAGGCGTACCAGTGCGGTGCCCACACGCCGTCAGTCGCGCGCCGGCCCGGCGGCCAGCGCAGCATCGCCTCCGTGAACGGAACACCCAGCGCCGCGCACAGCTTGGCCAGCACGGCCGCCGGGTCGGTCAGCACGTCGCGCGCATCCACCACCGGCGGGGCGCGGCCGGTGCGGTCGGCCTCGCGGTCGAACAGCTCGGCCTGCCGCTCGACGCCGATGTCGGCGAGGTCGACGCTGCCGCGCCGCTGGACGTAGGAAGCCACGACCTCCGCCGGGTCGCGGATCAGGAAGGCGTTGCGCACCCGGCCCGTCCACTCCAGACCCACCGTCGACACCATGTGGTGCGTCATGTGCTTCTGGTAGAAGACCGGCCGGCCGTCGGGAACGGGATCCTCCGCCAGGGCGGCGGCGACGGCGCGCCAGTCGGTCGGCTGGCTGGCCAGCACCGCGTCGCGGCCGGGGTGGTCCAGGCCGGTCTGGGCGAGGTAGACGGCGTAGAACGGCTCGTCCACCACGGCGGTGTCGGGCCGGTTCTCCCACGCCCGCATCATGGCGGTGGAGATGTTGCGCGGCCCCGACCACATCGCGATTCTGATGGGGGCGATTCTGATGGGGGCGATTCTGATGGGGGCGATGCGGATGGGGGCAATGCGGATGGCATCCGTCACGGCGCCGCCTCGCCGGTGATGTAGGCCTCGTAGCGGGCGGCCAGCGCGCGGGTGAAGGCGCCCGGCCGGCCGTCGCCGATGGGGCGGCCGTCGATGCGCGTCACCGGCGTGATGCCGCCCAGCGTGCCGGTCACGAACGCCTCGTCGGCGCTGTAGGTCTCGGCCAGCGTGAAGTCGGTCTCGCGCACCGTGTGGCCGTCCCGGCGCGCCAGCTCCAGCACCTTGCGCCGGGTGATCCCCTTGAAGTTGTAGCGGCCGGTGGAGGTCCACAGTTCGCCGCGCCGGACGATGAAGACATTGGTCGAGTTGCAGCTGGCCACGAAACCGTGCGGGTCGAGCATCAGCGCCTCGTCCGCCCCGGCGTCGATGGCCTGGATCAGCGCCTGGATGAGGTTGAGCCGGCTGTGCGAGTTGAGGCGCAGGTCGAACACGTCCGGCGCGCTGCAGCGGAAGGTGGAGGTGAACAGCGTCAGCCCCTTCTCCTTCACCTCGGGCCGGGGCCGCTTGTACTCCGCCACCACCACGATGGTGGGCTTGCCCAGGACGAAGCGCGGGTCCTGGTTCACCGTCTTCTTGCGGCCGCGGGTGACCATCAGGCGGATGTGGACGCCGTCCTCCATGCCGTTGCGGGCCAGCGTCTCGCGCACGACGCCGGTGAGCGCGGCGCGGTCCAGGCCGATGTCCATGCGGATGGCCCCCGCGCCCTCGTACAGGCGGTCGAGGTGTTCGTCGAGCGCCAGCAGCCTGCCCTTGACCAGCCGCAGCCCTTCCCACACCCCGTCGCCCAGCACGAAGCCGCTGTCGAAGACGGAGACCTTGGCCTCGTCCCGGGGCACGAACTCGCCGTCCACATAGACCAGCACGGATTCGTTCCGCGGGTCGTCCACGTAGCCCTGCGCGCTTTCCTTCGCCATTCTCCGCCTGCCTCCCGGTCATGCCAGGGGGCCAGCTTACGGCAACGGCGGCGGCGCGTCAGCGCCCCCGGAAGGCCGGGGCGCGCTTCTCCATGAAGGCCGTGATGCCCTCGCGGATGTCGGCGGTGGCAGCCATGCGGGCGAACTGGCCGGCCTCCACCGCCAACCCCTCGTCGATGGACAGGTTCAGGCCGCGCGTGGTGGCGGCGAGGCAGGCGGCGACGGCCAGCGGCGACTGCTCGGCGATGCGCCCGGCCAGCGCCAGCGCGGCGTCCATCAGGTGGGCGTGCGGCACCACCTGGTTGACCAGGCCGCAGGCCAGCGCCGCTTGCGCATCGATGCGGTCACCTGTCAGCAGCATGGCCAGCGCCCGCTTGCGGCCGATCAGGCGCGGCAGGCGCTGGGTGCCGCCGTAGGGCGGCGGGAAGCCCAGCCGGATCTCCGACTTGGCGAACTGCGCGCGCTCGCTGGCGACGGCCAGCGGCACGGCCTCCGTCACCTCGCAGCCGCCGCCGAAGGCCAGCCCGTTGACGGCGGCAATGATGGGCTTGGGGAAGGCCTCCAGCCGGCTGGTCAGCCGCTGGCCGCGGCGCACGAACTCGCGCAGCGCCGTCTCCGGCCCGGCGAAGACCTTGGCCGAGAACTCGTGGATGTCGGCGCCTGCGGAAAAGGCGCGGTCGCCGGCCCCGGTCAGGACCACGGCGCGCACCGAATCGTCCGCCTCGATCCCGTCGAGCAGAATGTGCAGCCGCTCGATGGTGGCGAAGTCGATGGCGTTCAGCTTGTGCGGGCGGTTCAGCGTCAGGATGGCGACGGCGCCGGCGGTGGCGGTCAGAATGATGTCGTCCATGATGGGGCTCCCGGCCTGTGCATCGTTGGCGGGACTGTGGCGGCCGGGCGACCGGCGCGGCAAACGACTTCGCCTCACCGCCGGTTGAGCGGACGGCACCCGGCCCGGCGGATGAATTCGGGCTGATGAATTCGGGCTGATGAATTCCGCTCACCTGCCCCCGACGAAATCTCATTTGCGCGGACGGCCGGCGCTTGCTTCGATGAATGCCGCTCACCTGGACGGAGGACCGTGGACGATGCGCCTGATCGGAGTGATGGATTCGCCGTTCACCCGCGAGCCGCCGCCCGGCTTCCTGTCCTGGCCGCTGGACTAGCCGGCATGGGGTACCGGCTGCCGCCGCTGACGACCCTGCGCCTGTTCGAGGCGGCCGGCCGGCTGTCCAGCTTCAAGGCCGCGGCGGAGGAACTGAACGTGACCCCCAGCGCGGTCAGCCACGGCATCCGCACGCTGGAGGACTGGCTGGGCACCCGGCTGTTCACCCGCGGCAGCCGCGGTCTGGCGCTGACCGCGGCCGGGGCGGCGTTCCTGCCGCAGGTGCAGGCGGCGCTGAACCTGCTGGTGCAGGCGGTGGACGGCGTGCCGGGCCGCCGGGTGCCGCGCCGGCTGACCATCAGCTGCGCGCCGACCTTCGCGTCGCGCTGGCTGCTGCCCAACCTGCCGCAGTTCCAGGCCGCCCACCCGGAGATCGAGGTGTCCATCGACACCACCCACCGGCAGGTCGACATGCCGCGCGACAACGTCGACGTGGCGATCCGCATGGGGCAGGGCGACTGGCCCGGCCTGCGCGCGCTGAAGCTGGTCGACGAACGGCTGGTGCCGGTGTGCGCACCGGAGTTGGCCGGGCGAATCCGCACCGTCGACGACCTGTGCGAGGCCGGCATCCTGCGGGTGAGCACCGTCACCGAGGACTGGCCGGCGTGGCTGCAGGCCGTCGGCGCGCGGATCGATCCGCCGCGCGCGCTCAGCTTCGACACCATCCACATGGCGCTGGCCGCCGCCGCGCAGGGCCTGGGCGTGGCGCTGGGCCGGCTGCCGCTGATCGAGCGCGACGTCGAGGCGGGAACGCTGGTCCCCGTGCTCGGCCCGCCGCGGCCCTGCCGGACCGGCTATTGGCTGGTCGCCCCGGCGGACGCCTTCGCCCGCCCGGAACTGGCCGCCTTCCGCGACTGGATCCGTCGCCGGATGGCGGAGCCGCCCACCCTCAATCCTCCATCAGATTGTTCAGCATCTGCTGCAGCGTCGCGTTGAGGCGCTGGATCTGCGTGTCCGAGACGCCGTTGAACAGGCGCTTGAACAGCTTCTGGGTGGTCTCGTTGACCTCCTGGATGTTGCTGTGGCCCTTGTCGGTCAGGCTGACGATGCTGACGCGGCCGTCGGTTGTCGACGGCTTCACCGTGACGATCCCCTCGTCCTGCATGCGGTAGACGATCTTGGTGATCGTCGGCAGCTTGGCGATCGCCTCCTCGGCGATCTGCGAGATGCTCAGCTCCTCGTGGATGCGCAGCAGCATGGCGACGCGCCAGCGCGACACGTCCATGTTCACGGCCTTGAGCTTCTTCTCCATCTCCATCGCGTACTTCGCGTTCAGGCGCGCCACCCAGTAGGGCGGGAAGGCGCTGAGGTCGAAGCTGTCGCTGCCGGGCAGGTACTTGCCGGGCGTCGTTTTCGGCGTGCTCATCGGAAGCGTCGCAATTCCAGGATGGTTGTGCAGATGCGTCTCCGCCGTTCGGCGGGCAAAGTCAAGTCCCGCGCTGGGAAATAGGCCGCTTCCCCGCGCGGTTCCAAGGCGGACCGCCGCATTGCCATACGATTGTGCGCTGCGGCACGAAAATTGTGCACTTGCAGCATAGGAAACGGGCAGCCGCGAGCGGCAAAAAACGGCAGGATACTGCCGTTTTCGCGTCTGAATTTGGTTGACGTTTCAATTGAATGATGAAACAAATGGAGCGCGACCAATTGTCGCTGTCGGAACCGATCGGGGGGTGCTCTTCCTTGTTCACCGGACCCTACCAACCGTGCGCGGCCGACCGGCGCGCCGCACCGCTGCCCAGCCCCGGCGGCCCCGCGTCGCGGAGGCGGGCATGAGTCCCTACATCGCCGGCTACCTGACGCAGGACGGCCTCGCCAACGGTGCGGTATACTGCCTGTTGGCGCTGGCCCTGGTGTTCGTCTTCGCCGTCACGCGAATCATCCTGATCCCGCAAGGGGAGTTCGTCTCCTACGCGGCACTGACCTACATCTTCCTGCGCGAAGGGCGCACGCCCGGCACCGTCGGCCTCGTCGTGCTGCTGGTCGCCGTCACCGTGGGCATGGAGCTGCTGCGCGCACTCCGCCGCGGCGAGCTGCGGGACGCAGTGCCCGACCTTGCGAAGCTCTCATGGCCGCCATTGGCCGCCGCCGCGCTGGCCTATGGTGCGAGCCGGGTGGAGCTGCCGGCGCTGGCGCACGCGGCGGTGACCGTGGCGCTGGTGGCCAGCATGGGGCCGCTGCTCTACCGCCTCGTCTACCGCCCGATCGCGCGCGCCTCGATCCTCGTCCTGCTGGTCGTCTCGGTGGCGCTGCACCTCGTGCTGAACGAGCTGGGGCTGTTCATCTTCGGCCCCGGCGGCGGGCGCACCGCACCGCTGGTCGACGTCAGCTTCACCATCGGCGGCGTGCCGATCCAGGCGCAGTCCATCGTCGTCTACGTGGTCACGGCGCTGCTGGTCGTGGCGCTGTTCGTGGCGTCGGAGCGCACGCTGTACGGCAAGGCGTTGCGCGCCGCCGCCATCAACCCCACGGGTGCTTGGCTGATGGGCATCTCCGCAAACATGGCGGGCAGTGCGGCCTTCCTGGTCGCCGCCTTCATCGGCGCGGTGGCGGGCGTGCTCGTGTCGTCGGTGACGACCATGTACTACGACACCGGGTTCCTGCTGGGCCTCAAGGGCTTCGTCGCCGCCATCATCGGCGGGCTGGCGAGCCACCCGCTGTCGGCCGCCGGTGCCCTGGGCCTGGGCGTGCTGGAGAGCTTCGCCTCCTTCGCCGCCAGCGCCTTCAAGGAGGCCATCGTGTTCGCCCTGATCATTCCCGTGCTGCTGTGGCGCTCCATGGCCACGCGCCGGGTGGAGGACGAGGAATGACCGCCCGCCGGATTCTTCCCCTTCTCGCCGTGGCGCTGATCGCCGCGGCCCCGCTGGTGCTGTCCGACTACGCGCTGGCGATCCTCACCTACATCGGCCTGTCGTCCGTGGTGGCGCTCAGCCTCGTGCTGCTGACCGGCAAGGGCGGCATCCCGTCCTTCGGGCAGGCCGCCTACGTGGGCCTTGGTGCCTACATCACCGCGTGGTTCACGCTGAACTCCGGCTGGTCGCCGTGGGCGACGCTGCCGGTCATCGTGGCGGTCAGCGCCGCCGGCTCCTACGTCGGCGCCACCATCACCGTGCGGCTGTCCGGCCACTACCTGCCGCTGGCGACCATCGCCTTCGGCGTCGCCGTCTACTTCCTGTTCGGCGGGTTGACGGCCACCGGCGGCATGACCGGCCTGTCCGGCCTGCCGCGGCTGTCGCTGGGCGACCACGAGTTCACCAGCCCGGCGGCCAGCTACGCCATCGTGTGGATGGTGCTGCTGGGCTTCATGTGGGGCATCGCCAACCTGCTGGATTCGCGCAAAGGCCGCGCGATGCGCGTGCTGAAGGGCGGCGTGGTGATGGCCGAATCCATGGGCATCGACACGCGCACGGCCAAGGTGCAGCTGTTCGTCATCGCCTGCGTCATGGCCGCCGTCACCGGCTGGCTGTACGCGCACTTCCAGCGCTTCGTGAACCCGACGCCGTTCTCGCTGAACCAGGGCATCGAGTACCTGTTCATGACCGTGGTCGGCGGGGCAGGCAACCTGTGGGGTGCCGTCGTCGGCGCCGGCCTGATCACCTCGCTGAAGCCGTTCCTGCAAGCACACCTGCCGTCGCTGATCGGCCACGCCGGCAACTTCGAGATGGTGATCTTCGGCACCATCATCATCGTCATCTTCCACGTCGCACCCGACGGCCTGCTGGCCGGCGTCCAGCGCCGCCTGGGCTGGTCCGCCGTGCAGCCGCGCGCCGTGCCCGACCAAGCGCCCCTGCCGGTGCGCGAGCGGGTGGCGGGCAACGCGCCCATCCTGACGGTGCGCAACGCGCGCAAGGCCTTCGGCGGCGTGCAGGCCAACAAGGACGTCAGCCTCGACCTGCACGCGGGCGAGGTCCTGGCGCTGATCGGCCCCAACGGGGCGGGGAAGAGCACCTTCTTCGATCTGGTCAGCGGCGTGGGCACGCCGGATGGCGGCACCTTCGAGTTCCGCGGCCGCTCCATCTTCGGCAAGTCGGCGCGGGAGATCTCGCTGCTGGGCCTCAACCGCACCTTCCAGCACGTCCGGCTGCTGCCCGACATGTCGGCCATCGAGAACGTCGCCATCGGCGCGCATCCGCGCGGCCAGAAGGGCCTTTTCTCCGCCGTCCTCCGCATGGACCGGGCGGAGGAAGCGCAGCTGCTGGCCGAAGCCCGGCGGCAGCTGGAGCGGGTCGGCCTGGGCGCCCACCTGTGGACGGAGGCCGGCGCCCTGGCGCTGGGCCAGCAGCGGGTGCTGGAGATCGCCCGCGCGCTGGCCGCCAACCCCTACGTCCTGCTGCTGGACGAGCCGGCCGCCGGCCTGCGCTACAAGGAGAAGCAGGAGCTGGCGGCCCTGCTGCGCCAGCTGCGCGCCGACGGCCTCGCCATCCTGCTGGTCGAGCATGACATGGACTTCGTCATGAACCTCGCCGACCGCGTGGTGGTGATGGAGTTCGGCACCAAGATCGCCGAGGGCCTGCCGAAGGAGATCCAGCAGAACCCGCGCGTCCTCGAAGCCTACCTGGGAGGCGTGCAATGAGCGGCACCGACGCTCCGATCCTTCTGGCCTGCCGCGACCTGTCGGTGTCCTACGGCAAGATCGCCGCGGTGCGCTCGGTCGGCATGGAGATCCGCGAGGGGCAGGTCGTCACCATCGTCGGCCCCAACGGGGCGGGCAAGACGACGCTGCTGTCGTCGCTGATGGGCCTGCTGCCGTTTTCGGGCGAGGTCGCGTACTTCGGCGAGACCACCACCCGCCCGCTGGGCGTGGAGAAGCTGGTCCGCCGCGGCATGGGCCTGATCCCGGAAAAGCGCGAGCTGTTCGGCTCCATGTCGGTGGAGGACAACTTGCTGCTGGGCGGCTTCGACCGCTGGCGGCAGGGGCAGCGCAACCAGCGCGACACGCTGGACGAGGTGTTCGGCATCTTCCCGCGCCTGAAGGAGCGACGCCGGCAGGCCGCCGGCACGCTGTCGGGCGGTGAGCGGCAGATGCTGGCCATGGGCCGCGCGCTGATGGCCAAGCCCAAGCTGCTGCTGCTGGACGAGCCGAGCCTGGGCCTCGCCCCGCTGATCATCGCCGAGATCTTCCGCATCATCGCCGACCTGCGCCAGCGCGGCGTGTCGATCCTGCTGGTCGAGCAGAACGCGCGCGCCGCCATGGCGGTGGCCGACTATGGCTACGTCATGGAGGCGGGCGAGTTCGCCCTCCAGGGGCCGGCGGCGGATCTGGCGAAGAACGACCGCGTGATCGAGACCTACCTGGGCATCGCCGGTGCCCACGCCAGCGCCGACAAGGAGGCGGCGGGCGCCTGAGGACCGGGACCAGTTCGTAAAAGACCAATCAAAACAAGAGATAAGGGGGTTTCCTATGGGTATGAAGAAGCTTCTCGCCGCGGGCGTCGCCGTCGCGGCCCTCACCTTCGCGGGTTCGGCCGCGGCGCAGATGAAGGTGGGCGTGATCGCGTCCGCCACCGGCCCGGTCTCCGTGGTCGGCATCCCGCAGAAGAACACGGTGGCGCTGCTGCCCAAGGAGATTGCAGGCGTCAGCGTCGAGTACGTCCTGCTCGACGACGCCAGCGATCCGACGCTGTCGGTGCAGCACGCCAAGAAGCTGATCGCCGACAAGGTGGATGCCATCATCGGCCCGTCGGGCTCGCCCAACGCGGTGGGCGTCATCGGCTTCGTCGCCGAATCGGGCACGCCGATGCTGGCCCCGGTCGGCACCGCCGCCGTCGTGCTGCCCATGGACGACAAGAAGAAGTGGGTCTTCAAGACCACGCAGAACGATGACCTGATCGCCGGCGCGCTGGTCGGCCATATGACCAAGAACGGCGTGAAGAGCGTCGGTCTGATCGCCACCAACGACCCCTACGGCGAGAACTGGATCAAGACCTTCGGCGCCCAGGCGCAGAAGGCCGGCATCAAGATCGCCGCGGAGGAGCGGTTCCAGCGCACCGACGCCTCGGTCACCGGCCAGTCGCTGAAGCTGCTGGGCGCCAACCCGGACGCCGTGCTGATCGCCACCGCCGGGGCCGCCACGGTGCTGCCGCACACCACGCTGGTCGACCAGGGCTACAAGGGCCGCATCTACCAGACGCACGGCGCGGCCTCGCCCGACTTCCTGAAGCTGGGCGGCAAGAAGGTGGAGGGCGCGGTGCTGGCCGCCAGCCTGATGCTGGTGCTGGACGAGATCGGCGACGACCA
>NZ_DASPMG010000017.1:0-5165 GCF_035627195.1 Azospirillum sp.
GGAACCACCAGACCCTGCGGCGTGCCGACGGCGACGCCGATGTCGTAGTAGTTCTTGTAGACGATGTCGGTGCCGTCGATCTCGGCGTTCACCGCCGGGATCTCCTTCAGCGCCTGGATGGCGGCGCGCACGAAGAAGGACATGAAGCCGAGGCGCACCTTGTGGCGCTTCTCGAAGTAGTCCTTGTACTCCGCGCGCAGCGCCATCGCCGCCGACATGTCCACCTCGTTGAAGGTGGTCAGCATGGCGGCGGTGTTCTGCGCCTCCTTCAGGCGCTCGGCGATGCGCTGGCGCAGGCGGGTCATGCGAACCCGCTCCTCCTGCGCGGCGCGCGGGCGGTCGCCCTGGGTGCCGGCGGCCCACTGGAACTTCGGCGCCGGGGCGGCAGCCGGGGCCGCCGCGGGGGCGGCCGGCTTGCGCTCGACGTGCTCGATGACGTCGCCCTTGGTGATGCGGCCGCCCTTGCCGGTGCCGGCGATCTGGGCGGCGTCGAGGCCCTTGTCCTCGACCATCTTGCGGGCGGCCGGCATCAGCTCGCCGCCGGTGGCGCCGACGGCGGCCGGAGCCGCGGCGGCGACCGCCGGGGCCGGAGCGGCCGCCGGGGCGGCGGCCTTGGCCGGGGCCGGGGCGGCGCCCGCCGCACCCTCGGCGATGATGCCGAGCACGGCGTCGACGCCGACGTTGGCGCCTTCCGCCGCGACGATCTCCGACAGGGTGCCGGCGGCCGGGGCGTTGACTTCCAGCGTGACCTTGTCGGTTTCCAGCTCGACCAGCGGCTCGTCGGCGCCGAACGATTCACCGACCTTCTTCAGCCAGCGGGCGACCGTCGCTTCCGACACCGACTCGCCCAGCGTGGGCACCTTGATTTCCGTAGCCATGAGTTCCTCTCGCGTCCCGATTTCTTCGTCTTCTTCTGGGCGGTCCGGGTCAGCCGACGGTCAGCGCGTCGTCGATCAGCTTCGCCTGTTCCTGGTTGTGCCGCTTCAGGAGGCCGGTGGCCGGAGCGGCGGAGGCCACGCGGCCGGCGTACACCGGGCGCTTGGTCTTGTGGCCGATGCTGCCGAGGCAGCCCTCGATCCGGCGGTCCATGAAGTGCCACGCACCCTGGTTCTCCGGCTCTTCCTGGCACCACACCACGTCGGCGTTCGGGTACTTGGCGAACTCCTTGGCCAGCGAGGCGGCGGGGAACGGGTACATCTGCTCGACGCGGACCAGCGCCACGTCCTTCACGTTGCGCGCGGTGCGCTCCTGCAGCAGATCGTAGTAGACCTTGCCGGTGCAGACCACGACGCGCTTGACCTTGTCGCCCGCCACCAGGTCCGTCGCCGTCTCCGGCAGGACGCGGTGGAAGGAGGTGCCGACGCCCAGCTCCGCCAGATTGGAGATGCACAGCTTGTGGCGCAGCAGCGACTTCGGCGTGAACAGCACCATCGGCTTGCGGAAGTTGCGGCGCACCTGCCGGCGGAAGGCGTGGAACAGGTTGGCCGGCGTGGTGATGTTGCAGATCTGCCAGTTGTCCTCGGCGCACATCTGCAAAAAGCGCTCGGGGCGGGCCGAGGAGTGCTCGGGACCCTGGCCCTCGTAGCCGTGCGGCAGCAGCATCACCAGACCCGACATGCGCAGCCACTTGGACTCGCCCGACGAGATGAACTGGTCGATGATGGTCTGCGCGGTGTTGGCGAAGTCGCCGAACTGCGCCTCCCACAGCACCAGCTCATTCGGCTCGGCCAGCGAGTAGCCGTACTCGAAGCCCAGCACGGCGGCTTCCGACAGCGGGCTGTCGTGCACCTCGAACGTCGCCTGCTTCGGGTTGACGTGGGTCAGCGCCACGTACTTCGCCTCGGTGTTCTGGTCGTACACCACGGCGTGGCGGTGCGAGAAGGTGCCGCGGCCCGAATCCTGGCCCGACAGGCGCACCGGCGTGCCCTCGACCAGCAGCGAGCCGAAGGCCAGCGCCTCGGCGGTCGCCCAGTCGATGCCCTCGCCGGTCTCGATGGTCTTGCGCTTGGCTTCCAGCTGGCGCGCGATCTTCGAGTTGATGGCGAAGCCTTCCGGCACGTCGCACAGCTTGTTGCCGATCTTCTTCAGCAGGTCGATGTCGACGCCGGTGTTGCCGCGCCACGCCTCTTCCGACTGCGCGGACTCCAGGCCGGACCACTTGCCCTCCAGCCAGTCGGCCTTGTTGGGCTTGTAGGACGACGCCGCCTCGAACTCCTTCTCCAGCTTCTTCATGAAGTCCTGGAGGATCTGGTCGCCTTCCTGCTGGGTGATGACGTTCTCGGTCACCAGCTGGCGGGTGTACAGCTCGCGCGTGGTCGGGTGCGAGCGGATCACCTTGTACATGATCGGCTGGGTGAAGCCCGGCTCGTCGCCCTCGTTGTGGCCGTGGCGGCGGTAGCAGACCATGTCGATCACGACGTCGCGCTTGAAGCGCTGGCGGAACTCCACGGCGATGCGGCTGACGTGCACCACGGACTCGGGGTCGTCGCCGTTCACGTGGAAGATCGGCGCCATCACCATCTTCGCCATTTCCGAGCAGTAGATGCCCGAGCGCGAGTAGTGCGGGTTCGTCGTGAAGCCGATCTGGTTGTTGATGATGAAGTGGATGGTGCCGCCGGTGCGGTAGCCGCGCAGCTCCGACAGGCCCAGGCTCTCGGCCACGATGCCCTGGCCGGCGAAGGCGGCGTCGCCGTGGATCAGCACGCCGCACACCGCGTCGCGCTCCATGTCGCGGCGCTGCTGCTGCTTGGCGCGCACCTTGCCCAGCACGACCGGGTTCACCCACTCCAGGTGCGAGGGGTTGGCGGTCAGCGACAGGTGGACGATGTTGCCGTTGAAGTCACGGTCCGACGAGGTGCCCAGGTGGTACTTCACGTCGCCCGAGCCCTGCACGTTCTCCGGCGCCGAGGGGTTGCCCTGGAACTCGGAGAAGACGGCCGAGAACGGCTTGCCCATGAAGTTGGTCAGCACGTTCAGGCGGCCGCGGTGCGCCATGCCGACGACGACTTCCCGAAGGCCCAGCTGGCCGCCGCGCTTCAGGATCTGCTCCAGCGCCGGGATCATCGACTCGCCGCCTTCGAGGCCGAAGCGCTTGGTGCCGGTGTACTTCAGCTGCAGGAACTTCTCGAAGCCCTCGGCAGCGGTCAGGCGCTCCAGGATGGCGCGCTTGCCGTTGACCGTGAAGTCGGTGTGGTTGCGCCCGCCCTCGATGCGCTCCTGGATCCAGGCCTTCTCATCCGGGTCCTGGATGTGCATGAACTCCACGCCGATGGTGCCGCAGTACGTGCGGTTCAGCACGTCCATGATCTGGCGCAGCGTGGCGCTTTCCATCCCCAGCGAGTAGTTGAGGAAGATCGGCCGGTCCATGTCGTTGGGGCCGAAGCCGTAGGTCGCCGGATCCAGTTCCGGGTGCGGCTCGCGCTTCTCCAGGCCCAGCGGGTCGAAGTGCGCGTTCATGTGGCCGCGCACGCGGTACACGCGGATCAGCATCAGCGCGCGGATGCTGTCCAGCACCGCCTGGCGCATCTGCTCCTGCGTCACGCCGCCGAAGGTCTGCTGCACGTGCTGCACCATGGCGCCGTTGCCGGGGCCGGCCAGCGCCGCCTTGGCCAGCTCGTCGGCGCCGTTGACCAGCAGATCGTCCGGCAGCGACCAGGACGCGCCGCGCAGCTCGTCCAGGACGGCGCGCGAATCATCGTCCAGCTCCTTGAAGAAGCCGTTCCAGCTCGGGTCCACCGAGGCGGGGTCCTTCAGGAAACGCGCGTAGAGTTCGGCCACGTACTGAGCATTCCCGCCGAACAGGAACGAGGACTTCTCCAGATTCACCGACATGGTTTTTCGCCTCGGGCGCCGGGCCCGGTCCCCCTCAAAGCATTCCAGGTGTCTTGTCGGGGGGCGAATCCCCCCTTCGCGTCCGTCGCCCGGTGCCGGGCGGCCCTGGACCCCGCTGTAGGAGGGGATCCAAGGGCCGCGCGGCCCTTGGCTGCATTGTTCGAACGCGGGAGGGGGTGGGTCCCCTCCCGCGTCCGTTTTCTTACCGTCAGCCCTTCATCACCTTCAGCATCGTCGAGCCGAGGCTCGCCGGGCTGTCGGCGACGTGGATGCCGACCGACTTCATGAAGTCGATCTTGAAGTCGGCGGTGTCGTTGCCGCCGGAGATCACCGCGCCGGCATGGCCCATGCGGCGGCCCGGAGGGGCCGTGCGGCCGGCGATGAAGCCGACGACCGGCTTCTTGGTGCCCGACGCCTTGATGAACTCGGCGCCCTTCACCTCGGCGTCGCCGCCGATCTCGCCGATCATGATGATGCCCTCGGTCTCCGGGTCCTTCAGGAACAGATCCAGGCTGTCCACGAAGTTGGTGCCGTTGACCGGGTCGCCGCCGATGCCGATGCAGGTGGTCTGGCCGAGGCCGGCCGCCGTGGTCTGCGCGACCGCCTCATAGGTCAGCGTGCCCGAGCGCGACACGATGCCGATCTTGCCGCGCTTGTGGATGTGGCCCGGCATGATGCCGATCTTGCACTCGTCCGGCGTGATGATGCCGGGGCAGTTCGGGCCGATCAGGCGGGTCTTCGAGCTGGCCAGCGCGCGCTTGACGCGGACCATGTCCAGGACCGGGATGCCTTCGGTGATGCAGACCACCAGCGGGATCTCGGCGTCGATGGCCTCCAGGATCGCGTCGGCGGCGAACGGGGGCGGGACGTAGATCACGGAGGCGTTGGCGCCGGTCTTCTCGACGGCGTCGGCGACGGTGTCGAACACCGGCAGGTCGAGGTGCTTGGTGCCGCCCTTACCCGGGGTGACGCCGCCGACCATCTTGGTGCCGTAGGCGATCGCCTGCTCGGAGTGGAAGGTGCCCTGGGCGCCGGTGAAGCCCTGGCAGATGACCTTGGTTTCGGAATTGACGAGAACAGCCATCTTACTTGGCCTCCTTCACGGCCTTGACGACCTTTTCCGCGGCGTCGGCCAGGTTGTCGGCCGACAGGATCGGCAGGCCGGATTCCGACAGGATCTTCTTGCCCAGGTCGACGTTGGTGCCTTCCAGGCGGACGACCAGCGGAACGTGCAGGTGCACTTCACGCGCGGCGGCGACGACGCCCTCGGCGATGACGTCGCAGCGCATGATGCCGCCGAAGATGTTGACGAGGATGCCCTCGACGTTCGGATC
>NZ_DASPMG010000018.1:0-8787 GCF_035627195.1 Azospirillum sp.
GAGGTCGCTCCGGCGTCGGTAAGTGTTCTAGCCATCGACGGTTGGGGCCCGCGGGTCCTCTGTCTCAATCACACGGTCGGGCACACGGTCGGGCACGGTCCTACCACCGACGGCCCAGACCGCGGGGCGGCACACAGCGGGGCGGCACGATGAAGTTCGTCATCTTCGGATTGACCATCAGCTCCTCCTGGGGCAACGGCCACGCCACGCTCTGGCGGGGGCTGGTCAAGGCGCTGGCGCGGCGGGGGCACCGGGTGGTGTTCTTCGAGCGCGACGTGCCGTACTACGCCGAGCACCGGGATTTCTGGGACATTCCGGGCGGCGAGCTGATCCTCTACCGCGACTGGGACACCGTGGCGCCGGAGGCGGAGCGGCAGGCGGCCGATGCCGACGTGGCGATGGTCACCTCCTACTGCCCGGACGGCGTGGCGGCCAGCGCGCTCGTGCTCGGCTCCACGGCGCAGCGCACGGTGTTCTACGACCTGGACACGCCGGTGACGCTGGCCCGCCTGCGCACGGGGGAACGGCCACCGTATCTGCCGAAGGAAGGGCTGGGCGGCTTCGACCTCGTGCTCAGCTACACCGGCGGGGCGGCGCTGGAGGAGCTGAAGGCGCGGCTGGGGGCCAGGGTGGTGGCGCCGCTCTACGGCTGGGTGGACCCGGAGGTGCACCGGCCGGTGGCGGCGGTCGAGACCTACATGGGCGACCTGTCCTACCTCGGCACCTACGCCGCCGACCGGCAGGAGACGCTGGAGCGCCTGTTCATCGAGCCGGCGCGGCGGCTGACCCGGCGGCGCTTCGTCATCGGCGGTGCGCAGTACCCGGACAGCTTCCCCTGGACGCCCAACATCTACTTCGTCCGCCACCTGCCGCCGGCCGAGCATCCGGCCTTCTTCTGCTCCTCCACCCTGACGCTGAACGTGACGCGCGACGCCATGAAGCGCATGGGCTGGTGCCCGTCCGGCCGCCTGTTCGAGGCGGCGGCCTGCGGCGTGCCCATCATCTCCGACGCGTGGGAGGGGCTGGACGCCTTCTTCGAGCCCGGCCGCGAGATCCTGGTGGCCAGGGACACCGACGACGTGACCACCGCGCTGTCGCTGCCGCGCGACCACCTCGCCCGCATGGCGCGCCGGGCGCGCGAGCGCACGCTGATTCAGCACACCGCCGAACGCCGCGTCGCCGACCTGCGCAACGCGCTGGAAGCCGCCGGCAAGAAGGCGGGGGGCATGTGATGGGCGCCCGCTCAGGAAAGAACGGGAGACACGGATGAACACGGATGCAGACACGGATGAACACGGATGCGGCTTGTCCGCGGAAAACATCATCCGTGTCCATCCGTGGAAACATCCGTGTTCATCCCTGTCTCCAAACACCTTCCATCGCATGCACGCCGGAGGAACCTGAACCATGTGGGGCATCATCCCGGCGGCGGGCAGCGGCACGCGCATCCAGCCGTTGGCCTTTTCCAAGGAGCTGCTGCCGGTCGGCAGCCGCTTCGACGGACAGGCCGAACGGCCGCGCGCCGTCAGCGAGTATCTGGTCGAGCGCATGGTGAAGGGCGGGGCGGACAAGATCGCCTTCGTCATCTCGCCGGGCAAGTTCGACATCCTGCAATACTACGGCGACCGGGTGGAGGGGGCGGACTTCGCCTACGTCGTGCAGCCGCGGCCCGGCGGCCTGTGCGACGCGCTGTTCCGCGCCCGCCACCTGATCCACCCGGACGAGCCGGTGATGATCGGCCTGCCGGACACCGTGTGGTTTCCCGACGACGCGCTGGCCAGCCTGCCGGACGACCTGCTGTCCTTCCTGCTGTTCCCGGTGGAACAGCCGGAGCTGTTCGACGCCGTCGTCACCGACGCCCAGGGCCGCGTGCGCGAGATCCAGGTGAAGAGCCGGCAGGCCGCCAGCAACTGGATCTGGGGCGCCTTCAAGATGCCGGGGGCGGTGTTCCACGAACTGCACGCCCTGTGGTGCCGGCGCGAACGGCAGGACGAGTACATGGGCACGCTGGTCAACGCCTGGATCAAGGAGGGCGGCGAGGCGGTGGGCGTGCGCGCCGGTGCGTCCTACGTCGACGTCGGCACGGTGCGCGGCTACCGGACCGCCATCCGCCTGCTGAGCGGCGGCACCTTCTCCGAAGCCGCGGAATGAATGGAAGGGAGGATTCGTGTTGAATCGGCAGGGCGCCTTGACGCCGGAACTGATCGAACGCCGCGTCCGCGAACTGGGGCGCTGGTTCCACAACATCGACCTGAACGGCGTGCAGACGGCGCCCGACCATTTCCTGGGCGACTACCCGCGCGTGAAATGGCAGCGCTTCGCCCACGCGGTGCCGGCGGACCTTAGGGGCAAGAGCGTGCTCGACATCGGCTGCAACGGCGGATTCTACTCCATCGAGATGAAGTGCCGCGGGGCGGAGCGGGTCGTCGCCATCGACTACGACGACACCTACCTGGCCCAAGCCCGTTTCGCCGCCGAGGTGATGGGGGCGGACATCGAGTTCCGCAAGCTGTCCGTCTACGACGTGGCGGACCTGGGCGAGCGGTTCGACGTCGTCATCTTCATGGGCGTGCTCTACCACCTGCGCCACCCGCTGCTGGCGCTGGACCTCATCCGCGAGCACGTGGCGGGCGACCTGATGATCTTCCAGTCGATGCTGCGCGGCACACAGGAGGTGGAGCCGGTGGCGGAGGACTATCCCTTCAGCGACGTCGACCACTTCGAACGCCCGGGTTACCCGCGCATGGTCTTCGTGGAAAACAAGTACAGCGGCGACGAGACGAACTGGTGGATCCCGAACCGCGCCGGGGCCGAGGCGATGCTGCGCGCCGCCGGCTTCGCGGTGATCGACCATCCGGAGGACGAGGTGTTCGTCTGCCGCAAAGCGGAGCGCTCGGACTGGGCGGCACCCGTCTATCCGTCCCGGGGACCACGTTAAAGGGAAAAGGCATGATCGAAGCGGTGATGCTCTGGAACGAGCCGAACAACAAATCCCATTGGGACTTCCAGCTCGATCCGGAGTGGGCGCGGTTCGCCGACATGGTGACGTGCGCGGCCGACGCCATCGCCGCGGTCAACCCGAAGCTGCCCAAGGTGCTGGGCGGCATCTCGCCCATCGACGCCGGCTTCATGAACAACATGAAGGGCCGCGGCGTGCTGGACCACGTGGACGCGGTGGCGGTGCACGGTTTCCCGCTGGACTGGAACCACTGGCAGATCCACGAGTGGCCGGAGAAGCTGAAGGAGATCCAGGCGGTCACCGACCTGCCGCTGTGGGTGTCGGAGGTCGGCGTCTCCACCTTCGGCGCCGAGGAGGTGCAGGAGTTCGGCCTGCTGCGCACGGCCGAGCTGCTGCGCGGCCGGGCGCCGCGCATCCACTGGTACAGCCTGTTCGACCTGCCGCGCGCCTGGCCGGCCACCACCCGCCACCGCGAGGCGGAGGGGTCCAGCTACTACCGCCACTTCTACATGGGCCTGATCCGCGAGGACGGCACGCCGAAGCTGGCGTGCAAGCACTTCCATAAGGTCACGCCGGACATCGGCCTGTGCCAGTGGTTCCACTTCCAGGACCACCGGCTGGACGACGCCGTGCGCTGGATGAAGGACCTGGGCGTCACCTACCTGCGCACGGGGCTGAGCTGGGCCGACAGCTACCGCGAGGGGGCGCTGGACTGGTTCGACCGGCAGATGGAGGCGCTGCAGGACTTCCAGGTGACGGTGACCTTCTGCTTCACGCCCGAGCACCGGGGCATCGAGCCCCACCACACCAGCCCGCCCCAGGTGAAGGAAGAGTTCGCGACGTTCTGCGCCGACATGGTGCGCCGCTACGCGCCCGCCGACGCGCTGTCGCCGGCCGAATGACCGCTCACAGCGATGTTTTGGGCGTGCCGCCCGGCGCGCGCCTGCTGATCGTCGTCGCCCACCCGGACGACGAGACCATCGGCGCGGGCGGAGTGCTGGCGGCAAACGCTCCCTCTCCAGCCTCCGGCGGGGGAGGGAAGGGGCCCGCCGAAGGCGGGAAGGGTGGGGGCAAGGTTTATGGTTTGCGCCTCATCCACTTGACCGACGGCGCGCCGCGCGACGGGCGCGATGCGGCGGCGGCCGGCTGCGCCGGCTGGCAGGCCTACGCCGACCGGCGGCGCGGCGAGCTGCAAGCCGCGCTCGCCGCCGCCGGCTTCCCGCCGGACCACGCCGAGTCCTTCGGCCTTCCCGACCAGCAGGCGGCCGAACACCTGGAACCGCTGGCCCTCCGCCTTGCCGACCGCTTCGCCGCCCTGGCGCCCGACGCCGTGCTGACGCATCCGTACGAGGGCGGGCACCCGGACCACGACGCCGCCGCCTTCGCCGTGCGCGCGGCGTGCGCGCTGGTCGCGCGGAACGGCGGACGGGCGCCGCGGTTGGTCGAAATGGCCTTCTACCACCACGCGACGGGGACCATGACGGTGCAGGACTTCCTGCCGCACGCCGCCTTCCGGGCACGGACGGTGACGCTGGACGAGGGGCTGCGCGCCGCCAAGCGGCGGATGCTGGACGCGCACGCGTCGCAGGCGGAGGTGCTGTCGCTGTTCGGCGTGGAGGTGGAGCGGTTCCGCCCGGCCCCGCCGGCCGATTTCACCCGGCCGCCGCACAACGGGCCGCTGCAGTACGAGGAGTGGGGATTCGCGATAGACGGGACGCGCTGGCGGCGCCTCGCCGCCGCGGCGTCCGCCGCCCTGGGATTTGAGATGGGGGCTTGAGGAGGCTTGATGGCACTGACCGTTCTCAGCGTGGCCTATCCCTTCGCAGCCGTCGGCCCCGATTCCGTCGGCGGGGCGGAGCAGGTGCTGTGCGCGCTCGACGCCGGACTGGCGCGCGCCGGCCACCGCTCCATCGTCATCGCCGAGGAGCGGTCGGAGGTGGCCGGCACGCTGATCGCCGTGCCGCGCGTGCACGGCGAGGTGGACGACGCGGCGCGCGCCGCCGGGCACGCGCGGGTGCGCGCCGCCATGGGCGAGGCGCTGGCGCGCTTCCCGGTCGACATCGTGCACCTGCACGGCATCGATTTCGCCACATACCTGCCGCCGCCGGACGTGCCGGCACTGGTGACTCTGCACCTGCCGCTGGACTGGTACCCGGCCGGCGCGCTCACCCCCGGCCGGCCGGACACGTGGCTGCACGGCGTGTCGCGCTCGCAGCACGAGAGCGCGCCGGCCGGCGTGCGCCTGCTGCCGCCCATCGAGAACGGCGTGCCGGTCGACCGCCTGATGATCCGCGTGCCCAAGCGCCGATTCGCCGTGGCGATGGGCCGAGTGTGCAAGGAGAAGGGCTTCCACGTCGCCATCGACGCCGTGCGCCGCACCGACCTGCAGCTGCTGATGGCGGGCGAGATCTACCCCTATCCCGAACACCAGCGCTATTTCCGCGAGGAGGTGCAGCCGCACCTGGACGGCCGCTGCCGCTTCCTGGGTCCCGTCGGCTTCGCGCGCAAGCGCTGGATGCTGGGGGCGGCGCGCTGCCTGCTGGTGCCGAGCCTGGCGCCGGAGACCAGTTCGCTGGTCGCCATGGAGGCGCTGGCTTGCGGCACGCCGGTGGTGGCCTTCCCGACCGGCGCGCTGGGCGACATCGTGGAGGAGGGCGTCACCGGCTTCCTGGTCGAGGATGCGGCCGGGATGGCCGAGGCGATCGCCGCCTGCGAGCAGATCGACCCCGAAGCCTGCCGCGCCGCGGCGCGCGCGCGCCACGGGCAGGATCGCATGGTGGCGCGCTATCTGGCCCGGTACGAGGAGCTGGCCGCCGGCCGCGAGCGCGCCGTCGGCGCCGCGTGAGTGCCCCCACGTGAGGACCCCTACGTGAGGATCGCCACGTGAGCATTGCCGCCCGCTGGCTGACCGGCGATGGGGACCTGGATGCGCTGGCGCCGGACTGGGCGGCGCTGTGGGCGGCGGCACCCGGCGCCCTGCCGTTCCAGTCGCCCGCGTGGCTGCTGGCGTGGTGGCGCGCCTTCCGGCCCGGCCGGCCGTGGGTGCTGGAACTGCGCCGCGACGGGCGGCTGGCCGGCGTGCTGCCGCTGTACGAGGACGGCGGCACGCTGCGGCTGCTGGGTGCGGGCACCACCGACCTGCAGGACGCGCTGCTCGACGCCACGCTGTTTCCCGCCGTGACGGAGGCCCTGCGTACGCTGGGCGCGGCGTTGCCCGGCGCCACGCTGGACCTGTTCGACGTGATGCAGGGCTCGGCGCTGCTGGACGTGCCGCTGCCGCCGGGCTGGCGGGAGGAGCGGCGGGAGTGCGACGTCTGCCCGGTGATGGACCTCACCCGGCCGCTGCCGGCCGGGGCGGAGCGCAACCTGCGCCACGCCCGCGCCCGCGCCGAACGTGCCGGCGGCCTGAGCGTGGAGCGGGCCGACGCGGACTCTCTGCCGGCGCTGCTGGACGCGCTGTTCCGCCTGCACGGCGCCCGCTGGGCCGGGCGCGGCGAGGCCGGCGTGCTGGCGTCGCCCGAGGTGCGCGCCTTCCACCGCGCCGCGGCGGCCGGGCTGCTGGCGGCCGGGGCGCTGCGCCTGACGGCGCTGTCCCTCGGCGGGCGGCTGGCCGCAGTGCACTACGGGCTCCGCCACCGGGGGCGGGCCTTCTACTACATCGGCGGCTTCGATCCCGGGATGGCGCCGGTCGGCCCAGGCACGCTCGCCGTCGGGCACGCCATCGAGGAGGCCGTGGGGGAGGGCGCGCGGGAATTCCACTTCCTGCGCGGGCGGGAGCCCTACAAATACCGCTGGGGCGCCGGAGATCGGGTGACGGTCCGGCGGCTGGTGGTAATACCACGCATAAGTGTGTGACGGATCGTCGCGCAACCCGTGCATGCGAAAAACGCAATCTAATCAGGATTGATTCATAAATCCGTCACAGTATGGTGCCGTTCCTATGACGAAAGGGGTAAATGGCATGGCCATGCGCGAGGATGTTCTGGAGCGGGCGATCGATACGCTGCGTTCCGATCCGAGTGCCGAAGAGAAGGCGCGGCTTCTGCTGGCGCGCCTGGAGGCCGTGCGCACCAACCTCTGCGCCGACCCGCAGTGCCATCAGCGCTGTCAGGTTTCGTGCGGCAAGGCGCTGGCCGCGTAAGCCGTTTTCACCCCAGCAGCTTCGCCAGCAGCACGTGGTCGGCGAACTGTTCGTCGATACGGGCGTAGCGGCGGCAGACCGCTTCTTCCCCATAGCCGCAGGACGCGCCGAAGCGCCGGGCGCGGACGTTGTGGCCCAGCACCCAGGCCGACAGCCGGTGCAGGCCGGCCTTGTGCGCCCAATCCTCCGCCTCGGCGATCAGGCGGCGGCCGACGCCGCGTTCCCAGTGATCCCGCCGCACCGCCAGCGCCAGGGCGCCCTCGTGCGCGGTGCGGCGGTAGGGGCCGGTCCACACCGACGCGGCCCCGGCGATGCCGCCGTGTGCCGTCACGGCGGCCAGCGTCACGGCGCGGCGTCCCCGCTGGCCGGCCAGGAAGCGGCGGGCGTGTTCGGGACCGGCCAGCCCCTCCCCGGGGCCGCGCAGCAGGAAGGGCGTTTCGCGGCGGACGGCGGCGTCGAAGGCATGGTAGGCGGCGGCGTCCTCCGGCCCGGCGGGGCGGATGGAGACGGGAACGGGCAGGGCGGGCGGCGTCGGGTCGAGGAGCAGCGGGGGCCACTCCGGGGCGTCGGCGGGGGAGAGCGGCTTGCCGAGGATCAGCTCGTCCCGCCAGACGCCGTCCACCCGCATGGCGTCGCGCATGCGCCCCTCGTCCACGTAGCCCAGGCGGCGGTACAGCGCGTGCGCCCGGATGTTGGGAGCGGCGGCCGTCAGCTCCAGCCGGTGCGCGCCGATGGCGTGCGCCCAGTTTCCGGCCGCCGCGAACAGGCGCGTGCCCAGGCCGCGGCCCTGCCACGCGGCGCGCACGCCGACCTTCAGCGTCAGCACCCCGCGGTTGCCGGCGAGGCGCCCGCCGTTGGCACCCAGGTAGCCGATAAGGTGCCCGGCGTGCTCCGCCACGAAGACCGTCGCGTTGCCGCGCGCCTGGAAGGCGGCGAGGTCCTCCGTGGGACGGCCGGTGGCGAGCCAGGACGGCGGCTCACCGGGCTCGCGCGGCAGGAACGGGCTCTCGGCGTCCACGTCCCGCACGAGGTCCAGAAGGGCGCCGGCCTCGTCCGGCCGGGCCGCGCGTATGGTGACGGGTTCGGGCATGGCGCGATTAGAACCATTTGTGCGCCTGCGCGGAAGTCCGATATCGTCCCGCCGCCAATCAGGAAGAAGGGAACCGGGGCATGCCCACCGTCGCCATCCGCCCGGCCGTCGAAGCCGACGCCGAACTGATCCTGCGCTTCGTCCGGGAACTGGCGGAGTTCGAGCGCGAGCCGCACGCGGTGAAGGCCAGCGTGGACGACGTGCGCCGCGAGGGCTGGGGGGCGGACCCGGTGTTCGAGGCGCTGATGGCCGAGTTGGACGGTGCGCCGGTCGGCTTCGCGCTGACCTTCCGCAACTACTCGACCTGGGAGGGGCGGGCCGGCCTGTTCGTCGAGGACCTGTACGTCCAGCCGCACGCCCGCAAGTTCGGCGTCGGGCGCAAGCTGCTGGCCGCGGTGGCGCAGCGCGCCGTCGAGCGCGGCTGCAAGCGGGTGGACCTCAACGTGCTGAACTGGAATCCGGCGCGCGGCTTCTACGACCGCATCGGCTTCAAGCAGCTGGAAGAATGGCTGCCGTACCGGCTCACCGGGGATGCGTTGGCGGCCTTGGCGAGGGAAGCCTCGTAGCCCGACGCGTCGGCGGTGAAGGCGATGTTGG
>NZ_DASPMG010000019.1:0-10900 GCF_035627195.1 Azospirillum sp.
GACGAAGCGGCCGGGGGCGAGCTGCCGGTAATCCTGGGTCCAGCCGGGCAGCGCGTGCTCCTGGTCGCACACGTCGTGCGTGACCTCGGTTTGCAGCCGCACCGGCTCCGCGTTGACCACCTCTCCCCCTCCCGGCCGACATCCGATCGCATGAAATTGTTGGGCGGCAATGCATAGTGGTGTCAATCAAAAATAAGTCGTATCCAAATCCATTTCGCAAATCGGATAGTCTTGGTGAGGAAGGCCCCGCACCCCGCAAAACTATGATCTGATGCCCAGGAAGCGAGCACGCCGCGCCAGCATTCGGGCTTGTCCGCCGCATTTCACCTCGCTCTTTTGCACTGCACAAAAAATCAGCTTTGCCGTATTACACGGCACCGCGGCCACACATGGCCGGATCAGCACGGCAATTTCATCATCACTTCGCCCGCCGCGTTCGCATTCCGGATAGTTCGTGGGCGCGCCGTCCCCGTACAGTCGCCGGAAGCTGCAGCGATGCAGCCCCAAAAAAGACTTTCACGAACGAAGAATCGGAGAGGTGCCATGGGGAACGTGAAACACGCGCGCGCAGCACTCGGGGCGGCGCTGCTGGCCGGGGCGCTGTCGGGTCCGGCGCTGGCCGACGTGACGGTGTACGAGAAGGATGGGATCAAGTTCGACGTCGGCGCCACGGCGGGCGCCGGCCTCTTCCACGTCGGCAACACCTACTTCGGGACCGGCGTCACCCGGCCCAACGGCAACGTCGACCGCAGCCCGACCTGGGGTGAAGGCTTCGTGGCGCCCAGCGCCGCGCTGACCATCGACACCGGGGCCGCCGGCACGCTCTACGGCGGGGTGCGCGTGGTGGGGGCCGCCACCATCGGCGACGGCGACGCCGGCGGCTTCGTGCAGCGCGAGGAAGGCAAGTTCAACCTCGACCACGCCTACGTCGGCTGGCGCTCCGGCAAACTGTTCGGCGGCCTGGGCGAGGACGTGCTGGACCTGTCCTTCGGCCGGCAGCCCTACGTCATCGGCGACGGCTTCCTAATCGCCGACGGCAACTTCGAATTCGGGCGCGAGGGCGCCTACTGGCTGGCCCCGCGCAACGGCTGGCAGCCGGCGGCCATCGCGCGGATCAAGGTCGATCCCGTGCAGCTCGACCTCTTCCGCCTGAAAAGCGACCGTGACAGCGGCTCCGACGTCATCTACGGCGTGAACCTGGACTGGAAGAGCGGGGCGGAGGGCAAGAACGTCGTCGGCGGCAGCTTCCTGCGCATCGACGAGTCCAACATCCCCACACGCGACGGCCTGCGGGTGTTCAGCGTGCGCGCCCAGGGCAACTTCATCCCCGCCGTCTCCGACCTGTTCCTGGCCGGCGAGTTCGTGACCCAGCACAACGACCGCGCCGGGGCCGAGGTGAACGCCCGCGCCTGGTACGGGGAGGCCGCCTACAGGCTGTCCTCCGTCACCTGGACGCCGAAGGTCGGCTACCGCTATTCGCACTTCAGCGGCGACAAGCCCGGCACGGCCAAGAGCGAGGCGTACGACCCGCTGCACTACGGCATGGCGCGCGGCTGGGGCACGTGGTTCCAGGGCGAGCTGACCGGCCAGTACTACCTCAGCAACTCCAACCTGAACGTCCACACCCTCTCGGCCGCCGTGCAGCCGACGGAGAAGCTGACGCTCAGCGCGCTCTACTACGTCTTCAACTTCGACCGCACCCCGGCCGGCCTCACCAGCAAACACTTCGGCAACGAACTGAACCTCATCGCCGACTATGCCGCCACCGAGAACCTGACGCTCAGCGGCGTCTTCGGCTGGCTGCGCCCGGGCGAAGGCGGCAAGCAGCTCTTCGGCCGCGACAAGGACACGACGCTGTTCGAGGTGATCGCGCTGGCGAAGTTCTGACGCCTGCATGACGTTGGGTTTTCGCGGACGCTCAACCCAACCTACGGGTCCGTCGTGGCGCCGTAGGTTGGGTTGAGGCGCCAGCCGCAAAACCCAACGTCAGCGCCGTCCCGCCACGGCCCGCCACCCGGCCGCCGCCGCGCCCAGCAGCACCAGCACCAACCCCACCCACACCCACGACGCCAGCGGAAAGGTTTTCACCACCACCGGCACGTCGGCGATACCGTCCCCATGGCCCACCGGCGGCACCCACACCTGCACGTCGCGCCACAGCCCGCGGTGCAGGAACGGATCCAGCAGGCGATCCTTGCCCGCCGCGTAGCGGGCGTAACGGTAATCCAGTATCTCGCACATCAGCCGCACCGCCCCCTGCCCGGCCGCCCCCGCCGCCGTGCCCACGGCTTCCAGCGCCACCGCGTGCCCGGTGCGCTCCAGCAGCACCTCCCCGTGCTCGGCCAGCGTCATGCGCACCTCGGCCACCGAGCGCAGCCCGTCCGGCAGCGACTGCGGCGCGCCCAGCCCGATCGCCACGGTAAAGCCGTCGGCGAACGGCTGCGGCCGGTCGAAGTCGCGCGGCCACGCCAGGATGCGCTGCGAATAGGTGTCCAGCACCGTGGCGACCAGCAGCCCGGCCAGCGCCACCACCACGCCCACGTGCAGCACGGCGATGGGCACCACGTGCCCGAACGCCACCCGCGCCGGCGCCCCCGCGCGCAGCCGCCGCCATGCCCAGCCGGCCAGCGCCGCCGCCAGCCCCGCCAGCGCCACCACCAGCGCGTCCAGCAGCGCGAAGGACGCCACCGTGCGCCCCGACGTCATGCCGTCGCCCGTGTACAGCCGCGCGAACAGCCCGCCACCCCACGCCACGCCGGCCGCCAGCACCGCCGCGGCCCCCAGCGTCGCCAGCCAGCGCCGCCGGCCGCGCAGCGGCACGAAGTGGTGGAACCCGATCAGCCCGACCACCGCCCCCACCGCCGCCAGCGCCTTGTTGATGGCGAACGGGTTCGGCTCCCACTGCGCGAACGCCTGGCGCAGGGTCTCCAGCTCGGCCGGCGCGGTGAAGCGGGCCAGCGTCTCGTAGAACGGCTTCAGCTCCGCCGGCCGTGCCCAGCCCAGCGCCGCGCCCAGGTACGCCTGCCCCAGGTAGGCCCCCGCCACCCCGGCGCAGGCCAGCAGCGCCAATGCCGCCAGCGTCATCGTCCCCTGCGGGCGCGGTCCCGTGCGCGGCACCGTCCGGCGCAGGCTCCACCCCACCCCACCCACCAGCGCCAGTGCCAGCACCGCCATCGCCGCCGTCAGCACCGGCAGCGAGGTCTCCCCCACGTACCGGTGAGAGGAGGCCAGCTGCGGGCTGCGCGTCACCACCATGGACAGCAGCACCAGCACGCCCGTGCCCAGCCCCACCGCCGGGTGCAGCCGCGCGTACGCCCCGTCCGGCCGATAGGCGTTCAGCACATGCAGGTGCGCCGTCGCCGCGGCCCACACCAGGAAGATGGAGGTCTGCACCGGGTCCCAGTGCCAGAACTGCCCGAAGGTGAAGTCCTCGTACGCCCACCACATGCCGGACGCGAGGCCCAGCGACAGCACGAACCACCCCGCCCGCACCCACACGGCGGCAATGTCCCGCCATCCACCCGTGCCGCGCACCAGCGCCTCCAGCGCCGCCGCCCAGGGCAGCAGGAACAGCGTGCCGGCCGCGAAGATGAAGGGCGGGTGCAGCAGCATCCACACGCGCCGCAGGTGCAGGTTGCCGCCGACGAACGGCTTCTGCGCCAGCTCCGCCGCCGAGGTGGCGGCGAACGGGTCCCAGGCGACGGCGGCACCGGTGAACAGCAGCGCCACCGCCAGCGCCCCGCGCCCGCCCCATCCCGGCCGCCGCGTCAGCCGCGCGGCCCCCACGGCCGACAGCGCGGCGAGCAGCAGCAGCGTGCCCTCCTCCCCGCTCCACAGCCCGGCCGCCTTGACGTACCACGCCAGCTGCGGCGCGCCGTACAGCCACACCTGCCGCACGCTGAAGTCATCCAGCAGGAAGCGCAGCGTGAAATCGCCGGCCAGCGCCACCAGGACGCACGCCGCCAGCACCGCCGGCCCCCGCCGCCCGCCGACCAGAGCCCAGGCCAGCAGCAGCGCCGCAACGGCCAGCACAACCCGTTCAGCCATCAAGTATCTTCCGCTCCCGCCCGTGCCAGCGCGCGACGCGCCGCAGGTGCGCCACCGCCTCCGCGTGCCCGGTCACCCCGCCCTGCGCCAGCACGGCCAGCAGGTGCCCCACGGCAAGGCTCGCCCCACCGGCGCGCGGCGGCCCCTCCAGCTCATCCAGCCGGCGCGGGCAGGCGCCGAACAGGCCGGGCAGCACCGACACCTCGCCGGGCGCGCAGCGCGCGTCGCCGCTGGCCGCGATCACCGCCGGGTAGGCCGCCGGCCACACCATCCCGCCGCGCGCGGGTGCGGAGGCCGCCATCACCACGCCGCGTTCCGCCGCCCACGCCACCGCGCCCGCCAGCACCGCGCGGTCGGCGGGCAGGCCGAAGCTCATGCCCACCAGTTGCGCCCCCTGCTCCACCGCCCAGCGCAGCGCCGCCGCCGCCTGCGCGGCGGAAGTCGCCGGCCCGGTCAGGAAGATTTGCGCGTCGATCAATCCGGCGTCCGGCACGGCGGCGCGCAGGATGGCGGCGATGGCGGTGCCGTGGCCGATCGGGTCGGCGCGCGGCGCCACCACCTCCACGCCCGTCTCGCCCAGCGCGAAGGCGGCGCGCGCCACGGCCGATGCGTCACCAATGCCGCTGTCCACCAGCGCGATCCTCATGCCACCTCCCGCACCGGCGGTTCGGCGCGCAGCACGCCGCCGTCCAGCCGGTAGACGGCGGCGCAGCCCGCCAGCGCCTCCGCCCGGTGGCTGATCACGATGCGCGTGCGCCCGGCGAACAGTTCATCGACCGCCGCCGCCATCCGCTCCGCCGCCTCGGCGTCCAGCGCCGACACCGGCTCGTCCAAAATCAGCACGTCCGGCCGGCTCAACAAGGCCCGCGCCAGCGCCACCCGCTGCCGCTGCCCGCCGGAAATTGCGGAAGCCCACGCCCCCATCGGCGTGTCCAGTCGCTGCGGCAGGGCGTCGATCCACGGCGCGATCTGCGCCGCCTCCACCGCCCGGCGCAGCACCGCCGCGTCCACGTCGCCCAGGCCGAAGCGCAGATTGTCCGCGATGCTGCCCGGCAGCCACGGCGCCTCCTGCCCCAGCACGGCGACCCGCGCCCGCAAATCGGCAAGGCGCACGGCGCGCAGGTCCACCCCGTCCAGCAAAATCCGCCCCGCGTCCGGGTCGTAGTGCCGCTGCAGCAGGTCCACCAGCGTCGATTTGCCGGCCCCCGACGGCCCGACGATACCGACCTTCGCGCCCGCGGGCACGCGCAGCGACACGCCGCGCAGCACCGGCCGCCCGGCCTCGTGCGCGAAGGCCACGCCCTCCAGCTCCAGCGCCCCGCCCCCGCGCGGCATCGGCACGGGGTTCGGCGGATCGGTCACCGCCGGCCGCTCGTCGAACAGGGCGCGCACGCGTTCCAGCGACACGCGCGCCCGCTGCACCGCCACGGCAAGGCCCAGCAGCCCCTGCGTCGGCCCGGTGGCGCGGCCGAGGTAGGCGGTGAAGGCGATCAGCGTGCCCAGCGACAGGTCGCCCTCGATCACGCGGATACCGCCCCACACGAACACGGCGGCGTTGCTGGCCGACGTCATCAGCGCCGGCACGCTGCCCACCGTGAAGGAGGCCATCTGCTGTCCCATCAGGGCGCCCAGGAACGTGCGGTCCAGCCCGCCCAGCCGCGCCGCCTCCTGCCCCCCGGCGCCGGTGGCCTGGATCAGCTTCATGGCCGACAGGCGCTGCACCAGGAACCCGGTGATGTCGGCGGAACGCTCGCGCACCGCGCGGGTGGTGCGCTCGATCCACGGCCGGGTGCGGCGCAGGAACAGGATCTGCGCCGGCAGCAGCAGGAAGGCCACCAGCGTCAGCGCCGGGTCCAGCAGCGCCATCAGCACCACCGCACCCGCCAATGTAATGATGGAATTCACCGCCGACAGCGGCGCGTCGACGACGAAGCGCTGCACCTCGGCGATGTCGCCGTCCAGCCGGCTCATCACGTCGCCGGCCGACCGGGTGGCGTAGAAACGCGGCGGCAGCGTCTGCAGATGCCGGTACAGGCTCTCCCGCAGGTCGAACAGCACCTCGGCCGAGGCGCGCACGTAGAGCCAGCGGTTGGCGCCCGACAGCAGCGTGGACACCAGCCCCACGCCCAGCATGGCGCCCGCCAGCGTCACCAGCAGCCGGGCGTCGCCGGCCAGCAGCGCGTCGTCGATGATCAGCTTGGTCAGCCACGGCTGCGCCAGCGAGAACCCCACCCCGGCCATGGAGAGCGCGAACGCCGCCGCCAGCGGCTTCCACCGCGGCCGGACATAGCCGAAGGCCCAACGGAACGGGGTGGGGTGCATGAGTATCCCTAAGCAAAACTGCCCTCCCCCGCCGGAGGCGAGGGAGGGAGAGATATACCCTACCGCTTCGCGATCCTCAGCGACGCCACGCCCTGGTCGGGGCAGCCGGGGATCTCGATGGTCGCCAGACGGTCCAGCGTCTCGGGCGAATGCACGCCGATGTCGCACATGGTGCCACCGACATACAGCTCCTTGCCGTCGGCCGAGACGTTGATGGCGTAGTAGGTGTGCGGCAGGTCGATGCGCTTGACCAGCTCGCCCTTCTCCGCGTCGATCTTGGACAGCTGCGAGTAGACGGAGAACACCTCCGTCTTGCGCGCGGGGTTCACGACGGACGAGAAGATCACCACGCTGGTGTCCTCGAAGTCCTTCATGTCCACCTTGCCGTTCTCAAGGTCCAGCGTCAGGATGCCGGTCTTGAACGCCGACGGGTCGGTGGGCGGCAGGTCGCTGCGCGAGGTGAAGTACGGGGTGGAGAACACGCCCGCCTGCTCGAACTGCGGCCAGACGTCCAGGATGTCCGGCGGGTTGAAGTTCGGCCGTTCCCAGTTCAGCACCTTGTGCGTCTGCAGGATGGCGCCGGTCTTGGGGTCGATCTGGTACAGGTCCCAGCCCAGCGCCCACAGCGACTTGCCGTCCTTGGCGAAGGCGAACATCACCAGCCGGCGCGGTGCCTTCAGCACGCGCACCGGCTTGGCACCTACGCCGTCGGCGGTGTTGTAGACGGCGATCTGCGTGTCCTGCACCTCGTACTCGCCCAGCCCCAGCTTGACCGGGGACTGCATGACGAACAGCTCCTTGCCGTCGGGGCTGACGTCCACGGCGAACATGGCCTTGGTGCGGACGTTCGGCGTGGCGAAGTCGGCGCGGAACACCTCCTTGCCCGTCGCCAGGTCCAGGCCGGAGATGCTCTCCAGCCGGTTGGTGACGACGTAGGCCACCTTGCCGTCCGGGGCGGGCACGATGGTGCCGGGGGCGATGCCGGGGCCGGGGATCTCGATCAGCTTGTCCACCTTGCGGGCGGCGGGATCGATCACGACCAGCTTGTTGGGCTTCACGCCGGCGATCAGGTAATCCTTCGCCACCGCCGGTCCGGCGGCGAGGAAGGCAACGGCCGCAAGGCCGCAGAGAAGCTTCTTCATAAGCCGGCCCTCGTCACTTCTTCGGGAACACGGACTGGAGCACGCGCCAGTCGTTCTGCGCCGACGGCGCCTTGGCGTTCCAGTCCGGGTAGGTGTTGATGGTGTCCGGCACCTGTGCGGGCCACCAGCACGGGTCGGAACAGCCGTAGAGGTCCGCCTCCATCGGCGCGCACAACGCGGCGACGCTGCCGAAGGGGTCGACCTCCCACCCCGGATCCAGCGTGGCGGCGCAGCCGACGACCGTCTGCATCGCCACCACCTCCTCGATCCGGCCGCCGTCGACCGCCTGCTCCACCAGGGTGGCCTTCTTGTTGATGGGCTTCAGGTGCTTCATGACTTCGCCCTCCGCGGTGCGACGTGCCGTTCGAAGAAGTCGGGGTTGGCGACCATGATCTCGGCGTAGGCGCCGATGCCGAAGTCGATCCAGTCCCGCATCAGGTTGCAGTAGTGGTAGGTGGGGTGCGCCGGGTCGGCGTAGCGGGCGTAGGATTCGTGATAGCACCCGCCCGCGCACAGCTTGCGGATCCAGCAGGTCTCGCACGCCGTGCCGGTGCGGTTCGCCATCCCCTCCAGGAACGCCCCCAGGCTTTCCTTCTCGATGCCCGTGTCGACGTTGCCGTAGGTCGGCTGCTTGGACCCCGCGAAGCGGTGGCAGAGGTGCAGGTCGCCCGCCTTGTCCACCGCCAGCATGCCCAGGCCCGCCCCGCAGGGCAGCGCCTTGGACGTGCCTTCCGTCAGGTCGGTCATCAGCTGGTGCATGTTGGCGAAGCCGACGTTCTCGCCGCGCTTGGCGGCATCGACGTAGACCCGGCCCAACGCCTTCATGCCCTCGAACACCTCCGCCAGCTCGTCGCCCGACAGGTTGAAGAGGCTGACCGCGCCCGAGGTGACGGGGGAGAACCCGACCTCGAAGAAGCCCACCTCGTCCTTCAGGTGGTTGTGGATGCCCACCACGTCGGTGACGCCGGCCGTCAGCGTGACGCGCGCCCCCACGGGCCGCGAGCGGTAACGGGCCAGCAGCATGCGGGCCTTCGCCGCCACCACGTCGTAGCTGCCCTTGCCGCCGACGGTCTTGCGGTTGCGGTCGTGCAGCGGCTTCGGCCCGTCCATGCTGACGGTGATGCCGAACCGGTGCTCGTCCAGCCAGTCGACGATCTCCTCGGTCAGCAGGACGGCGTTGGTGGTCAGCGAGAAGTCCACCCGCTTGCCGGCCGCCTTCCCCTTCTCTTCCGCATAGGCGACGACCTCGCGGATCAGCGGCAGGTTGGTCAGCGGCTCGCCGCCGAAGAAGACGACGTTGACCGATTCCCGCGACGCCGCTTCCTGGAACAGCAGGTCGACGCTGCGGGCGGCGGTCTCGAACTCCATCCGCTCGCCCTTGGCGGGGGTGGTCAGGTCCTCCTTGTAGCAATAGGTGCAGGACAGGTTGCAGCCGGTGTTGACGTTCAGCACCACGGTGCTCAACGGGAACTGCTCGATCTCGATGGGCTTGCGGCCCGGCTTCGGCAGCCCCTCGTCGATGATGCGGAGCGTCATCAGCTCGCGCAGCGTCTCGGCGACGCGCGCCGGATCGACGCGGCCCTCGAAGCGCTTGCGGACGTCCTCCTCGCCCACACCGCCCAGCTCGGCGAACAGGTCCAGCAGCTCGCCGCTCAGCTCGTCCATCTCGAACAGGCCGCTGGTGGGCACGTGGAACAGGATGCGGCGGTCGCCGACGCGCAGGTCGCGCACGTCGTCGTGCGCCAGATGAAGCGTGGTCATGCGGTACCTCCCCTTCAGCGGATCGGCGGATCGTTCCACCGCTGCACGGTGGCGATCAGGCGCCCCTCGCCCTGCACGGCGTTGCCGCCATCCTTCACCGCGGCCACCACCTTCAGGTCGCCGACGTTGTTGGTGCCGAAGACGCGCGCGGGGTTGGGACCGGCGGCGGCCGGGGTGAACAGGCCGTTCTTGTCGATGGTGCCGGCGAACTTCACGTCCTCCATCACCTTGGCCGGCTCGTTGAAGGGCTCCAGCGACCAGTCGGCCGGCAGGGCACCCAGGCGCACGTCGTCCGCCGTGCCCGGCTGTCCGTCGGGACCGTTCAGGTAGCCGACCGCCTCGAACTGCGCGGTCACCGGGGCGACGGGGCCGCCGTTGGCGCCGACGCGGGCGATGGCGTAGTCCGGCTCCACCTTCACCGTGTCGACCGCCTTGTAGACCACCGGCCCGGCGGCCGTGGCGGTGCCGACGGTGACGGTGCGCGCCCCCACGGCGGCGCCGGCCTCGGCGGTGGCGTCCACCACGACGGCGGTCGGGCTCTGCGACACCACCTTGGCGGTGACGCCGGGGCCGAAGCTGACGTTGCCGGACAGGCCCGCTCCCCAAACGGTGATGCGCGCGGTCTCGCCCGCCTTCAGGTGCGTGCGGCTGACGCCGGCGATGACCGCCGTGCCGGGCTGCACCTTGACACCCTCGACCATCGCGCCGACCTCGTCATGCGCCGCCAGGAACACCCGGCCGGCGATGCGCGAGCCGTCCTTGGAGGCGGCCAGCACCTCCTGCCACGTCTCGTTGCCGATGGTCAGCGTGCCGCGCCACTCATAGCCGGTGTAGACCACCGCCGTGCCGCTGCCGGTGATCGGCTGCCCGCCCGCGTCGGTGAGGGTGTAGGTGGTGGTGTAGCCGTCGCCCTTCTTGGTGACGGTGACGGTGCCGCCGTGCGCGCCCTTGCCGGGCCGGTGGCCGGCCACCGCCCAGGTGCCGGACAGGTCGGGCTTTGCCGCCCCCTTCCAGGCGTCCCACGCCGCGGTCTTCAGGGGCTGCATCTTGCCCAGGCGCTCGGGAACCTCGGTGGAGGCGATCTCCCACCACTTCCGGTCGCGGCCCAGCGCCTGGTACTCCGTGGTCGGCCACTGGCCCAGGTGGAAGTGGGCGAGCTTGCGCCACTCCGGCGCGTCGCGGTGCTGCAGGCCGATGCGGGCGAAGCTGTGGCAGCGCGCGCACATGGTCTGCAGGTCGCCCTCGGTCACCGGCGTCTCCACCACCGCCGGCTGGCGTTCCAGCACATAGCGGTAGGGGGCGGACTCCTCCGGCGCCAGACCCTGGTTGTCGGCCAGCCAGCGCACCAGCGTCTGCGTCTCGTCCGGCGTGATCTGCACGCCGTGGATCTGCGTCATGCGGAAGATGGTCATCGCCCAGCCTTCCGGCGTCTTGCGCTGGTGGCTGATGCGGTTGATCGAGCCGTCGGGCAGGCGTTCGTGGCAGGACGCGCAGCGCGCCTTGACGATGGCCTCGGCGTCCTGCGCCTGGGCCGGTGCGGCGGACGCCGCCAGCGCCAGCATCGCGGCGCCGAGCATCGCCCGTTTGGTTCCCTTCATGAAATCTCTCCGTTCGATGCGGTTTCGCAC
>NZ_DASPMG010000020.1:0-3284 GCF_035627195.1 Azospirillum sp.
GCCTGTTCGGCGGCGGCCGCGACGGTGACGGCGCGCCGGCTGCCCTCCACCGCCGACTCCGACATGCCCTGCGCCACCTCGCGCATGCGCGCGGCGGAGACGTGCACGTTGGTCAGCATGCCGGTGACGTCGCGGTCGAAGGCGCGGACCATGAGCTGCAGCGCCTCGGCCCGGCGCTCCTTGGCCTCGCGGTCGGCGCGCTGTTCGTCTTCCAACCGGGCGCGCACCCGCGCGTTCTCGCGGAACACGGCGACGGCCTGCGCCATCTCGCCCACCTCGTCGCGGCGGTCCAGCGCCGGGATGTCGGTGGCAAGATCGCCGCCGGCCAGCGCCCGCATGGCCCCGTTCAGGGCGTGCAGCGGGCGGGTGATGCCGCGGATCATCGCCGCACTCGCCGCCACGCTGGCGCCCAGCAGCAGCGCCGCCGCGGCGGCGATCAGCCGGAAGGTGCCGGCGGCGTCGGCGCGCACGGCCTCGGCACGCCGCATCAGCTCGGCCCCGACCTGTTCCTCGACGCCCTTCAGCAGGTCGATGCGATCGGTCGCCGCCTGCCACCACGCGTCGGACGTGACGTCGCCGAGCTTCCCGGCGAGTCCGCCGTCGTAGGCGCCCCGGCGCATCGCCTCCACCCGCTGGCCGGCGGGACCGGACAGGACGGCGCGGAGCGCGGCGTTCAGTTCATCCGGCGCCACCATGTCGAAACCCAGAAAGAACGCCTGCTGCTGGGCGCCCAGCGCCACGAAGCGCTGGTGCAGCTCCGGCGCGAAGACGCCGCCGGTCAGGCCGGTGGCGCCGACGGCGCGTTCCTGGCCGGCGCGCTCCTTGCCCTGCATCAGGCTGGCATAGGCGGTGACGACGCCGGATACCTCCGGCGTGCCGCCGATGCGCGCCACCTCGCCGGCGATCTCCAGCAGGCGGGCGATGGTGGCGGTGTAGTAGGATGCCGAGTCCGCGCCGGACAGCGCGAGCGCGCCGACCGCCTGCCGCTTGGCCGGCAACTCGGCGAGCGCCGACCGGGCCGCCTCCAGCCGCCGGGCCAGCGCCGGTTCGGCGTCGAAGCCCTCGGCCTTGCGGCGGTAGGCGTCCAGCCGCCCGTCGGTCTGCGCGCGCTGCCCGGTCAGGGCATCGGCCATCCGGGCGCCCTTGCTGGTGATGACCACGGCCGAGGTGCCGCGTTCCTTCTGCAGCTCGTGCACCAGCGCGCCGACGTCGGCCACCAGCGACGCCTGCTCCTCCAGCCGTTCCATGGCGGTCAGGGTGGCGCGGCTGTCGTGCAGCGCGCCCAGCGAGAAGCCCAGCATGCCCAGCAGCGGCAAGACGGCCACCAGGGCGAAGCGGTGGCGGATCCTCAAGGCGTGCGTCAGACCGAGCATGTGCGTTCCCCGTGCCGAACCGACCTGTCCGGTTCGATTACAGCGCGGTCATAGACGCAGCCTTGATCGTAATCAAAAGGATTAGTGTCTAGCCGGGCTCGGGTCTGCGAATGGACTCATCCCAGTACGGTTCCGGCCCGAAGCGCGACGCCAGGAAGTCCACGAAGGCCCGCACCTTCGGCGACAGGTGACGGTTCTGCGGGTAGACGGCGTAGACCGCCGATTCCGTCACCATGCAGTCGAACAGCAGGCAGCGCAGCTGCCCGGCCGCCAGCGCCGGCCCGGCCAGGAACGTGGGCGACACGATGATGCCGCGCCCGGCGACGGCGGCGGACAGCAGGATGTCGCCGTTGTTGGCGAACAGGGTACCGGACACGCGCACGGTGCGCGTCTCGCCGTTCACGCGGAACTGCCACTGCTCGGCCAGCGGCACGTTGGTGTAGAGCAGGCAATGGTGGTTGGCGAGGTCCTCGGGCACCTGCGGCGTGCCGTGCCGCTCCAGGTAGGCGGGGCTGGCGCACACCACGCGCCGGTTGGGCGCCAGCCGCCTGGCGATCAGCGAGCTGTCGCGCAGGCGGCCGATGCGCACCGCCACGTCGTACCCCTCGTCGATCAGGTCGACGTAACGGTCGTTGAGGTCGATGTCGATCTCGATGTCCGGGTAGCGCTCCATGAAGGCGGCGATGGCCGGGGCGAGGTGCAGCAGCCCGAAGGACAGCGGCGCGTTGACCTTCAGCCGGCCGCGCGGGGCGGCGTGCAGGTCGGTGACCGCGCGCTCCGCCTCTTCCAGGTCGGCCAGGATGCGCGTGCAGCGCTCGTAGAAGGCCTGCCCGACCTCCGTCAGGCTCAGCTTGCGCGTGGTGCGGTTGAGCAGCCGCGCGCCCAGCCGGTTCTCCAGCTCCGAAATGCGGCGGGACACCACCGATTTCGACAGGTTCAGCCGGTCCGCCGCGGCGGTGAAGCTGCGGGTGTCCACGACCTTGATGAAGGCGAGCATGTCGTCGAGACGGTCCATGGCATTGTTGTACACCCAAGAACAATGAAGTGCAAACAGCCTGGATTACGGAAGGGGACGCGACGCGCTATCTGGTTGTTGGAACGGGACGCCCCGCAGGCGAACGCACGAAGAAGACAGAGGGAAAAGCGACATGGCCAAGGTTCTGGTCCTCTATTACAGCAGCTACGGTCACATCTCGAAGATGGCGCAGGCCGTGGCCGAGGGGGCGCGCGCCGTGCCCGGCGCCGAGGTGGTGGTCAAGCGCGTCCCCGAACTGGTGCCCGAGGAGGTTCGCAAGAGCGCGCATTTCGTCGAGGAGCCGGACATCCCCGTGGCCACGCCGGCCGAACTGGGCGACTACGACGCCATCGTGCTGGGCGTGCCGACGCGCTATGGCAGCATGCCGGGGCAGATGAAGAACTTCCTCGACCAGACCGGCGGCCTGTGGGTGAAGGGCGCGCTGGTCGGCAAGGTCGGCAGCGTGTTCAGCTCGTCCGCCTCGCAGCACGGCGGGCAGGAGAGCACGATCCTCAGCACGCACACGGTGCTGCTGCACCACGGCATGGTGATCGTCGGCCTGCCGTACACCTTCCAGGGGCAGATGGGCGTGGAAGAGGTGATGGGCGGCACGCCCTACGGCGCCAGCACCATCGCCGGCGGCGACGGCTCCCGCCAGCCGAGCGCGGTGGAGCTGGACGGCGCCCGCTTCCAGGGCAAGCACGTCGCCGAGATCGCCACGAAGCTGGCGGCGTGAGGGAACTCCCTCTCCCCTCCGGGGAGGGCTATCGCATCTGAGTAAAGCGCTCTCCGCCTGTTGACCTGAAGGAAGAGACCGAAGTGGCCTTTTCCTTCAGGAGACGCGCGATGCAGTCGCTCATTGAGATTTTCCGAGAGGTTCGCGATCCGCGCGACCC
>NZ_DASPMG010000021.1:0-26646 GCF_035627195.1 Azospirillum sp.
CCCGCACCAGCATCACGCCCAGCGCCATGGCGAGGGAGACCGCCACCAGCCCGCCCACCGCGACGGAGTAGCGCGTCGCCGCCAGCGGACCGTCCAGCGCGGCCATCGGCAGGCCCACGTTGGCCGCCCAGCCGGCGTACAGGCGCGAGCGTGCGGTGCCCGCGTACAGCTGCTGCCCGTCCGGCGCCACGATCGGCACCACCTCGCCTTCGGGGGTGTCGTTCGGCAGGACGCTGCGGACGCCGACCAGCGCGTCGTTGGGGTCGGCGGCCGTGGCGCGCCCGACGATGATCCCGTCGGGATCGGTGATGCCGACGCGCCAGCCTTCCGGCGGCGCCGCGGCCCGGGCGGCCAGCGAGACCTGCCAAGCCCGCACCACCACGACCAGCAGGTGGGTGACCGGCCCGCTGGCCGGCCGGATCGGCACCCGGATGGTGAGGTAGGGCTCGGGGTAGCGGTCGTTGCGGGGGCGGACACCCGATACGTGCGTGCGCCCGTTCTCCATCACCTGGGCGTCCAGCGCGGCGAACCGGGCCGGCGGCAGGGGCAGCCCGTACCGCGTGGAATGGTGGTTGTAGATCTGGCCTTCGCGGGTGGCGATGACGACGTTCATCCAGCGGCCGCTGCGGACCTGCATCACCTTTTCGGTCTGCCGCTCGAACGGGCCGCCGCGGTTCAGGTCCGTGTCCGCCAGGGCCGCCAGAACCTCGGCGTCGCCCACGTGGTCGGCCAGTTCCCGCTCCACCGACGCCATGGCCGCTTCGGCGGTCTGCTGGACGGTGCGCACGATGGCCTGACGGTGCTGGGACGCGATGACGTAGACGGACGCGCTGCCGAACGCCAGCAGTGGCACGACGACGGCCAGGGCCAACATGCCGATGCGGCCCCGCGCTTCCCTGGTCAGCCGCAAGGGACCTCCCGAACCAGTTCGCCGGGCACCGTTGCCGACGGTGCGGCCGGCGGATGCGAAACGTCGGGGCGGGCGCGGTTCCGAGACATGTTCGCCAACCTTTCCCGCACCTCTCTTCGCACATATGTCGGGAGCACAGTGCATCATCATGATTAACGCATAGTTAACCATAATAGCCAATGCTCAAATCAGCCAATGCTCAAACCCGGCCCGGACGGCCCGACGCCGGCCCGATGCGGGTTTGCCGGATGCGGACCGGATGCGGATTCGATGGGGGTGTTTCAAAATGGTCCGCCGTTTTCCACGGCATGATGTCGCATCGCCGTTTGAAGGAACGGCGAATTATTGTAGAAGGACTCCACATGGTCGCCGCCCGCCGGTGGTGACGCCGCTTTGCATTTTCCGGGGGCGCCCCCCATCGTGACCTTCAAGGACGAGATGAAGGCCGCCACCACCAAGGCGGACGACGCGACGGAGTCGAACACCCACGACGACATCGCGCGGCTTCTGCGCACGCTGAACGAAGACCTGCGGGACGACCTGAAGGACGACCTGCGGGCCGATCCGCGTGCGCGTGCCGACGACGAACCGCTCGACCTCGACGACGAGGACGATGGCGGGGACGACGGCGGGGAGGAAGAGGTCGAGCGCCGCCGCATTCCCTTCGGCAAGATCGCCGCGGCCCTGCTGACCGCCGCCGGCGTCGGCGCCGGCGTGGTCTACCTGGACCAGCGCAACAACGAGGCGCAGGTGGAGACGGCGGCGGTGAAGCCCGCGCCCATCGCCGCCCCGGCGCCCGGCCCGGCGCCCGCCGTGATGCCGCCGCAGGGCGGCGCCTCGCCCGCGGCCCCGCCGCCGCTGGTGCTGCGCGCGCCCGGCACCGCCGCCAATGCCGGCGCCGCGCCGGAGCCGCTGATCGCCCGCGCCCCTACCCCCGGCCCGGCCGCCATGCCGCCGGCCCCGGCCCCTGCAAAGTCGGCGCCCGAGCCGGTCTCCGCCCCGGCGGAACCGCCGCGCCTGACGCTGCAAACAGCAAAGCCGGTCTCGCCACCGGAACCGGCACCCGTGGCGGCACCGGCTGCTCCGGCGGCCACCGCCACGCCGCCGGCTCCCCCGGCGGCGGTCAAGGCGACGCCCGCCGTGGCCGAGGCGCCCAAGCCCGCCGCACCGCCGACCGGCACCCCGGTGTCGAGCGCGCCGGCCCAGACGGCGACCGTCCCGACCGCGACCGTGGCGGCCACGCCCTCCCAGAGCGCTCCGCCGCCCGCCGAGCCGCCGCAGGGTGCGCCGGCCAAGCCGGACACGGCGGAGCTGCAGGCCATGCTGTCGCCCAAGCCCACGGCGGCCGGCAAGGATGCCCGCAAGGAACGGCCCGCCCCGGCCGAGGCCGCCGCCCGCCCGGCCCCCCGGCGCCCGGCCGGCGCCCCGTCCGGCGCCTATGCGGTGCAGCTCGGCTCCTTCCAGAAGGCGGAGAACGCCGAGGCGTTGAGCGGCAAGCTGAACGCCAGGGGTTTCCGCGCCTACACCATGGATTGGACGGACGGCGCGCAGACGCAATGGAAGGTGGTGCGCGTCGGCGGCTATGAGTCCAAGGACGACGCCGCCCGCGTGGCGGGCGAACTGAAGGCCGCCTTCGGCCTGACGCCCATGGTCGTCAGCGCGCGCTGACGACCCCCCTTTTCCCCATTGCGGGAAAGGGCTTCGGCTTGATCTGGCGTCGCCGATGCCGCTACCATAGGGGCGTCTAGGGTATAGCTTTATACAAACAACAAGATTGGTCCAAAGCGGCCAACCGAACGGAGGACGCGCCGTCATGAAGCCGACGATCCTGGTCGCGGATGACGAGCCGAGCATTGTGCTTTCCCTGCAGGTCCTGCTGCAGAAGGCCGGATACGACGTGCGCGTCGCCCGCAACGGGGAGGAGGCGATGCAGGCGGTCGAGGCCGCGGCACCCGACCTCATCCTGCTCGACGCGATGATGCCCAAGCGCGACGGCTTCGACGTGTGCCAGTCGCTGCGCGCCAACCCGGCGCACAAGGACCTGCCGATCATCATGCTGACGGCCAAGAGCCGCGACGTGGAGCGGCAGAAGGGCATGGCGCTGGGCGCCACCGACTACATCACCAAGCCCTTCTCCACCCGCGACCTCGTCGCTACGGTGCGCAAGTACCTGGGCCCGCACGAACCGGCGCAGGAGCAAGCACAGTCCCACACCCTGGGGGCGCATCCGTGACCGTGCCGGGCGCCGACGCCGGCACCGGCCCCGCCCCGCACGCCGTCCCCGCCACGCGCCGGCTGGTGCCCCTGGCCTTCAAGGCCGCCGGGGCCAGCCTCGTGGCGCTGTCCGCCGGCGCCGGCTGGGCGCTGCGCGACGCCACACCCGACCCGCTGACCACCTACGCCGTGCTGATGGCCGCCGCCTCCGCCGCCGCCGTCGGCGGGCTGTGGTGGGTGGTCGACCGCCACCTGCTGCGCGCCGGCCATACCCTGGCGCGCGAGGCCGGCATGATCGCCCACGGCACCGCCGCCGCGCGGGTGCCGGTGGAGCGCTACGGCGACCTGGCGCTCCTGGCGCGCGCCGTCAACACGCTGGGCGACAAGCTGGCGGCGGCGCGCCACGACATCGACCGGGCGGTGGCCGAATCGACCGCCAAGGCGGAGGAGCAGAAGGGCCGCCTGGGCGCCATCCTGCGCGACCTGCACGAAGGCGTGCTGGTCTGCAACCTGAAGCACCAGATCCTGCTGTACAACCAGACGGCGCTGAACCTGCTGCGCCTGACCGGCGACCTCGGCCTGGGCCGCTCGCTGCTGCACTTCGTGCTGGCCGAGCCGATCAACCACACGCTGGAGCGCCTGACCCTGCGTGTGCGCGAGGGGCGGCACCGCACGCACGCGCACGGCACCACGGCGCAGTTCGTCGGCGGCACGGTGGACGGCCGCATCCTGCTGGAAGGGCGCATGAGCGTCATCCTGCAGGACGGCACCGATCCGGACGCGCCGCCCACCATCACCGGCTACGTCATCACGCTGCAGGACGCCACCGGCGAGCTGGCGGCGCTGGGCCAGCGCGACAAGCTGCTGCGCGAGGCGACGGAGGGCTTCCGCGGCCCCATCGCCAACCTGCGCGCGGCGCTGGAGACGCTGTCCGACACCCCGGACCTGGACGCGGAGTCCCGCCGCAGCTTCGAATCGGCGATGCTGGAGACCTGCAACGCGCTGTCCGAGCGGCTGGAGCAAGTGACGGACGATTACCGCAGCGTGATGACCGGCTCCTGGCCGATGAGCGACATCCACTCCGCCAACCTCGGCAACCTCGTGCGCCACCGGGTGGGCGCGGAGGCGGGGTACGGCGTGACGCTGACCGGCCTGCCGCAGTGGGTGCATTGCGACAGCTTCAGCCTGGTCGTGCTGTTCGACCATCTGATCCGCCGGATTCACGAGCTGACCGGCGTCGCCGGCTTCGACCTGTCGGCCGAGCACGAGGGCCAGTGGGTCTATATGGACATCACGTGGCAGGGCACGCCGCTGCCCAGCGGCACGGTGGACGGCTGGCTGGACCACCCGCTGCCCGACGCGCTGGGCGGGCTGAGCGTCGGCGACGTGCTGATGCACCACAAGAGCACGCTGTGGAGCGAGGCGCCGAAGGGCCGCGAGGGCTGTGCCCGGCTGCGCGTCCCGCTGCCGCCGGCCCTGTCGCCGCCCACCGCGCACGCCCACGCGCAGGCGGCGCGCACCTCGGCCCGGCCGGAGTTCTTCGACTTTAGCCTGCTGCACCAGCCGCTGGCCACCAGCGAGCTGGGCCGCACGCCGCTGGAGGCGTTGCACTACGTCGTCTTCGACACGGAGACCACCGGCCTGTCGCCGTCCAACGGCGACGAGATCATCCAGATTGCCGCCGTGCGCATCGTCAACGGCCGCATCCTGACCGGCGAGACCTTCAACCAGCTGGTCAACCCCGGCCGCAAGATCCCGCCGGAATCCATCCCCTTCCACCACATCACCGACGACATGGTCGCCGACAAGCCGGCCATCGCCCAGGTGCTGCCGCAGTTCCGCGCCTTCGTCTCCGGCGCCGTGATCGTCGCCCACAACGCCGCCTTCGACCTGAAATTCCTGAAGATGAAGGAGAAGGCGGCGGGCGTGCGCTTCGACTGCCCGGTGCTGGACACCATGCTGCTGTCGCGCATGCTGCAGGGCGACGACGGCGACCACACGCTGGACGGCATCGCCCAGCGCCTGGGGATCGAGGTGGTGGACCGTCACACGGCGCTGGGCGATAGCTTGGTCACGGCGGCGGTGTTCCTGCGCATGGTCGACATGCTGCGCGAGCGCGGCATCCGCACGCTGGACGACGCCATCCGCGGCGCCAACATCCTGGTCGAACTGGCGCAGCGGGAGCGCGCCTTTTGAGCGCGCCCGGCCCGGCCGGCCCGCCGCGGTTCCGGCTGGACCGCCTGCTGGCCGTGCTGCTGCTGGGTCTGGTGGCCTTCAACCCGCCGCTGCTGCGCGTGTTCGGCGCCGGCGACACGGTGCTGGGCCTGCCGCTGCTGTACGTCTACATCTTCGCGGTGTGGGCCGTGGTCGTCCTGTTCGTGGCGCTGCACGTGGAACGCGGGGGCTGACCAATGCCCTGGCCCGCCGTCGTCGCCACCTCCTTCGCGTACCTGTCCGTGCTGTTCGCCGTGGCGTACTGGGCCGACCGGCGGGCGGACGGGCGGCGCAGCGTCATCGCCTCGCCGTACGTGTACGCCTTGTCGCTGGCGGTGTACTGCACGACCTGGACGTTTTATGGGTCGGTCGGGCGGGCGGCGTCGCTGGGCATCGGGTTCCTGCCGATCTACCTGGGCCCTACCCTGCTGATGGTGTTGGGACCGCTGGTCCTGCGCAAGATCCTGCGCATCGCCAAGGTGCAGCGCACCACCTCCATCGCCGACTTCCTGGCGTCGCGCTACGGGCGCAGCCAGGGGCTGGCGGCGCTGGTGGCGGTGACGGCGGTCATCGCGGTGACGCCCTACATCGCCTTGCAGCTGAAGGCCGTGGCGGTCAGCTTCGACGTGCTGACGGGCAGCGATCCGACCGGACTGACCGGCGGGCTGCGGCTGCCCTTCGTGCTGGACAACGCCTTCTACGTCGCGGTGCTGATGGCCGCCTTCGCCATCGTCTTCGGCACCCGCCACATCGACGCGGCCGAACATCACGAGGGCATGGTCGCCGCCGTCGCCTTCGAATCGGTGGTCAAGCTGCTGGCCTTCCTGGCGGTCGGCGGCTTCGTCGTGTGGGGGCTGCACCAGGGGGCCGGCGCGCTGTTCGGCCGCGCGCTGGAGCATCCGGAGATCGCGCGGCTGTTCACCTCCGCACCCGCGCTGGGCGACGGGGCATGGCTGACCAACACGCTGCTGGCGATGGCTGCCGTGCTGTGCCTGCCGCGCCAGTTCCAGGTCATGGTGATCGAGAACGTGGACGAGCGGCACCTGAACCGCGCGCTGTGGCTGTTCCCGCTGTACATGCTGCTGATCAACCTGTTCGTGCTGCCGGTGGCGGCGGCGGGGCTGCTGCATTTCCCCGGGCGCAGCGTCGACCCGGACGTCTTCGTGGTGGCGCTGCCGCTGGCGGCGGGGCAGGACGCGCTGGCGCTGTTCGCCTTCATCGGCGGCCTGTCGGCGGCCACGGGCATGATCATCGTCGAGGCGATCGCCCTGTCCACCATGGTGTGCAACGACCTCGTCATGCCGCTTCTGCTGCGCTTCCGGCATGACAAGCTGGAGCGGGTGGCGGACCTGTCGCCGTTGCTGCTGCTGATCCGCCGGGTGGCGATCGTCGCCATCCTGCTGCTGGGCTACGCCTACTTCCGCTTCGCCGGGTCGGCGTACGCGCTGGTCGCCATCGGGCTCATCTCGTTTTGCGGGGTGGCGCAGTTCGCGCCGCCGCTGGTGGGCGGCATCTACTGGACCGGCGCCACCCGGCGGGGTGCCCTGGCGGGCTTGAGCGCCGGCATTCTGGCCTGGGCCTACACGCTGCTGCTGCCGTCCTTCGCGCGGTCGGGCTGGCTGCCGGAGGCGTTCATCGCGGCGGGGCCGTGGGGCTTGGCGCTGCTGCGCCCCTACGCGCTGTTCGGCCTGGACGGGCTGGATCCGCTGACGCACGCGCTGTTCTGGAGCATGCTGTTCAACATCGGCCTGTTCGTCGCCGTCTCCCTGCTCGACCGGCCGGGACTGGGCGAGCGGGCGCAGGCCACGGCCTTCGTCGAGGTGTACGAGCAGAAGGGCGAGGCGGCCTCCGTGGCCGGCCAGTGGCGCGGCAACGCCACGGTGGGCGAGCTGCAGCGCATCGTCGCTCGCTTCGTGGGACCCGAGCGCGCCGAAGCCGCGTTCACCCAGCACGCCGCGCGGAGCGGCCGCACGCTGGAGCCCAACCGCCGCGCCGGGGCTGAGCTGGTGCGGCTGGCCGAACGCCTGCTGGCCGGCGCCATCGGCGCGGCATCGGCGCGCGTGGCGCTGGCGTCGGCCGTCAAGGGCGGCGAGGTCAGCGTGCCCGAGCTGATGCGCATGCTGGACGAGACCAGCCACGTCATCGAGTACTCCCGCCAGTTGGAGCACAAGACGGCGGAGCTGGAGCGCACCTCGGCCGCGCTCCGCGCCGCCAACGAGCGGCTGAAGGAGCTGGACCGCCTGAAGGACGAGTTCCTGTCCACCGTGACGCACGAGCTGCGCACGCCGCTGACCTCCATCCGCGCGCTGTCGGAGATCCTGCACGACAACCCCGACTTCGACCCCGACCAGCGGGCCGAGTTCCTGTCGATCATCATCAAGGAGAGCGAGCGCCTGACCCGCCTCATCAACGAGGTGCTGGACATGGCGAAGATCGAGGCCGGCGAGGTGGAATGGCGCATCGGCCCCGTCGACCTGCGCGCCGTGGTGGAGCAGGCCGCCGCCGCCACCAGCCAGCTGTTCCGCGACAAGGACGTGACCCTGGCGGTGGACCTGCCCGATGCCCTGCCCCCGGTGGAGGGCGACGACGACCGGCTGGTGCAGGTGGTGGTCAACCTGCTGTCCAACGCCGCCAAGTTCACGCCCGACGGCGGCCACGTGGCGGTGCGCGCGGCGGCGGTGGCGGACGGCGTCGAGGTCTCCGTCACCGACGACGGGCCGGGCATCGCGCCGGAGCACCACGCCGTCGTCTTCGACCGCTTCCGCCAAGTGGGCGACACCATGACCGACAAACCGCAGGGCACCGGCCTTGGCCTCGCCATCTGCAAGCGCATCGTCGAGCACCTGGGCGGCCGCATACGCGTGGACAGCGCGCCGGGCCAGGGCGCCACCTTCCGCTTCGCCATCCCCTACGCGCAGGTCGCGGATGCCCCCGCCCCGCTGGCCGGCGGTGCCGGCGCGGCCCGCTGAACATCAGCTTCCATACTCAGGTATTCACATGGACTCATTTTGATTCATTTTGCATTATAACGTATATTGTTAACCCTACATTGCATGGAGCCTTTTCCCCTCTGGAACCAATCATCCGGAGGAAGCCGTCATGTCCCACAAGAAAGCGCTGATCGGTCTCGCCCTCGTCCTCGGTCTGGCCGCGCCGGCCGCCGATGCCTGCACCCGCATCTTCTACAAGGGCGCCAAGGGATACCCCGTCATCGCCCGCAGCCTGGACTGGACCGAGGACACCTCGACCGACATCTGGGCCTACCCGCGCGGCATGAAGCGCGACGGCGGCATCGACGCCGGCTCGATCCGCTGGACGTCGCGCTTCGGCTCCGTCACCGCCTCGCTGTACGACATGGCGACCGTGGACGGCATGAACGAGGCCGGCCTGATGGGCAACATGCTCTACCTGGGCGAGGCCGAGTACGACACCAAGGAGAAGGACAAGGAAAAGGCCAACCTGCCCACCCTGTCCGTCGGCGCGTGGCTGCAGTACGCGCTGGACAACTTCGCCACCGTCGCCGAAGCCGTGAAGGCCCTGAAGGAAGAGCCGTTCCGCGTCATCGCCCCGCCGATGCCGACCGGCGACAAGGCCGGCGCGCATCTGGCGCTGTCCGACATCTCCGGCGACACCGCCATCTTCGAGTACATCGGCGGCAAGCTGGTCATCCATCACGGCCGCGACTACGGGACGATGACCAACTCCCCCACCTTCGACCAGCAGCTGGCCATCAACACCTACTGGAAGGACGTCGGCAGCACGGCCATGCTGCCGGGCACGCATCGCGCCGCCGACCGCTTCGTGCGCGCCGACTACTACGTCAACGCGGCGGACAAGTACGACGACACGCAGAAGGCCACCGCGGCGGCGCTGTCGGTGATCCGCGCCGTCTCCGTGCCGATCGGCATCAAGGACCCGCAGAAGCCGAACATCGCCACCACCATCTGGCGCACCGCCGCCGACCCGAAGGCCAAGCGCTACTACTACGAGTCCGCCTGGACCCCGTCGGTGATGTGGGTGAACATCGGCCAGCTCGACCTGTCGGAGGGCACCCGCGCCCGCCGGCTGGCGCTGAAGGGCCATCCCGACCTGTCCGGCGACGTCACCGGCAAGTTCGTTGTGGATGGCCCCTTCCCCTGGCTGACAAACTGAGGTGCCGAGCCGCGGGCGGCGGGGGCGTCACCCGGGAAACCGCGTCCCCATCGCCTCGGCGATGAGGTCGAGGTCGGCCGGGTCCACGGCGAACAGCCCGAAGCGCAGCTGGTAGCCCCAGTTGCGCACCCCCGCCGTGAAGCCGAGCGTGCCCAGCAGCGGCTGGATCGGCGCCTCGCCCGCCGCGTCCAGCCACGTCACGTCGCGGCGGAAGGGGTGGAAGCCGCCGCCCATGTCCACCTGGTACGGCTCCCCGCCGTGCGCGGTGCCGACCGCGGTGAAGGCCTGCAGCCGGCCCGGCCCGCGGAACACCTCGGTGGGCGAGTAGTAGGCCACGCGGTCCCCCGGCCGGATCCGGCGCAGGGGGGCCGCCTTGCCGTGGCAGACCTGCATGAAGCCGCCGGCGCGCCCGCGCCGCACATGCTCCGCCGAGGCCACGGCGATCCAGGCGCCCGCCATCGCTCGGCCCCCCTTACTCGGCACCGGGGGCGAAGACGCGCAGGCGGTGCCCGTCCGGGTCCAGCGCCACGAAGGTGGTGCCGAAGTCCATCTCCGTCGGCGCCTGGGCGATGGTCAGGCCGCGGGCGGCCCAGTCGGCGTGCACCGTGCGCACCGTGTCGGCGTCCGGCACCGGGAAACCGATCTCGGCGCCGCCGCCGGCCGCCATGGCCGCCGGGGCCACCGTGTGGCGCGCCCACAGGCCCAGCTTGACGCCGGAGCCCAGCGCGAACATCGCGAAGGTCGGCGACGCCTCCAGCGCGTCGCGGCCCAGCAGGCGGGCGTAGAAGTCGGCGCTGGCGGCCGGGCTGTCGACGTAGAGGAGGATGAAGGTCTGGTCGAACATCGTTTGGCTTCCCTCGTTGGGTTGGTCGATGCACGGACCTTACCGCCACATGCTGTCAGTTTCTGTCAGCAGCGATGCCCTCCGCCGCCCGCCATTCCTTCAACAGCGCCGCGCGCCGGCGCGGGTAGCGCTCGCCGGTCACCGTCAGCCCGGCGATGCGGTCGGTGCGGAAGTGCCGGAAGGTGCCGCGCAACTCGCACCACGCCACCATCACCCGCACCTTGTCGAAGAAGCCCAGCGCGAAGGGCCACACCGTGCGGCTGCTCTCCTTCCCGCCCGCGTCGCGGTAGAGGATGACGAGCCGCCGCTCCCCCCGGATCGCCTGCCGGATGGCGGCGACGTCCACCTCCCCCGTGGCGATGCGCTCCCCCGGCCCGACCAGCAGCGCGGTGGCGTCGGCCCCGTCGCGCAGGTCCGGCGGCAGCACGGCGGTGATCTTCGCCAGCGCGTCGCGCGCCGCCCCCGCCAGCCGCGCGTCCCCCCGCTCCGCCACCCAGCGCGAGCCGAGCACCAGCGCCTCGATCTCCTCCTCCGACAGCATCAGCGGCGGCAGCAGGAACCCCGGCCGCAGCAGGTAGCCGATGCCCGGCTCCCCGTCGATGCGCGCCCCTTGCGCCTGCAGCGCGCCGATGTCGCGGTACAGCGTGCGCAGGCTGACGCCCAGCTCCTCGGCCAGCGTGCGCCCGCTGACCGGCCGGCGATGCCGCCGCAGGATCTGGATGAGGTCGAGCAATCGTTCGGCGCGCGACACGGGGCGAGGACCTTCGCGGGAGACGGGAGGCGCCATACTGCCAGGAAACGGCAGCAAGGGAAGCCGCGAGGGCGCCGACGCGCCGAGGGGCGACCTTCCGCTTTGCCATCCCCCGCGCGGCCGTGCCGGCAGCGGGCGGAGCACTGTAGGAAATGTTACCCAATGTTACACGATGATACGCTTTGGACAGGTGTGTCACTTTTCGCCACCCCGTGTTCTTCCGCCACCGGGCGCCACGGCCCGCAACGGATTGAGGGTGGCAGAGCCTAGGATTTTTGTCAAACAGAGGGGCACCCACCCCAACCTCTCCCCCCTGGGGAGACGTCGGCGCGCAGCGCCGGGTGAGGGGGTTTACGGGGGACTGGAAAGGTCACCGAGCCCAGAACGAACTGAGGCGGAGCCTTTCGGCCCCGCCTCGAATTCTTGTCGGCCGGTCCCCGACTGAGCGATACTGCGCCCTTATGGCTTGGCCTCGCTCGAAGGCGCTTGCCCGGACCAATGCCCCTTGCGGAACACCTGATATTTTGAGACCGCATGGCGTATGTGCGGTCTGTCTCTCGACATGGAAGACAGATTAAGCACCCCCTGCAGGATCGTCAAGGTGATCGGCCTGCAGATTTTTACCCCGCAGTTCCTGGTTGGGTCTCATCCTGCAGCGTTTGCAGATGACTGCGGATGTCGGTCCGCACCGATCCCAGACCGCTCAGGAGACAAACACCAAAGACCATGCGCACATTCGCTTGATCGAGACACGCTCTCGCCGACATGAACGTGGACCCGGTGGACAACAAATCATCGACCAGCATCACGCGGCAACCATCCAAGCCATGCAGCGAGGCAATCGGCGTCACGCTGGGAACCAGATGCCGGATCTGCGGCGAAACCTCCTTCATCTGGACATGCGCCCCGGTCGGCAGACGGTGCAGCGTGTGCAGATAGGAACCATATTCGCGCCGCAGCTTCGGCTCCACCTGATCGGGAGGAACCATCCTGCGAAGAGCCTCCCCCACGGTCGCCTTCTCGAACAGCGCCCGGATCTCCGGCGCGTTGGCGCCATACGCACGCTGGATCGCCCGCGCGACGTAGCCGGCGATGTTCGATGAGGATGGCAGCGGAACGATCATGTCGCATTCAACGGCTGCAACGATCTGCGGCAGAATCGCGTGAGCCGCGCGCCAGAGTTCCGAGGCCGAGCGGAACCCGATTCGATAGCCGCGCTTCCGCTTGAGGGCATAGATCAGGGGATTGCCGTCGCGGTCCTTGTCGCCCGTCTTCACCCGGCGAAAGATGCTGAGCACAGGAAAGTCGCCGACCTGCTGAAGCACGGGATTGCGATTCGGATCGGTTACGACGCGCTTCTCGTGTTCCTTCGAGAAGACGACACGCAGGTCAGGGCCGACGTCGATACCCAAGATCCCGTCTCTTCAATACAGCGCCCGAACAAGGACAGATTTTATCCTGAATAGGCAAACGCACGCCAGCCGGCAACATGCTTGTGGCCCGACGCGCCTAAATTACGCTCCACTTCTGAAATTCGTGATCCGCCGATGCTCCAACACTGCCACCAGCTGCCGGATCACAAGCCGCAGATCGTCATCCGATAACGCACGCGCCACCATCAGCAGTTCGTCCCACAGGCGCTCGCGCTCCTCGGCCGTCGCCCGTTCCTCACATATGTCCGCCGCCTCTCCCACCCCCAGCAGGTCGTTCGGCGTGGTCGCCAGCACGCGGCAGATGCGCAGCAGGGTTGCAAAATCCGGTTCCCGGCGACCGGTGACGTAGTTGCCGAAGCGGCGTTCGCTCATGCCAGCACGGCGGGCGACCTCGGACAGCGTCAGCCCGAGTGCCCGCGCACGGTCACGCAATGCCTGCCCGAACGCCTCCATCCGAATGTTGTCGTCGGATGGGCGACAGAAAATCCATGTACGATTTGTTCAGGGACACCCCACATAATGTGTGGTGGCGCATCATCTTTTTCTTGGCGATCCTGTCGCGGGTCCACCGCTATACATACGCCGATATGAAGACGTTTTCTACCCTCGCTTTCCTTCTCCCCACCCTCCTCCCCATCCCCGCCCTGGCCGACCCGCCCGCGCGCCTGCTGGTCGAGCGGTGGCTGGCCCGCGCGGACGCGGCGGCGAACGAGGCGGTGACGCACGAGATCTGCGGGTGGGGCGCCATCGACCTGCGCACGCCGCTGCTGGAGGCGGCGCTGGCCGGCGGGGTGGAGGCGCTGGTGCTCGACGAACTGGCGCGGCGGTTCGACGGGATGGTCGCGGAGCGGCGGCGGCTGGAGGCGGTGCTGGCGCTGCAGCCGGCCAACGCGCCGGCCGCGCGCACCACCGGGCTGTTCGCCACCGATGGCTGCCCGGACCAGCGCCGGCAGGCCATCGGCGCCATGGGGCGGTGAGGGCGCGCCGGCGGCCCGGCCCCAACGTCGGGCCCAAAAGGTGCGATCACGTTTCTTGTGCGCCATGTGGTTGCAGGCTGGGGTGCTTCCAGGTAAAGCACTCCCACGGGCGGGTCCCGCGCCGGTCGCGCGCCGGCGTCCCACCGTAATTCCGGCGTTCCCGAGGAACGCTGCGGACCTTTTTGCTGAAAGGAGCTATGCCGTGGCTCTTCCCACATCCTGGATCACCGGCACGACCGGCGCCGACGTCCTCACCGGCACCGGGGTAGCCGAGTTCATCAGCGGCTTCCAGGGCGCCGACATCATCTTCGGCATGGGCGAAGCCGACATCATCGACGGCGGGGACGGCAGCGACCTCATCTATGGCAACACCGGCAACGACGTGATCTGGGGCTCCCAGGGGCTAACGCCCATGGTGACCAACGACACCATCTTCGGCGGACAGGGCAACGACCTCATCACCTGCGAGCAGGGGGACAACCGGCTGTACGGCAACCTGGGCAACGACACGCTCCAGGCCGGCAGCGGGCGGGACACGCTGTTCGGCGGACAGGGCAACGACGCGCTGTACGGCGCCTACGGCAACGACGAGCTGTGGGGCAACCTGGGCGACGACTACCTGGAAGGCGGCGGCGACAGCGACACGCTGTGGGGCGGAGCCGGCAACGACACGCTGGCCGGCGACCTGATGATCGGTGGCGACGGGTTCGACACCTTCCAGATCCAGGGCAAGTACGACGTGCACACACGCGCCGCCAACACCACCGTCATTGCCGACTACCAGCGGGGCGACACCATTGACCTGTCGGTGTGGACGCGCTCGCTGGCCAACGTGTCGATCCGCACCAGCGGTGCCGACGCCATGCTGTACGTCGACACCGACGGGGCCGGCGGCCAGGATCCCTACAAGGTCGTCACCCTGCTGGGCCACGGCGGCGCCACGCTGAACGACTTCACCTTCAGCTTCGGCGGCTGACCGGCCGTCACTCAGGCGGGCACGTACTCCGCGCTGATGGCGGCGAAGTGGCAGGCGGCCGCGCCCAGCACCGTCAGGTGCCACAGCGCGTTGTGGTAGCGCAGCCGGTCCAGCACGTGGAAGGCCACGCCCGCCGTGTACAGCAGGCCGCCCGCCGCCAGAAGCTGCCACGCGGTGGAGGACAGGGCGGCGCTCATCGGCTCGGCCACCACGACCACCACCCAGCCGAGGCCGAGGTAGAGGATCAGGCTCGCCCGCTCGATCCGCCAGGGGCAGGCCAGCTTCAGGACGGCGCCGGTCAGCGCCACGCCCCACACGACGGCGAACAGCGCCACGCCGGTCGCCGTGTCGCCCAGCCCCTTCAGCAGGAAGGGCGTGTAGGTGCCGGCGATCATCACGAAGATCATCGCGTGGTCCAGGCGCCGCAGCATCGCCTTGCGCCGACCGCGCCGCGCCAGGTTGTAGCCGGCCGAGGCCGACAGCATGCCCACCAGACCCAGGCTGTAGGCGGCCAGCGAGGCCAGCTCCCCCGGCGTCGCCTTGGTTCCCGCCGCGGCCAGCAGCCAGACGGCGCCGATCAGCCCGGCGGGGACGCCGACCGCGTGGACCAGCCCGTCGGCCACCCGCTCGCCCGGGCTGTACAGGGGGAACTCGTCAGGGGCCTGCATGACGGGGACAACACGCGGCGCGCCGTGTGGTTCACCCGTTCGACGGAGGTCCGCCGTTTGGCCTGTCATCCCTCCGCATCCGTGGCATAATCCCCGCTCCGTTCGTCCCACCCCCTCCCCCGGCGGCGCCATGACCGACACGACGCTTGCGCAGACGCTGCTCCTCCAGCCCGGCCAGCGCGCACGGCTGGTCAACGTGCCCAAGGCGGTGAAGCCGCTGTTCGACGCGTTGCCCGACGGCGTGCACGTCAACGAATCCGGCGCGGCGGCGGCCGACTGGCTGATCGTCTTCGTGCGCGACCGCGCGGCGCTGGACGCCTACGCCCCCGTCGCGGTCAGCGAGGCGGCGTTCGACGGGGTGCTGTGGGTGGCCTTTCCCAAGGACGCGCCGTCCGCCACGCCATCCGCCATGGGGGAACTGTCGCGCGCGGCGGTGGAGCAGGCGATGGCCGCCTTCGGCTACGACGCCGTGGCGAGCGAGGCGGTGGACGGCACCTGGACGGCGCTGCGCTTCCGCCCGCGCGAGCGGGTGGCGGAGGCATCGGGCGAAAGGTCGCAGATTTGACGCGCCCGCCGCCACCGGACTCTGCCTTTCGGGCTAGCCCCTTAACGAATCCTTATCCGTAGTCTGGCAGCTTTTCCGCAAAATGCCGGGCATAGGGCCGCCGGCAGCCGCGTTGGCGCGCGGCACCCCATGGAGATGTATGCGGTGACACTCATCAAGTGGAGCGAGGAGGGAGGCCAGGCGCGCATCGGCCTGCCCAGCGACCTCGACCTGCCGATGGCGCAGCCGCTGGTGGACAGCCTGCGGCACGGTTTCGCCACCGCCGACGCGGTCACCGTGCAGGCCGACGCGGTGGAGCGGGTCAGCACCGCCTGCGTGCAGGCACTGCTGGTGGCATCCCGCCACGCCGCCGAACAGGGGGCGGCGTTCGCCATCCTCCAGCCCTCCGAGGTGCTGGTGGAGGCGTGCGACGACCTTGGCCTGACGCCCTGGCTGAAGCAATGGAGCCGTTCGTGAAGAAGAAGGTCCTGACCGTCGACGATTCACGCACCATGCGCGACATGGTGACGTTCACGCTGAAGGGCGCCGGGTACGACGTGCTGGAGGCCGGCGACGGTCAGCAGGCGCTCACCGTCATCGCCGCCAACAAGGTGGACCTCGTCATCACCGACCTGAACATGCCGGTGATGGACGGGCTGACGCTGATCAAGCGGCTGCGCGCGGCGCCGGCGCACCGGACGCTGCCCATCCTGATGCTGACCACCGAATCGGACGAGAAGAAGAAGGCCGAGGGGCGCACCGCCGGCGCCACCGGCTGGATCGTCAAGCCCTTCAACCCGGAAAAGCTGATCTCCGTGGTGCAGAAGGTGTGCGGCTGATCCGTCAGCCGCTCTAGGAGGCACGCCCGTGGAAGACCTGAGCCGCTTCAAACAGACCTACTTCGACGAAAGCGCCGAACTGCTGGCGGTCGCCGAAACCGGGCTCCTCAACCTCACGCCCGGCGCCGTCGACAACGACGAGGTGAACGCCATCTTCCGCGCCGTGCACTCCATCAAGGGCGGCGGCGGCGCCTTCGGCTTCACCGACCTGGTGGCCTTCGCGCACGAGTTCGAAACCGTCATGGACGGCGTGCGCAACAACACCATCGCCGTCACCACCGAACTGGTCGACACGCTGATCCGCGCCAACGACGTGCTGGGCCAGATGCTGGCCTACGCGCGCGAGGGCACGCCGGCCCCCGCCGGCACCACCGACGCCGTGGTGGCGCAGCTGCGCCGCCACCAGTCCGGCGAGGCGCACGCGGAGCCGGATCCGGTGGCCGAGGCGCCGGCATCCCCCGCCGCCTATCCGGACGAGGAGGACGGCGAGGCCGGGCTGTTCGGCGACGCCATGGCCGCCATCGCCGCCGCCCGCGCGGACGAGGAATCCGGCCGCATCCGCTGGACCATCGTCTTCCGCCCGAAGGCGGAGCTGCTGATGTCCGGCAACGAGCCGACGTTCATGCTGCGGGCACTCCGCCGCCTGGGCGACGCCACCATCGAGTGCCACCAGGAACAGCTGCCCTCATTGGCCAACCTGGAGCCGGAGCTGCTGTTCCTCACCTGGACGGTGACGCTGCTGGCCGAGCCGGGCGTCGACCGCGCCGCCATCGAGGACGTGTTCGAGTTCGTCGCCGACGAGTGCGACATCCGCATCACCGCCGAGGCCCCGCCGCCCGCCATTGCCGCGGCGCCGGAACCGGAAGCCGCGCCGGAGCCCAGCACCGAGATCGTGCCGCCGCCGGCCGCCGCCGCTCCCGCACCCGCCGCCGCACCCGGCGCCGTGGCGCCGCCGCCCAAGCCGCCGGAGGCGCCGGTGAAGCGCGCCGGGGGCAACGAGCATGCCGGGCTGACCAGCCACACCATCCGCGTCGACCTGGACAAGATCGACCGGCTGGTCAACATGGTCGGCGAGATGGTCATCACCCAGGCGATGATCGCCGAGCACGTGCGCGAGCTGCCGCCGGGCGAGTTCCAGGAGCTGCTTGAGGGGCTGGAGCAGCTGGCCCAGCACACGCGCGAGCTGCGCGAGAGCGTGATGTCCATCCGCGCCCAGCCGGTGTCCAGCGTGTTCAGCCGCATGCCGCGCCTGGTGCGCGAACTGGCGACGGAAACCGGCAAGGAGGTCAGCCTCGTCACCTCGGGCGAGACGACGGAGGTGGACAAGACGGTCGTCGAGAACCTCGTCGACCCGCTGACCCACATGATCCGCAACTCCATCGACCACGGGCTGGAAGGCCCCGACGAGCGCGAGCGCATCGGCAAGCCGCGCCAGGGCACCGTGCACCTGTCGGCCCAGCACCGCTCCGGCCGCATCGTCATCGAGGTGGCCGACGACGGGCGCGGCATCAACCGCGCGCGCGTGCTGTCCAAGGCCATCGAGAAGGGGCTGGTGCCGGCCGGGGCCAACCTGTCGGACGAGGAGATCGACAACCTGATCTTCCTGCCCGGCTTCTCCACCGCCGACAAGGTCTCCAACATCTCCGGCCGCGGCGTGGGCATGGACGTGGTGCGCCGCAACATCACCTCGCTGGGCGGGCGCATCGGCGTCTATTCGACGCCGGGCGAGGGATCGCGCTTCGTGCTGTCGCTGCCGCTGACGCTGGCGGTGCTCGACGGCATGGTGATCTCGGTGGGCGAGGAGCGCTTCGTGCTGCCGCTCACCAACATCGTCGAGAGCCTGCGGCCCAAGCCCGCCGACCTGCACGGCCTGGTCGGCAAGTGCGACGTGATGATGGCGCGCGGCGAATACGTGCGGCTCGTTCACCTGCACCAGCTGTTCGGCATTCCGGGCGCGGTCGGCGACGCCACCAAGGCGCTGGTGGTGCTGGTGGAGACCGAGGACGGGTCCCGCCTCGGCCTCGTGGTGGACGAGGTGCTGGGCCAGCAGCAGGTCGTCATCAAGAGCCTGGAAGCCAACTTCCGCCGCCTCGACGGCGTGGCGGCGGCGACCATCCTGGGCGACGGCCGCGTCGCCCTCATCCTCGACGTCGCGGGGCTGCGCGAGATGAGCCGGCATGCCGACTCCTCCTCCACCACACGTCCCGTCGCCGCCCTTCCTCCCCCCGAACTCGAACCGGTTTGAGGCCTATGATGAGCAGCTCGACCGCGCTTGCCCCCGTCGCCGTCCGCACGGATGCCGCCGCGAACGCCAACGCCCACGAGGAGCAGTACGTCACCTTCACCGTGGGCAGCGAGGAGTACGGCGTCAACATCCTGTCCGTGCGCGAGATTCGCGGCTGGACGCCGGAAAGCCGGCTGCCGAACCTGCCGGACTACGTGCGGGGCGTGATCAACCTGCGCGGCATCATCATCCCGATCTTCGACCTGCGCGCCCGCTTCGGCGGCGGGGCGACGGAGGTGACGAAGCGCCACGTGGTGGTGGTGATCCAGGTGGGCGAGCGCACGCGCGGCATCCTGGTGGACGCCATCTCCGACATCCTGGCCATCGGCCACGACGAGATCAAGCCGCCGCCCGACGTGGACAGCGGCATGGTGGACGCCGAATACCTCAGCGGCCTCTACACCGCCGACCACCGCATGGTGACGCTGCTGAGCGTGGAGAAGCTGTTCGCCGCCGAGGCCGGCGGCGAGGATGCCCTGGCCAAGGCGCCGCCGGCGCTGGAGCACCAGTAGGGTTTGTCGGTTGGGTCGAGGCGCAGCCGAAAACCCGACACCCTTCGACACGGCCGGCGCGTTGGGTTTTCGCCCGCGGCTCAACCCAACCTACGGCCCAACATCCAAAAAAGAATCGGGAGCGTGTGTGATGGCCAATGGGGTCGGAGGACTGGTCTCGAACATGCGGATCGCGCGGCGGCTGTGGCTGGCCTTCGGGCTGGTCCTGGTGCTGCTCGTGGCGCAGGCGGCGGTGGCGCTGCTCAACATCTCGCGCGGCGGCGCCCACGTCGAGGCGCTGATGCGCTCGTCGGACATCTCGACCCTGGCCAAGGGCCTCGAGACCGACATGGCCAACCTGCGCATCGAGGCGCGCAACTACCTCTATTCCGGCGATCCCGCCTTCGTCGACCGCCTGCGCCAGCGCCGCGTCGCCATTGAGAAGACCATCGCCGACGCCCGCGACATCATCCGCGCCTCCGGCCACACCCAGCGCTTCGAGACGTTCAACCGCGCCCACGCCGAGTACCACCAGGAGTTCGACAAGGTCCAGGCGCTGCGTGCCCAGCTCGACCGCCTCCAGCAGGAGCGCATGGTCCCCGTCGGCCGCCGCGTCACCACGCTGTTCACCGACACCGTGAAGGCGGCCGAGACCGGCGGCGAGCGCGAGGTCGAACTGGCCGCCCAGAAGGCGGTGAACCAGTGGACCATGGCGCGCTTCATCGCCAGCCGCTTCCTGGGTGCCGGCGACACCTCGGGCCTGCCCGGCTTCGACGGCATCCTCCAGCAGATGGCCACGCATGCCCGCGCCGCCGCGGCAGCCACGGCCAGTCCGGAGCAGCGCGAACGCCTGCGCGAGATCGAGCAGACCTACCCCGCCTACCAGTCCGCCTTCCGCGAGACCATCGGTCTGACGAACGAGGTCAACCGCTACCGCGACGAGGTGATGCTGAAGATCGGTGCCCGCGTCGCCGAGGCGGCGGCCGCCATCGTCACCGCCGCGCACGCCGACGAGGACACGGAGGGGCAGTCCGCCACCGACGATGGCCGCTTCAGCCTGATCCTGACGCTGGGTCTGGCGGCGCTGTCGCTGCTGATCGGCATCGTCGCCGCGCGCACCATCGCCCGCTCCATCGTCGAGCCGGCCAACGGCATCCGCAAGGTGATGACCGACCTGACCGACGGCCACCTGAACGTCAGCGTGCCCTACACGGAGGGACGCGACGAGCTGGCCGAGATGGCACGCGCCGTCGCCGCCTTCAAGGACGAATCGGTGGGGGCACTGCGCTCGCGCATCGCGCTCGACCGCGTGTCGGCGAACATCATGATGGCCGACAACGAGGGCGTGGTGACCTACGCCAACACGGCCATCGTGGCCATGTTCCGCGCGGCAGAGGCCGACATCCGCAGGGAATTGCCGCAGTTCGACAGCGCCGCCCTGGTCGGCCGCAGCATCGACGTGTTCCACAAGGACGCGGCCGCCACCAAGCGCATGCTGGCCGCCCTCACCGGCACGCACCGCATGCGGATCCGGATCGGCGGGCGCACCTTCGCCGCCACCGTCAACCCGGTGGTCGGCCGTCACGGCGACCGGCTGGGCACCGTCATCGAATGGCGCGACCTGACCGCCGAGCTGGCCATCGAGGACGAGATCAGCGGCATGGTCGACGCCGCCGTGCGCGGCGACTTCTCCCGCCGCATCGACCTGGGCGGCAAGGACGGCTTCTTCCGGCTGGTCAGCGAGGGCATCAACACGCTGGCGCAGAACGTCTCCGACGCCACGGAGGAGTTGGCCTCGCTGTTCGAATCGCTCTCCCAGGGCGACCTGTCGCGGCGCATCGACAAGCATTACGAGGGCGTCTTCCACCGCCTGAAGGAGGACTTCAACGCCACCGTCGACAAGCTGTCGGAGATCGTGAAGCGCATCAACGGCGCGGCCGAGACCATCGCCCAGGCCAGCCGCGAGGTGGCCGACGGCAGCCTCGACCTGTCGGAGCGCACGGAGCAGCAGGCGTCCTCGCTGGAGGAGACGGCGGCGAGCATGGAGCAGCTGGCGGCCACCGTCCGCTCCAACGCCGACAACGCCCAGCAGGTCAACGTCTTCGCCACCGACGCCCGGCGCGCCGCCGAGAAGGGCGGGAAGGTCGCCGCCAGCGCCGTGGAGGCGATGCGCCGCATCGAGCAGTCGTCGCAGAAGATCAGCGACATCATCGGCGTCATCGACGAGATCGCCTTCCAGACCAACCTGCTGGCCCTCAACGCCGCCGTCGAGGCGGCGCGCGCCGGCGACGCCGGGCGCGGTTTCGCCGTGGTGGCGCAGGAGGTGCGCAACCTCGCCCAGCGCTCCGCCCAGGCGTCCAAGGAGATCAAAAGCCTGATCCTCGATTCCGGGGCGCAGGTGAAGGACGGCGTGGAGCTGGTGCGCAGCGCCGGGGCGACGCTGACCGACATCGTCTCCGGCATCACCCAGGTGGCCGAGCTGGTGGCCGAGATCGCCCGCGCCACGGCCGAGCAGGCCTCCGGCCTGGACGAGGTGAACGGCGCTGTCGCCCAGATGGACGAGATGACGCAGAAGAACGCGGCGCTGGTCGAGGAGAGCACCGCCGCCGCCCGCTCGCTGGAGGAGCAGGCGGGGGCGCTGCGCCAGCAGATGGCGTTCTTCGCGCTCGACCGCGCCTCGGCCGCCGGGCGCGGCGGCGACCTGACCCGCCACGTGCAGCTGATCGAGAACACCAAGATCGACCACCTGACCTTCCTGGAGAACGTCCGCAAGGCCATCGCCGGCACCGGCGAGGCAACCGCCGACAAGCTGGCCGACCACCACGGCTGCCGCCTGGGCAAGTGGTACGACACGGTGAACGACCCGATGGTGCGCTCCAGCGTCTACTACGCCGAACTGGCCGATCCGCACGCCCGCTTCCACGCCGCCGGCAAGCGCGCGCTGAAGGCGCACGAGGCCGGTGACGCCAACGAGGCGCGCCGCGCCCTGGAGGAGCTGGAGCGCATCTCGCGCGAGGTGCTGGGCCTGCTGGACAAGCTGGCAAGCGACGTGCGCGCCAAGACCCGGCAGGCGGCGTGAGGTGACGGGATGAGCACGTCACTTGCCCCCTCCCGGCTTCGCTTGCGCTCCGCCACCCTCCCCCTCTTCGAGGTGGAGGGTTTGATGGCTGGCGGCGGAGTTCCCTCCCCCGCTCTCAGCGGGTCCGAAGGGCCCGCCTGTCGCGGCAGCCGGATCGAAGATCCGGCGAGAGCAACGCGGGGGAGGGTTAGGGAGGGGGCAAAGGCCCGCACACGGGAACCTTCCCCATGACCGCCGCCTCCACCATCTCCCGCCGCGAATTTCCGTTCGAGAAGCGGCATTTCGCCTTCATCGCCGGACTGATCCACCAGCTGGCCGGGATCCATCTGGCCGAGCACAAGGTGGAGATGGTCTATTCCCGCCTCGCCCGGCGGCTGCGCGACCTGCGGCTGAAGGACTTCGACGCTTACTGCACGCTGCTGGAGAGCGACGAGGGCGCGGCCGAGGTCGGCTATCTGGTCAACGCGCTGACCACCAACCTGACCAGCTTCTATCGGGAATCGCACCACTTCGACCACCTCGGCCGCACTCTCCTGCCGGAAGCGCGCGAGCGGCAGGCGCAGGCGTCCAAGCCGCGGCTGCGCATCTGGTCGGCCGGCTGCTCCTCGGGGCAGGAGCCGTACACCATCGCCATGGTGCTGGCCTCCACCATGCCGGACCTGCGGCGCTGGGACGCCCGGATCCTCGCCACCGACATCGACACGCACATGGTGGAGACGGCCAGGCGCGGCCTCTACGCCGCCGACGCGGCCACCGGCATCCCGCCGTCCGTGCGCGACCGCTTCACCCACCGCACGCGCGGCGAGGACGGCGAGCCCAAGCTCGCCATGGACGACGAGCTGAAACGGCTGATCACCTTCAAGCCGTTGAACCTGCTGGAGCACTGGCCGATGAAGGGGCCGTTCGATGCGATTTTTTGTCGCAACGTGCTCATTTATTTCGACCGCGTCGGGCGCACGCAGGTGATAGAGAATTTCGCCCGCCTTCTCACCCACGACGGGTATCTGTACCTTGGCCACTCGGAAAGCCTGTACGGCGTGTCGAACGCGTTCCGCCAGACCGGCCCGACCATCTACCGGAGGCTCTAGGGCATGAAGCCCGACGCACGCCGCCGTTCGACCGAGATTCGTCACGGCGGCAGCTATTACAATCCGCAGTTCCAGGCGCACACGCTGAAGGTCTTCCTCGGCCACCACCTGGTCAGCGACCGGCCGGACGTGATGATGGTGACGACCCTCGGCTCCTGCGTGGCGGCCTGCGTGTACGACCCGGCGGCGGCGGTGGGCGGCATGAACCACTTCCTGCTGCCCGACGTGCCGGAGACGGAGACGGGGGCGGCGGACGCCGCGTCCCGCTACGGCAGCGTGGCGATGGAGCGGCTGATCAACGAGATCCTGTCGCGCGGCGGCCGGCGCTCGCGGCTGGAGGTGAAGGTGTTCGGTGGTGCCAGGGTGATCGATTCCAGCCTGGACGTGGGCCGGCAGAACGCCGCCTTCGTGCTGGACTACCTGCGGCGCGAGGGGCTGACGCTGGCCGGGCAGGACCTGGGCGGCACGTCGGCGCGGCGCGTCCACTACTTCCCGCACAACGGCCGCGCCATACGCAAGCTGCTGCGGCCGGAAGCGCTGTCGGAGACCGTCAACCAGGAACTGCGCTTCCGGTCGACGCTGAAGGAAAAGCCCATCGAGGGCGACGTCGAGCTGTTCGGGGAGGATTGAACGATGCCAAGACCGATCCGCGTCGTCGTCGTCGACGACAGCAGCCTGATGCGGGAGATGCTGAAGGACATCCTGGGCCGCGAACCGGGGATCGAGGTGGTGGGGGCCGCCCGCGATCCTTACGAGGCGCGCGAGATGATCAAGGCCACCAACCCCGACGTGATCACGCTGGACGTCGAGATGCCGCGCATGGACGGCCTCTCCTTCCTGGAGAAGATCATGACGCTGCGCCCCACCCCGGTGGTCATGGTCTCCTCCCTCACGCAGGAAGGCTCGGATGCCACCATCCGCGCGCTGGAGATCGGCGCGGTTGATTGCGTCGCCAAGCCCGACGGGTCGGAAGGTCACGGGTTCGAGGAGATGGCGCACGAACTGGCGGCGAAGATCCGCATCGCCGCCGCCGCGCGCCTGTCCATGCGCCGCCCGCCGGCATCGCACCCGGTGCTGGCCACCCCGCGCCGCGCGGGATCCGGCACGCGCTTCATCGCCATCGGCGCCTCGACCGGCGGGGTGGAGCGCATCCGCGAGGTGCTGTCCGTCATGCCGGCGGACTGCCCGCCCATCGTCATCACCCAGCACATGGGCCCCAGCTACGTGCCCAGCTTCGCCGCCCGGCTGGACAAGCTGAGCGCACCCGCCGTGCGCGTCGCCGCCAGCGGCGACCGTTTGACGCAGGGCACGGTCTACATCGCCCCCGGCGACCGCCACCTGGCGGTGGTCAAGGAAGGGGGCGGCTACGTCTGCCGCATCGAGGATTCGCCCGCCGTAAGCGGCCACCGCCCCTCGGTGGACGTGCTGTTCCATTCGGTGGCGAAGGCCGCCGGGCCGAACGCCGTGGGGGTGATCCTCAGCGGCATGGGGCGCGACGGCGCGGCCGGCATGAAAGCCATGCGCGACGGCGGCGCCTACACGATCGGCGAGACGGAAAGCAGCTGCGTGGTGTATGGCATGCCCCGCGCGGCGAAGGAGGCCGGCGGCGTGGCCATCGAGCTGCCGCTGGCGCAGATCCCGGCGGAGATGCTGCGCGCGTTCGACGCCATCGGCGAGCGCGCGCGGGTGAGTTGAGGAGCAGGACATGGCATTGAACTGGCACGCCCGCAGCGAACCGGCCGCCACCGCGGCGCCGGCGGCGGCCCCGGTGGCGGCCCAGGTGGCGCCCCGGCCGGACGGCCCGGCCCCGGCCGGCCGTGACCAGATCGCCGTGCACACCGACCTGCTGGCCACCTGGATGGGCTTCGCCGACGTGCAGCGCCGCACGATCGAGGCGATCCAGGGCGAGCTGACGCGCACCTCCGACACGGTGGAGGACGCCACGCTCGACCTCTCCTCGCGCTTCCGCGATCTGGCGGAACGGGCGCTGGAGCAGTCGCGGCGCGTGGAGGAGATCGTCGCCATGGCCGGCTCCGTCGCCATCGACGGCGAGCGCGTGCCGCTGGACGAGCTGGTCAACCACATGCAGGAGATGATCGCCGAGATGATCTCCAACATCGTCCAGCTGTCCATGCGCGCCATGAGCATGGTCTACCTGCTGGACGACGTGCAGAAGGACGTGGGCGAGCTGGAGAAGTCGATCGGCGACATCGACGCCATCAACCGGCAGACCAACTTCCTGGCGCTGAACGCCACCATCGAGGCGAGCCGGGCCGGCGAGGCCGGCAAGACCTTCGCCGTGGTGGCGCAGGAGGTGCGGCACCTGTCGCGGACCACCTCGGAACTGGCCGAGCGCATGCGCAGCAAGGTGGGCGCCGTGGTCAGCGGCGTGCGGCACGGCCACGACATCCTGCGCGAGATCGCCAACACCGACATGTCGCCGCAGATGCTGGCCAAGGAGCGCGTCGACAAAACGATGGAGAGCCTGGTCAAGCAGACCGCGCACTTCCAGAGCGTGCTGGAGACCGCCGCGCACGCGTCCGGCGACATGTCGCAGACCATCGGCCACATGGTCACCCGCATGCAGTTCCAGGACCTGACCAAGCAGCGCCTGGAAGCCATCAATGACAGCCTCACCGTCGTCACCGCCGGCCTGGAGGACCTGGAGGTCCGCACCCGCGCCGAGATGCCGCCGGGCGACATCCCGCTGCCGCAGGAATGGCTGGACGGACTGCTCGGCCGCTTCAAGCTGAGCGAAATGCGCGAACGGTTCGTGCGCAAACTGCTGCTGGAAGGCACGGCGCTGGACATGCACGGCGCGCTTGACGTGGATGCGGGCCAGGACGACAGTTCCGGCGGCGACATCGAGCTTTTCTGAACCGCCCCCCGCCTTTACCCGGCGCGGCCTCCTAGGGACCCACCAGGGACATCGGATCTATGGACTACGGAATCGACGTCAAGGAGCAGGATGCGGTGGTCCGGTTGCGCGGCCGCCTCACCTTCAACGACCATGCCAAGCTCCGCGCGCTCATCCGCGAGATGTTGCAGAACAAGGCCAAGCGCCAGATCCTCGACCTCAGCGCGCTGGAGTTCGTCGACTCGGCCGGCATCGGCATGCTGCTGATCGCGCGCGAGGAAATGGCGAACGTCGACAAGCAGCTGGTGCTGCGCGCCGCGCAAGG
>NZ_DASPMG010000022.1:0-5213 GCF_035627195.1 Azospirillum sp.
GCCGGGTCGTCGCGGAAGCCGGTGCGGTTGTGCAGCACGTTGTTGCACAGCAGCCCCTGCCCCGGCGTCATGTGGGCGCGCAGGATCCACGGCGACGGGCCGTTCAGCAGCGCGCCCAGCGCCGCCACCGCCGCCCGCACCGCCGGATCGTCCGCCCACACGATGCTGCGCGTCCGCGCGGTGTAGCGCATGTGCAGGTTCCCCCCGTCGTCCACCGAGAACACCGGCCCGGCCTGCGCCGGGCGCGGCGGCTGGCCGGGCTCGGCGTTCGGCGGGATGGTCATGGCGTCGTCGCGCATCAGCGCCGCGACGTGGCCGGGATCGGCCTCGCGCAGCGCGATGTAGGCCATCTCGTGGTCCAGCAGCGCGTTGTCGCCCCCCTCCGCCGCGTCCCGGACGGTGTAGAGCAGCAGCCCGCGCACCGGACGGTCCGGCGTGTTGTAGTAGCCGTCCGTGTGCCAGGACAGCGGCCGGTCGGTGTAGGGGATGTAGTTGCGGCGCGGCCCATCCGCGGCGACGGACAGCGGCGTGATGCCGTCCTCGTCGGCCAGCATGTTGGTGTCGAGCCGATGGAGGCCGAAACGGGCGGCGAAGGCCCGCATGCGCTCCTGCGTCGCCTGCTCCGCCACCGGCCCGGCGAACACCGCCATGTTGCAGCGGCGGATGCGGTCGCGCAGCGCCGCCTCCTCGGCCGGACCGGGATCCAGCGGGTTGCGCAGTTCGACCACGAGGTCGCCCACCGACGCCGGATGCGCGGCCAGTTTCCCGTCGCGCCAGCGCCGGTAGGCGGGTTCGTCGTCCAGGGAGAAGGGCCCGGTGCGCGGCATCGCGTCGGGCAGGAGCGCCGTCGTCATGTACCGCTTCCGATGGGACCGTTTCCGATGGGACCGTCTCCGGTGCCGTGGGGCGCCGCAACCGGTGCCCCACGGAAATCATCGCAGGTATTGGGGCACCGGGGAACGGCCCGGCTCAAGCGCTCAGCGCTGTTCAAAAAGCCGCGCCTTGGCGTAGCTGAAGATCGTCGACGACCGCATGCCCGAGCGGCAGTAGGCGACGATCGGGCGCGGCGAATCCTTCAGCACGCCGGCCATCTTGTCCACCTGCTCCGCGGTCAGCGGGTCGCGGCCCACCGGGATGTAGTGGTATTCGATGCCGTGCTCGGCGGCCAGCTTCGCCACCGCGTCGGAGGTCGGCTGCCCCGCCTCCTCGCCGTCCGGGCGGTTGTTGACGATGGTCTTCACGCCCTGGCGGGCCAGTTCGGCGACGTCCTCGGGGCTCAGTTGCCCGTTGGCGAAGACCTGGTTCTCGAGTTGACTGAGGCTCAGCATCGTTCTCTCGCTTGTCAGATCAGAGGCGATCCACCGGGATCTTGAGGTAGCGCACGCCGTCCGCCTCGGCCGGCGGCAGGTGGCCCGCCCGCATGTTGCACTGCACGGACGGCAACAACAACGCCGGCATTTCCAGAGTCTTGTCGCGGCCCGTCCGCAACGCCACGAAATCCGCCTCCGACACGCCGTCGCGCACGTGGATGTTGGACCGCCGCTGCTCGGCTACCGTGGTCTCCCACGCGGGTTCACGGCCGGACGGCGGGTAGTCGTGGCAGACGAACATGCGCGTCTCCCCCGGCAGGTCCAGCAGGCGGCGGATCGAGCGGTACAGCTCGCCAGCGTCGCCGCCGGGGAAATCGCAGCGCGCCGTGCCGACGTCCGGCAGGAACAGCGTGTCGCCGACGAACACCGTGTCCTCCACCAGGAAGGCCACGCAGGCCGGCGTGTGGCCGGGCACGTGCATCACCCGCGCCTTCAGGTCGCCAACGGTGAACGCCTCGCCGTCGGTGAACAGGTGGTCGAACTGGCTGCCGTCGGTGGCGAACTCGGCTTCGGCGTTGAAAATGCCCTTGAAGATCCGCTGCACCTCGCGCACGCGCTCGCCCACACCGATGCGCCCGCCCAGCTTTTCCTTGAGATAGGGGGCGGCCGAAAGGTGGTCGGCGTGGATGTGCGTCTCCAGGATCCAGTCGACGCGGAGCCGGTTTGTGGTGACGAACGCGACGATCTGGTCGGCCGAGTCGGTGCGCCGGCGGCCCGACTTGATGTCGAAGTCGTGCACCGCGTCGATCACCGCGCACACGCTGCCAGGGCCGGCGTGCACCACATGGCTCACCGTCGCGGTCTGGCGGTCGAAGAAGGATTGCACGACGGCACCCATGGCGGCCCTCCACACGTGAAAGTCCGGGCACTCGCCCGAAGGACACATTACATTAGGCTCGACTAATTTTTCAATCCCGCTGCCGTATCGCCCCCCGCTGCCGTATCGCCAAAGCCGCACCGGGGCGCTAGGTTTCAAAACGTAGGACACTCCGGGGAATGACAATGCCCGCCCAGCCGTTGCCCGCCGCCACCTCGCCGGAAGACGCCGCCCTCCTCCTTTTCGCGCACGGCACGTCCGACGGCGCGGGCGCGGCCATCGCCACGGCGCTGGCGGGCGAGTTGCTGCGATGCGGGCCGTTCGCCGCCGTGGGCACGTCGTTCGCCCTGCAGGCCCCTTCCCCCAAGGAAGCCCTGGAGTCGCTGCCGCCCGGCCGCGTCGTCGTGGTGCCGCTGCTGGCGACGGAGGGCGGCGTCGCCCGCATGGTGCTGCCGCGCCTGCTGGCCGAGAGCGGCGCCATGGACCGGCTGACGGTGCTGCCGCCCATCGGCCTCGACCCGGAGGTGGTCGGCATCGCCGCCGACCTCGCCGACTCGGCCATGGCCGGCGCCGGGCTCGACCCGGCGCGGACGGGACTGCTGGTGGCCGGGCACGGCAGCGTGCGGCGCCCGGCCTCGGAACGCTCGACCATGGCGCTGGTGGACGCACTGACGGCGACCGGGCGCTATGGCGACGTCGGGGCCATCTACCTGGAGCAGCCGCCGCTGGCCAGCAAGTGGCGCGCGGCGACGGGCTGCCCCGACGTGGTGGTGGTTCCCTTCTTCCTTTCCGGCGGCCATCATGAGGAGGAGGACCTGCCCGCCATGCTGCGCGACGGCGGTGGCGGCCTGGACGGGCGCGCCATCGACGGGCGTCGGCTGTGGCTGACCCCGGCGGTTGGCCGCCACCCCCGGCTGGCCGGCCTGATCCGGCGCCGGGCGCTCGCCGCCCTCGACCGCGGCTAGCGGCCGGGAGTAGAAGACAAGGAGAAAGAGACCCCGCATGATCGACCTTCACTACTGGCCGACGCCCAACGGCCACAAGATCACGCTGTTCCTTGAGGAAGCCGGCCTCGACTACCGCATCGTGCCGGTGGACATCCGCAAGGGCGACCAGTTCCAGCCGGACTTCCTGGCGATCGCCCCCAACAACCGCATGCCGGCCATCGTCGACCACGCTCCCGCCGATGGGGGCGAGCCGGTGTCGCTGTTCGAATCCGGCGCCATCCTGCTTTACCTGGCCGAGAAGACCGGCAAGTTCCTGCCCACCGACCTGCGCGGCCGCAAAACGGTGCTGGAATGGCTGTTCTGGCAGGTCGGCGGCCTGGGCCCCATGGCCGGGCAGAACCACCACTTCGGCCAGTACGCGCCCGAGAAGATCCCCTACGCCGTCGAGCGCTACGTCAAGGAAACCAACCGCCTGTACGGCGTGCTCAACCGCCGCCTTGCGGGCCGCGCCTTCATCGCCGGGGACGGCTACAGCATCGCCGACATGGCCTGCTATCCCTGGGTCGTCCCGTACGAGCGCCAGGGCCAGAACCTCGACGACTTCCCGGACCTCAAGCGCTGGTTCACCGCCATCGCCGAACGCCCGGCGACCGTGCGCGCCTATGAGAAGGGCAAGCCGCTGGCCGACACGCCGACCGTGACGGAGGAGAGCAAGCGCATCCTCTTCGGCCAGACCGCCGCCAGCCTCCAGCCCAAGAACTGATGCGGAGCCACGGGAGGGGCGTGCGCCGTCACGCCCTTCCCGCCTCCCTCAGCAGCCGGCAGATGTCCTCCGGCATGACCGGCTTGTAGACGGCCCGCACCCCCTCGTGCGCGAGACGGCCGACCAGTTCGGGCAGGGTGTCGCCGGTGAGCAGGACGTAGAGCACCCGCGGCCCGCACAGCGAGCGCAGGCGCAGCAGCGCCGCCAGCCCCGATTCGCCCGCCACGTGGCGGTCGCACAGGATCAGGCTGGGGCACATGGCGCGCCCGACGATCTCGGCCGCCGCCTCCGCGCCGTTGGCCGCGACCAGCACGCGCCAGCCCTGGTCCTCGATGAAGGCGCCGAAGCTCATCCGTTCCAGCGGGTCGTCGTCGATGACCAGGGCAAGGCGGCTCTCGCGTTCCATCGGCGCTTTCCCGGCATTTAAGGTTAAGCCAGGGCAACTATGAGGGCTGCGAATGCGCCGGGCATCCTGCAAACGGATGATGCCGATCTTCGAAGCTGATCTTTGATGCCGATCTTTGATCCGGAAGGCTCAATCCTCGTGCGCGAGGCCGCTGATGGGGTCGGCCAGCACGTGGCGGACGAGGTCGGCCTGCCGCCCGACGCCCGTCTTGGCGAAGATGGACTGCAGCTGGCTGCGCACCGTGGTGATGCTGACGCCGGCCGCCGCCGCATGCTCGGCCAGGCGGCGCCCCTGCAGCAGCGCCAGCAGCAGGCGCCCCTCCGCCGCCGTCAGGCCGTAGAGGCGCGTCAGGTGCTCCTCGCGCAGGCGGCCGCAGCGCTCCGGGTCGGTCACGAACAGCAGCGCCAGCCGCTCCTCGCCGCCGACCAGCGGGATCCGGCCGCGGAACGGGCACACCAGCACGGACAGCGCCGCCGCGTCCGGGCGCGGCACGCGCAGCACCGAGCCGGCGGCGTGCGGCACCGCCGTCGCCTGGGCAAGCGCGCGGGCCAGCGCCTCCCCCACCCCGTTGCCGGCGCGCAGCCGCCCCTGCGCCACGGACAACCCGCCGCCGTGCAGCAGGCGTTCCGCCTCCGGGTTGGCGAACAGCAGCCGCCCCTGCCCGTCGCAGATGATGAAGCCGATGGCCTGCCGCTCGAAGGCCCGCAGCATGCCGTCGCGCTCGACCTCGGCGGCCTGCAGGCGGCGGTGGACCCGCACCGCGCGCTGGACGTGCGGCACCAGCCGGCGCAGAAGCCGCACGTCGCCCTCGTCCACCATCTCCCGGCCGCGCGGCAGCAGGCTCAGGTGCACCGCCGTCCAGGCGTCGGCCAGGACGACGCCGCCCAGGGAGTCGCGGATGCCGTTGGGC